>OMYM01000005.1 GCA_900315225.1 uncultured Erysipelotrichaceae bacterium | reverse complement strand
CATGACTTCGGGCTTGTCTTCGCGGTAAGTGACGCCAAACCATTTGTCATGGGAAGCCAGCACCTTGACTTGACAGACATTGTCTTTGACGAGTGTTCCAATCGCCGTAGGAATGACATGCTCGCATTTCATGGGATTGGTTTCAATGTTTTCCTCTAGGAATTTAGCAAACAGTGGCTCGCACTGGTCGAAGACCTTTGGCGTAAAGCCCCAGAAATTCATCGATACCAATGTATCGCTTGGAAGCGGGAGCCATTGTCCGTTTTCTTCATAGATTGCGCCATCCTTTGAATGGGCGATCTTTTGGATCTCGCGAATGGATTCTAGGTTGCCTTGCGCATCTTTTTCGCAGACGGCACGGGTAACGGTTCCGTTTTCAGTAAGGGTATTGCCGCAGAGATAGCCGACCATGGCGTAGTGAGAGTCTTCTGCTTCATTGCTTAGGAAGTCGTAGATGACCTTATAGGCATCCTTGCCATAGAAATCATCCGCATTGATAATCGCGAATGGTTCATTGACGATTCCCTTGCATGCTAGAAGAGCGTGGGTTGTTCCCCATGGCTTCTCGCGTCCTTCGGGGATGACTAGTCCTGTAGGTATGTTGGTCATGTCCTGGTAGGCAAAAGCGACTTCCATGTGCGGGGCGATTTTGTCTGTCAAGGCTTTGCGGAAAGCGTCTTCGTGTTCTTTGCGAATGATCAGGACGACTTTTTCGAAGCCTGCCTCTTTGGCATCGTAGATGGAAAACTCGATAATCGGTTCGTTGTGGTTTCCCACGCCGTCGATTTGTTTCATTCCCCCGTAGCGGGAACCCATGCCCGCCGCAAGGATGACAAGCGTTGGCTTTGGTTTCATATGCATGATATTCTCCTTTGTATCACAATGATTATATCACCGCAAAATAATGAAAGCGCATTCAATTTCAATTGACAAATTGGCAGGGAGAAATAAAATAGTCATATGTTGGAAAAGACCAGGGAAAAGTTTTTTAGCAGGAAATTCCTGACGTTTGGGATCATTGGCGCGATGAACACGTTGATCTCGCAAGTTTTGTACGTTGTATATGTAAAGCTTGGGATGGGGGCTTCCTTGGCGAGCATCCTGGCTGATTTGTCTGCCATGTTGTTTTCATATGTCATGAACATGCGGTTTACCTATCGCCAGAAGATGAGCTGGAGGACGCTTTGTGCATTTCCCGCAAGCTATGCGCCAGGAATCGTGATTTCAGCGGTGATTGTGTTTCTTGTCGTGCGTGTAGGTGGTGCAAAAGAGGCATATGCCAAGCTCATTAGCGTGCCGATGTATGTTCCGTTGAATTTCCTGTGCATGAACTTTATCGTGAAGCGCTTTTCAACGGAAGGGAATAATAATCATGAAGAAACCATGCACCAGGAAGAATGTGTTTGAAAGAGCTGCCTTGGCAATATCGTTGTTGCTGGGGGCGGGAGGATGGACGCGGGCAACGTTCAGCCTTGCGGATCTTTCTCACTACAACAAAGAATACGAGGCGGCTACGTACACTGGTTGTCCCGTCACATCCAGTTCGTACGGTCGCAACAAGACCTATGAGGACTATCGCTTGATTACAGACAGGACAAGCAAGCAGTATCGTTTTATCCAAGAGAAAATGACGGTAGATCAAGAGACAGGGCTGTTGTTTGATGCGGATGGCTTTATCGGGGCGGCGCTAGGCTATCGCTTAGGTGAGATTGGCGACCGTTTCTACATTACATTGGATACGGGCATTGTGATACCTGTTGTCAAGATCGATGAAAAAGACGCAAGGGATGCGCCAGATGGGTGTGTTGCGACGGTTTCGAGCGATGTCATAGAATTTGTCATACACACGGAAAACGCCAAGAGGTATTTTGGCTCTTCCAATGGCTATGCCTCGAATGGCAATTTCAACAATTCCCCGTATTTCAAAGGAAACATTGTCAAGTTCGAGAAAGTGACAGGCGTGCGCAAAGCAAGCTCTGATCCTTATCAAAAGCCTGGATATCATCTTGTGTGGGATGGTCCTTACTGGTATGAAAACGGATACAGGCAAGGGATTGCTGGCGATCCAAAGAATCTATGGGACAACATCTACCATATCGAGCGTGGAAGGGAGATTTACGATCCCACAAGCGACAGGTGGTATTGGCTAGATGCGAACAACAATGGCGCAAAGGCACTGAACAAGGAAGTATGGATCCCGTATGTCTATCAGAAAGACATCGAGACGGGCGCAAATCCGCAAGGCAAGTGGGTGCGCTATGATGGCCAGGGAAAAATGTGGAAGGGTTGGTATTCCATTTCTCGCGGGACGTATTTCTATGACTGGACGACGGGAGCCATGGCGAAAGGCTGGACTAAAATCGACGGCAAGTGGTATTTCTTTAACGAAACAACAGGTATTCTAGAAAACAAATAAGCAAGGCGTTGGCGGATGATTCCGCAACGCCTTTCGTTTTTTAAGAGTTGAAAATGGTTGGATGAATATGTAAAATGAATTGCGCAAAAAGGGGGTTGGTTAATGCTGGGAAGATTACTTGCATGCTTGATTGCGTTGGTTGGCGTAGTGAGCTTCAGCCACATTGCGACGCAGGCAGAGGAAGAAGAAAAACCGCACTATGGTGTGCCAGAGATCCATATTTACCTGAAGGACGATACGCTTTCGACGATTAACAACAACATGATCGAAGATGAAAACGATCCAGAGTCATACCATAACAAGCGCTATGATATAGCGCTTGTGACAATCGTGGAAGAGGATGGCGTCACAAAATACGACAGTCTCGACTACAGCAAGCCGATCAACATGAAGGGCAGGGGAAACACAACATGGAGCTTGATCAAGAAGCCCTATCAGCTTGCCTTTCCCAAAAAGATGAATTTGTTTGGCATGGGTGCGGCGAAGAAATGGGTGCTTCTCGCCAACGGCATGGAACCTTCCCTGATGCGTACGCATATTGCCTTTGACATGGCGGCGGGGTTGAATGCCGGTGAACCATACAACCTGACGGGAAAGTTCATCGACTTGTATGTGCATGATCCCGATGGCAGCGAGCATTGGCTTGGCAGCTATTACCTCACGCATCGAGTGGGAATTGGGGAGAGCGAAGTGAACCTCAAGAGCGATGATGCGATCCTGATGGAACTGAACCAACCTAAGAATTACGACAATAACGAAGATAGCCATGCGGTGTATTCCAGTGTCTGGAACACCCGCCTGACGGTCAAGGACGTGGCCAGCGAGAAGCGTTTGGAAGACGTTGAGAGCGCATTCCTGGAGGAATACGACAAATTGGAGGAAGCCTTGAACCAAGGGGATTTTGCGGCTGTTGACAAGATATGTGATGTGCGTTCGTTTGCTAGGTATTACTTGATCGAGGAATTCACCGGTGATTCGGATGCATCGGTATCCAGTGTGTTCATGTATCGGGATGGACTGGATGATGTCATCCATGCCGGGACATATTGGGATTTCGACAGGGCAATGGGTTTGTTCTCGTTTGATGACGTGTTGTTTAAGTCGCCAGGCAGGCTATGGGTCAATAGAGGCAGGTCGATCGGGACAAGAACATGCATGTTGTTTGAGAAGCTGCTGGAGATGCAACCTTTCCGCAAGATCGTTGAGGAAGAATGGGCGACTTTGCGCAAAATCTACATCGGTTCAGCGTACAAATGCACGGCGTTGTCCAAGGAAATCGAGGCATCTGCCTTGGCAAACCAAAAGCTATGGAAGATGGATGATTTCCACGATTCATTGGATTCGATGTTGTTGTGGCTTCAGCGCCGCGTGGTGCTGATGAACCAAGTCTATGGCAACAATGAGGTCGTGCTGGAGGATGGGGTGTATGTCATTGGCGGAAGAGACGTGTATGTAACGCGTTTGTCAACGGGATACTATCGTTTTGTGGATGCTAACAATGGGAAGGATTTGACGGCGGTAGCCGATCCTTCCGCCGTCAATACCACCAACCCTGGCAATCCCGACTACGACACTTTGTCGTTTATCACCTTTGGCAAGGTTTCCCTGGAGTACTATCGAGGGGAAGCATCGCAGAAGTGGATGGTTTTCAAGAGTGGCGCAGGGAATGTGGTCATGAATGTGCAGACAGGGCTGTTTCTTGCCATGGGTGACAATTTGCGCACAGTGGATGATGTGACGGTTCTCAAGACCTCGGTGTTCCGCAAGACGGACATCAAGCTGTCCTTGGACAAGACATCGCTTTCGTTTGGCTTGTTGCCAGGGGAAGAGAAGACACTGCATGCGACTGTGGTTCCATGGGGATATGCAAGCCAAGTTTTTTGGGAGTCATATGACGAAAGCGTAGCAACGGTCAAGGATGGCGTTGTCAAGAGCGTAGGGGGTGGCGTTTGTTCCATCGTTGCGTATATTCCTAATGGTCCAAGCTGCGTATGCGAGGTTTCAGCTGGGGGCTGGAATAGCGATGGAAAGCTGAAATACTGGTATGAAAATGGCGTCAAGAGAGGCGTTGCGGGAGATCCGAAGAATATCATCGACAAGCTCTTCAACGAGGAAAGAGGATGCGAGATCTACGATCCATTGACCGATGGATGGTATTGGCTGGATGTCGTCAGGGATGGTGCCTTGGCGTCAGACAAAGAGGTATGGATTCCCTATCTGTTCCAGGAAGACCTTGCGACAGGCGCAAACCCAGAGGGAAAATGGGTGCGCTACGACCAGAACGGAAAGATGATCAAGGGATGGTATACGGTTGATAGCCCCCACGATGTGGCGCTCTATCCTTCGCAGAAAGGCAATACGTACTACTATGACCTTCAGACAGGGCGAATGATGCGAGGGCATTGTATCATTGATGGGTTGGAATATGACTTTGATGAAAACACTGGTGTGTTGAAAAAATAAAGCGGCATAGGCCGCTTTTTCCTTATTTTACAGATTAAGAAACAATTGTGTATTTGTGTGAATTCAATGTGATTCTTTGAATCATCTTTTGATTATGATAGAATCTATGGGCATGGCTGAGGAAAGGAGGCAAAGGATGTTGGAAAACCGCCAGAAGAAAGACTTTATTTTGTTTCTTATCTCGCTGTCGATCGTTGTCATAAATACATTCTGGTTTCGCTGGCTGTGGTATGAGTTTTATTTTGAAAAGCTGTTTATTCCCTTTGTGATCAAGGGAAACTTGGCTGTGATATTTGTGTTTGCACTGATATATTCGGCGTTTGCAAAGCTTTACGGGGGATTTGACTTGCAGACAAGCAGGACTAGCGCCTTGGTGTATTCGCATGTCATTGCGGCGGGCATGACCGCCCTTGGCATGTATGTGGTGTTATGGCTATTGATTCGGTATCTTCCCGCGCCAGGTCCCATGTTGCTGGGATTGTTCTTGTGGAGTTTTGCTGCGCTGGTATGGTCTAAGCCTGCCAATTTGTTGACGAACAAAGTGTGTCCGCCTGCCACCACGATGATCATCTACGATAACCTGTATGCGTTCTTGAAAGGGGAACAGATCACCAAGCAAGTGAACTGGCGCTTCAAGGTCATTGGCAAGATCGATGTCAAGGAAGGGCATGTCAAGGTGTTCGAGGCATTGGATAAATTGAAACCTGAGGCAGTGATGCTGTGCGGGATACATTCTTCGCAAAGAAACGATGTGTTGAAATACTGCATTGAGAAGGGCATCATGGTATATATACGCCCTAATATCGGCGATTATATCGTGAATAGTTCTCGGCAGCTACAGATGGCAAGCCTGCCGGTCATGCTGTGCCAAAGGGCGGCTCCCTCCGCTTTCTACTTGGTGAGCAAGCGTCTTTTGGATATCTTGTTCTCTTTGTTGATTCTTCTTATCGGCTCGCCGGTGTATCTTCTTGCGGCTTTGTCGATTTGGCTGGAGGACAAGGGACCGGTGTTCTACAAGCAAACACGATTAACCAAGGATGGCAAGGAATTCGAAATCATCAAGTTTCGGTCAATGCGCGTCAATGCGGAAAGCGATGGCGTGGTTCGCTTGGCGGGCAAGGAAGACGACCGCATCACTAAGGTGGGAAAGATCATACGGGCAATGCGGATCGATGAATTGCCCCAGGTGTTGAACATTCTCAAAGGAGACATGTCGTTTGTCGGTCCTCGTCCGGAAAGACCGGAACTCACAAGCAAATATGAAAGTGTCATGCCTGAATTCACCCTGCGCCTACAGGTGAAGGCAGGGCTTACAGGCTATGCCCAGGTGCATGGGAAATACAATACCAGTCCTTACGACAAGCTGCAGATGGATTTGATGTATATCGCAAGGCAAGGGATTGTGACCGACATTCGTATCATCCTTGAGACGATCAAGGTCGTCTTTATGCCGGAAAGCACGGAAGGCATTGGCGAGGGGGAGACAGATGCGCTAGAAGGAGAGGTGGGGCAATGAACCCATTGGTAACCATTGTCATGCCCGCGTATAACGCGGAAAAATACATACATGAGGCGATTGCTTCGGTCGTTGCCCAGACATATGGCAATTGGCAGTTGATCGTCATTGACGACTGTTCCCTGGATAACACCCAGGCGATCGCCCAGGGTTTTGGCGATGCCAGGATCAAGGTTGTCCGTAACATGGTAAACCGTGGGATTGCCTATGGCAGGACAAAAGGGATTGCCTTGGCGGATGGCGAATGGATCGCTTTCCTGGATGCGGACGACAAGTGGGAAAAAGACAAGCTGCAGAAACAGATATCCCTTTTGGCGAAACGAACAGACGCCGTCTTGCTGTATTGTGGATCAGCATTCATGGACGAAAACGGCAATCGCTTGCAATACACGCTAGCTGCCAAGGAGGAAATCGGCTATCGCGAGCTGTTGAAGCAGAATATCATTTCCTGCTCTTCCGCCTTGGTGCGAAAGGATGTCTTGCGCGAGATCCCCTTTCCAATGGACGATTGCATACATGAAGATTTTGCGGTATGGCTTGCGATTTTGCGGCGTGGATACAAGGCGTTTGGGGTAGACGAGCCTTTGTTGGTGTATCGGTTATCGGGCAAGCAAAAGTCTGCGGATAAGCGAAGGGCAGCCTTGATGAATTGGCACACGTATCGCTTCATTGGCGTGCCCTTTGGTCTGGCTTTAGCGTCTATGTTTGCGTATGGGGTCAACGGGATTGTCAAATACGGAAGGTTGGCGAAAAATGAAGCTTGAGGTATGTTTGTCGTGCATGGGGGAGAAAGATCTCTCGATCATTGAAAAAACAGGTATACAGACCGATGCGTTGGTTATATCGCAATGCGACGAGGAAGGGTTTGTACAGGAATGCACGCCTAAGGGCGTGCATAGGCTGCTAATGACGCAACAAAGAGGCTTGTCCAATTCCCGTAACATGGCGCTTGACAATGCCAAGGGTGATATCCTGTTGTTGTGCGACGACGATGAAAAACTGTTTCCTTTTCATGTGTGGACGATATTGAGCGCATATGAACGGCTGGATGCGGATATCATATGCTTTCGCTTTGCGAACCAGCCTTCTCGCTTGGCACAACGTGAACAAAGGCTCAATAAGTGGACATGCCTAAGGATTGCGTCATGGCAGATCACCATGCGCAAGGATGCGATTAAGCGAGCCAATGTGCGCTTTGATCCCCGTATGGGGGCAGGCTCGGGCAATGGTGCCGGGGAAGAAGTGCAGTTTTTGCGGGATTGCCTTTCGGCTGGTCTTAAGGCATGGTATGTTCCGGAAGATATTGGAACGGTGGGAAATTCTTACTACGATACAGGCGAAGCGGAAGGGACATGGTTCAATGGCTTTGATGAGAAATTCTTCTACCAACGAGGCGTGTCCACCAGGCATACGCTGGGACTTGCGCCATCCATTGCCTACGCAGCATATTATGCCTTGGCAAAGCGCAAGATGTATGCTAAGGAAATGAATCCCGTGCAGGCATTTGCCCATACGCTCAAGGGAATCGTGGCGAATGACATAGATCGCCAAGAGGTGTGAAATGATATTGGAAACATTGCTGTATCCAAGGGATATGGATGCGTCAAGGCAAGAGCTGTATTGGCGCAAGGATGGCAAAGCCATTTGCTTTGACACATACTTTAACATGTTGTCGATTGCCAAATGGAGAGAGTACACAACAATCAGTCGTTTTTTCCTGTGCCTAGAGGCGACAGGAAAATGCACGGTGGGATTGTTCGATGAAGATGGCATGCTACAGGAATATGCATATGTGCTTGAAAAGCCTACGGTTATCTCGATTCCGGTCAATGCTCGGCCAAAGAGCCGTTGTGTGTGGTTTGCCTTCACCCCTCGCTCAGAAGATGCCCATTTGTTTACGGGAAGCTGGCAAACGGATGAAGAGCCGCTTCACAAGGTGAAACTGGCTTGTGACATATGCACGTTTAAGCGTGAAAAATACGTCAAGGCAAACATTGATTTGTTGCGGAAGGAACTGATCGACAACCCGACTTCCCCGCTATATGGAAACCTAGAGATATTCTTGATTGACAATGGTCATACCTTGGCAAGGGAAGACATTGAAAGCGAACATGTCCACCTGTTTCAAAACATCAATGCCGGGGGATCTGGTGGATTTGCCAGGGGTTTGATCGAGATTAACCTTGCAAAGGAAGAAATGGGGCTGACCCACATGGTGTTCATGGACGATGATGCCACACTTGTGCCGGATTCCTTGGTTCGCACGCATGCATTGTTGTCGTATGTTTCGCCTGCGTGGGAGAAGTCCTGTGTATCGGGAGCCATGTTAAGGGAAGACATGCCGTATGTTTCCCATGAAGCGGGAAGTCATTGGGAAGGAATGGATCCCTGGACTCCTCATCCTGGCTTGGATTTGCGCATCAGAGACAATGTGCTGCTGAACGAGACATTCGATACGCCCGACTATGCGGCATGGTGGTTTGCCTGCTATCCGTTGTCGGTAGCGACATTGGACAACCTGCCCTTGCCGTTGTTCTTGCACAACGATGATACCGAGTATGGTCTTCGCAATCACAATGGCTTCATGTTGTTGAATGGGATATGCGTTTGGTCGCCAGGTTTTGAAAACAAGCGAGCTTCGTCCTTGTCCTACTATGATGTTCGCAATGGCATGATTGTCAATGCGCTCTATCATGAAGGGGGAAACCTTGGCATGATGAAGAAATATTGCCAGAAAAGGATTCTTGCGAATGCCTTGCGATATCGCTATCGCGATGCGATGCTGGTCAAGCTTGCCGTGGAGGATTTTTTGAAGGGACCAAGATACCTAATGACTCTGGATCCAGAAGAGAAAAACCGTCAGGTCATGGCGCTTGGATATGCGATGAAGCCAGTCGAGGAACTGACGGACGATGTCTTGGCGTTGGGTGAGATCTATGGCTATGAGCCACCCAAGAAGGTCGAGGACATCTACGATAACATGCACAAGGAGAATAAATGGTTTTATCTTCTCACGGGCAATGGATGGGTCTTTCCCGCTGACAAAAGCAAGCCATATGCCTATCCAATGGGAATATGGCCCTACAGCTTGTTTCGTAAGAAAGATGTCATCCTATTCGATCCCGATACCCACAAGGGAATCAAGGGAAGCAAGGATTGGAAACAGATGCTGGCATGCCTGAAGGCATATGCGGATATTGTCTTGATGCTGGATAAGTCACATGCCAAGGTCATGAAGGAATACCGCGATTCGTTTGCGTATTTGAGTGGATACGAGGGATGGAAGGAGTATTTGAAACTAAATGACGAAAAAAATTGACAAGAGCGTAATCAAAAGATACATGCCATTGTATCGTCAGCTTGTGTCCAAGGACATCAAGCTGAAATACAGGCGCAGTTTTCTTGGCTATATATGGAGCGTGCTGAATCCTCTCATGATCATGGCAATCATGGTTGTTGTGTTTTCAAGCATGTTTCGCTTTAACATTGATAACTATCCGGTGTATTTGATTATCGGGCAGACGATCTTCAACTTTGTCAACGAGGCAACCACAAAGGCAATGTGGAGCATTCTAGGCAATGCGGCATTGTTGAAGAAGACATATGTACCAAAGTATATTTTCACCATGTCTATCGTCTCATCTTCCTTTGTGAACATGTTGTTTTCACTGGGGGCAATGTTGTTGGTGTTTATATTCACTGGTGTAGGGTTTACCTGGAAACTATTGTTTGTTCCGGTAATCTTGTTGCAGGTGTTTGTGTTTGCCTTGGGGCTGGGATTGTTTTTGGCGCAGGCGACTGTTTTCTTCCGCGATGTGCAATATATCTATGCGGCATTCTTGACCGCATGGATGTACTGCACCCCGATCTTCTATCCCATAGAGCAAGTGAGTGAGCAGATGGCATGGTTCATCCGAAACATCAACCCCCTGTATGCATATATCCAACAGTTCAGGGTCATTGCCTTGCAAGGATTGATGCCGGAAAGCGGACTGGTGCTGATGGGGTTTGCGTGGTCTTTGGGAATGCTGTTGTTTGGTGCCTTGACATTCCATCGTTCCCAGGACAAGTTTATCCTGTATATCTAGGAGGCGTGCAAAATGAACAACGAAGAATATGCTGTGGTTGTAGACCATGCGACAATCCGCTTCAACATTGCGTCCGAAAGGATAGACAACCTGAAGGAATACTTTGTCAAGCTAGTCAAACGACAGCTAATGTTCAAGGAATTCCTTGCCCTGGACGATGTTTCGTTCAAGGTTCGCAAGGGAGAATCCTGGGGAATCATTGGAACCAATGGCTCTGGCAAGAGTACAATGTTGAAGATGATATGCGGCATTTTAAAGCCCTACAAGGGCACTGTTGAAACCTATGGTACATTGGCTCCATTGATTGAATTAGGCGCTGGATTTGACGGCGATTTGACGGCTAGAGAGAACATTTACCTCAATGGTGCAGTCCTTGGATTCGATGAGAAATTCATGGACGAGCATTTTGACGAAATCGTCGACTTCGCCGAGCTACACAACTTCCTCGACATGCCCATCAAGAATTACTCTTCCGGAATGTCTGCCCGTCTTGGCTTTTCCATCGCAACCATCGTTAATCCAGATGTTCTGATTTGCGATGAGGTTCTATCCGTTGGCGATATAGCGTTCCAGAAGAAATGCGAGCAAAGAATGTCCGAAATGCGGGCAAAGGGAACCACCCTTTTGTTTGTATCCCATTCCATGGATTCTGTTCGCTCGGTATGCGAGAATGCATTATGGCTATCCCATGGCGTTGTCAAGGCAATGGGACCGGTCGATGATGTTGCGGAACAATACATGAAATACCTTGATGAAGGGGGAAGATAAGACGTGGGTTTCACGTCTTTTTTAATTAATGATGTTCTTAGCAATCACAGACACAGATAAAGTGCATATCATTCACAAAATATATATTGAAATTTATCTATTAATGTGCTATGCTTTTAAAGGTGCAAAAAGCTGGATCCAAGGCATCCGTGCCACACGCGATTTACGGAGACCGTCCACTGCCTAGGCGAATGAGTAAAAAAGAAAAATGAAATGAAAGGGGTTGCCATGAAAAGACTTATTGAATTATTTAAGCATTGTTGTTGCGTGCTTATGGTTGTGATGACTGTCGCAAGCGTAAACGCATCAACATATGTTCAACTGACAAAAAACAAGTCTGTTTCTACATCCGTTGGCTCAGGCACCGTTTATTGCACCGCCAAGAGATACATCACAGGTACGAAAAAATGGAGTGCTTCCAGCAATGTTATTTGCAATGCGATGAACGGGTATTCGTCGTGTGCTTTCGACAATGGATCGACTTTTGATTACAAGGCTTATATTGTTGTCACCGTTACAATGACTTCGTATTCTTATCAATACGATTCTACAACCAGAGATTTCCAATTTTATTACAATTCTTCAAACATGACATTGTCTTAATTTGACAGGTGCAATGAACAACAATGTTTTTGGCGGAATCATTCGCTAAAAAATTACGCTTAAGACCGAGAGTCCATGATCGGACTGTCGGTCTTAAGTAAATATAATTAGAGTAGAAAGTGAGAAGAGATATGAGATGAAATTCAATGAAATCATGTATGGCGACCATGTCGTTCTCAAGGCAGGGGAAATCGAGCTTGTGCCAGGGAAGGTCACATGCGTCACGGGAGAAAGTGGAAGCGGGAAGACTTCTTTATTCAGGGAACTTTTGCGAAACTGTCGATGCCATGTTTCCATTGATGCGCAAGAGCCTGAATTCCTGGACGGGCTGACCCTAAACGAGCATCTGTGTCTTGGTCCAGAGCTGTGGGGCGCCTGCTTGCCCATGGACATGCTTGTGGAAAGGCTTGGGCTTGCAAAGCTACGGGACAAGCCGATGGCTTCCCTTAGCGGGGGAGAAAGGAAACGCGCTGCCTTTTGTGCATGTATTGGGACAGATGCGGACATGTATTTCCTTGACGAACCCACGGCATCCCAAAACATGGAATATGCGGCCATATATATTGAGTTGCTTGATTCCTTGAGGAAAAGAAACAAGCCTATCTTGCTTTTTACGCACGACAAGGAAATGATGGGGTGTGCGGATCTTTCTTACGAGATCAAGGATGGAACGATGGAGGCAAAGCAATTATTCAAAAGCGATACATCGGAAATCCAGTCATCCGCGCTGCCAAACATAAAGATTCTCCAGAAGACGTTTTCCCTTTTGAAGGAAAGGCAAAAAGGATACATGAAAGCCATGTCTTTCATGTTGACCCTCTCCATCCTGCTCGTATGCTTTTTCAACACATACTCCACCATTGTCGCAAAAGCGCAGAAAAAGACCATGGATAGCGTCCAGTCCGATGAGATTGTCGTATTCAAGACAGAGCCAAGGCTAGATGATGACTATGACATTCTCCGATACAACAAACTGACGGGAAATCCTTGGTTCACCGATGAGGAAATAGAGGAAATCACCGCCATCCCCCATGTCAAGGAAGTACAATGGCGCTATGACAGTGAAGGACTCTTAGGCTTAGGCGTTGCCTTGCATGACATTACGGTTGAGGGCTAGACATTTTCCAGAGAGTTGAAATGGACATTAACCTGTATCGCGGCGAATCAAAGGAAGGCTCCTTTCATTATACGGAGGATGACCAGGACGAGTTTTCGAATGATTATCCAAGCATCAACTGTTATCTAAAGGATCACAAGGCAATGGCTTCCGTTGAAAAAGCCTTTGGTGATGAAGGCATCTATCTTTCGAAAGAATTGGCATCGTATTTTGTCAAGCAGATGGGAATTGAGGAGGACGATCTCAACGGAATGGAGATCGAGTATACGGTCGGCGTTCCGATATACAATGAATACGGCAGGGCGTATGGTGCGGATGCTACTTCTTTAACTTACATCACGGTCATTGAGTATGAACAAGTGAGATTTCCAATTGCGGGGATCTTGGAGGACAGGTCTTTTGGCATGTTTGAATTGTATCCGTATGTCATATACATGGAAAGAGGAGAGGTAGAAAAGCTCATTGAGGAACATCGCAAGACGAAGAGACAGACCGTTTATGTCTATAATGATCAGTGGTCTGATTATACGGTCGATGTATTGCCTGCAGACAGGGAAGGGGATCTCTATCGTGTCATTGAGGACACGCCGTGGAAGCCTACCGCATACTCCATTTTTCCGGATTCACCGGATAACGTTCCCGCGATCATCGATGAGCTGAAAGGAAAGGGATACTATGTCAATAGCGAATTCCGGTCCAAGGCCAGCTGGGCAACGGGCATTTCTGGAGCGAAAACAACGTATATGACCGCAACTCTGGTGTTTGCGGCGGCAGTAGCGGTTCTTTCCTTGGGGTTGGCATTGCTTGGGATCAAGCAAGATAGGCAGACTGATCGGGTTCTCTCTGGACTTGGATTGGCGAAAGAGGAAATTGAATCCCAAAGGAAACAACGCTATATTGTGGATACAGGTCAGAGTCTTGTCACAAACGCCCTGTTGTTTGCTTTCTCCATGGCAATCTTCTCTGCGACCGCAAGGACAGTGGTCTTCCCATCACTCCTATCGCTCCTTCTGTTGATTCTTCTCACGGTGGCTTGCCATGTACTGGTTCCTCTTGTTGCAGACCTGATTAGGAATGGCAAAAGCGTGTAATGGATGAACAAGATAATATCATTCTTACCGTTGGGATAAACATTAGGAAATGGCGGAAAAAGAGGAATATGAGCCAAGAAGAGCTTGCTAAAGAGATGAATATAGACAGAACCATGGTTTCTAAATGGGAAAGAGGAAAGACGTTGATCGGGATTGACAAGATAAGCAATATCGCAAGAATCCTCGAAGTGAACGTAGAAATGTTGTTCGAAAATGAAAAATGAGGCACTTGCATAGCCCCGCCTGGAAACGGGCGGTTTTTTTTCGATCTCGCTTGGCAAAAAATCTTTATAGAGAAATTCACCCATGCCCGCGCCGATGTTCAGTCGCTAGCGCTGTCGCCAAGCATAGGGAACCGCAAACCGAAGGTGAAAATACCTAGGTGAAGCGGGGAACGAAATCCTGTGCCTATTGGGATTCGGGTTCTGGAAACGCAGCAAGGGCTGGATGCTCAAGGTGGACGAGAAAAGGAAGCAGCGCCTAAAGGACAAGGTGAAGGAAATCACCTGGAGAAACAAAGCGGTGGCAAAGCCGCTGACGTTCACATTCGTCAAGCCGAACCAAACGGTAGGAGGATGGATGAGGAATAAGGTGAGGGTGGCAGTCCTCAAGCAATGGAAACATCCTCGGATGATATACCAGAACCTGATAGCGCTGAATAAGAGGATCGGCTGGAATTGGTCAATCCTCTGTAATACTACCTGGGTAGATTCGTAAACCAATGATTGCATGTAGCGCCGTATACGCGAAACGTACGGTGCAAGGAGGAGGGTGAGGCTAAATGCCTCACTCTACCCTACTTCAGGGAATCAGGCGTTGAGCTTTGCCTGCTCTTGTTCTCGTATGACACTCTCGATGGAGATGTTCTTGATGTGCCAGAACATCAAGAAAGCTTCAATCAACGTGATGCAGCAAAGGATTAAAAGATTCGTGGCAATGTAGGAAGACAAAGGTATTTGGAAAGCGTGACATGCTCCTGCCGCAAAAATACCAGACAGAGCGAACACAACGAAAAGGCGCAATGCCATGTTCAGGAGCAGGATGCCTAGGATTTGGGCGTTGGCGACTCCATTCAGCTTCAGCAACATCGTTTCCTTGTTCCTCTTGTGGAAATACATCATTTCTAGCATGGCAGTTGCAGTGATCGCCAAAAGATGCCCGGAAATGCCGATGATGCGATGCATGCGCTTGGCTGAAAGCGTCAACTGCTCGACTTCCTTGCCATAGGCAAAGAATCCTTGCACGCCATGGCTTTCCCGCAGGCGCAAAACTGTTTCGCGGTATTCCTCGAAGGAATTCGCAAAGATCGTGTAGCCGATATACTGATCACTTTCATATGCGCCGCATTCCTTGTAGAAGCGATCAAGGATTTCATGATCCACCAATGCGCAAGGAAGCGAAGGATCGCTGAGGTAGTAACATTTGTATGCACTGGAAAGGATTATCTCGGGGACGAACACTTCTTGGCATTCTATCAATCCTGAAGGGGATTGGGCGATCAAATGAACGGAGAGGTCGGCAGGATTGACATGCGCTTGGATCAAGTCTTGGTACAATGTTTCACTCAGGTAAACACCGTTTCCTTGTAGTTTGTAGGATATGTAGGGAGAAATGTCGTTTTGCTTGAAAAGAGGAAGCGCGGGATATGTGCGTCCCTCGATGACGGCGTAGGTTCGAACGAAGGGATAAGCGTCTTCCTCGCTGAAGGAAAAAGCATCGAGATCATTGTTTACGGTCGCAGCCCGCGCATCTTTCGTGACAAACAATTGGTTTTCGCACAGTTCCTCAAAGGCATGAATGCTCTTGGCTGTGGAGTGGGTTGAGTAGATAGACAAGCCAGTCACCATGATGATAATGGTCGTAATAACAAGTACGATGGTGTTTTCCAGTTTTCTGAATTTCTTGTGAAAAAACAGAGAGTACGATAGCCAAGAAAGCTTCTCGGAGCTTATCCGATGTTTCCTTGGTAGACATGCCACATCTTCGCAATGCCTCGTCTCGTGTAATTCACGGTTCTTGATCTCGTATATTTCATCGGCGATATCCTGCGCCGCCGAGCTGTGGCTAGAGAAAATGATTGTCTTGCCGTATTCGTGAGCGATGCTCTGCATGACGCTGAAGACAGTTTTTTCATTTTGCTCATCGAGAAAACTTGTCGGTTCGTCCATCAATATGATTGGCGTGTCCTTGCACAGGCAGCAGGCGATAGCAAGGCGTTGCCTTTCGCCTCCCGAAAGCGTTTGGACTGGCTGGTTGAAAGGAACTCGCAATCGGACAGATCGCAGGATTTTCTTGTATTCTTCCTCGGAGTAGCGCTTATGGCCAAACGATGCATACAGCTTCAGGTTTCCCAGGACATCATATTGCTCGAACATGCTGTTGTCCTGCAAAACAAAGCTAAGCCGACTCCCGCGAAAAGAAGCTTTCTTCTTTTCGTCCCAAGACATCAGGTCTTCTCCGTCCACGAGATAGCGAAAACCTTTGTCGGAACTGACCAGCCCGATGCGATACAATAAGGAAGTCTTGCCCGATCCGCTGGCTCCCTTGATCAATGTAATCCTGTTTTCGGGAATGCGGATGTCGCTTGCATTCAATACCACAGTGTCAAATGCTATTTTCAATCCTTCTATTTGAATCATGAAGAGCCTCCTTTCGATAGATACTATATGTTTATTATACGTTGAGATCAAGACCATGGATGTGAATGATATGCACATGTGGCATCTAAACCATGAAGCAGGAAAGAAAAAAGGTCGCATCTTCGACCTTTCTTTCTTGTTGGTGGGTTGTCTTGCTACGGATAGAAACGAGTGTTAAATTCATCTATAATCTTCAACACTTCCTCTTTTGTAATCATAACGGAATCTATTCCATCGCTAAAGAGAGTAGCGATAAGATAGTCGATGATTTCAACTTTTGCTTCAGCTAGTGCTATGGCTCTTCCCTTGGTCATTCCCTCGGCCATGCCCTCGGCTCTTCCCTGTGCCCTGCCTCGTTCGACAGCAAGCCTAATCTCGGTAGAGCGATTATTCAAATCTTCAATGTTGAATTCCTTGTGGCTAAGCCTCCTGTTTTTCTTGGGTGTTTATTTCGTGGAAGCCCGTGTATTCCAATCGATTCTTGAGTCAGGCAGTCATGGTCATTTCCCTGATCTTCCTCAATTCTTCCATTGTGATCATGCTGGCCTCCATTCCATCGCTAAAGAAAGAAGCAATAATATAGTCGATGACTTTAGTCTTGCCCTTGACCATTCCTTCGGCCATGCCCTTGGCCATTCCCTCGGCCATGCCCTTGGCCATTCCCTCGGCCATGCCCTTGGCCATTCCTTCAGCCATGCCCTCGGCTCTGCCTTCGACCCTGCCCTGCGTTCTTCCTTCATTAACGGCCTGTCTAATTGCTGTAGAACGTCCTGTTCCAATCATTTGTGCAAATCTTTGATCCATTTTACATACCTCCTTGATCGCCTTTTCAACCTTTTTCTTATTAAAGCAAGAGCTTCCCGCCAAGATGCCCTCGATGCAGCTCCAGATGAATGTGTTGTCGGCGGGTACTTGCCTGGCTTGGTTGATAAACAGGCGAATATCATTTTCAGTTGCCTTCTTGCCCAAGATGCGGAAGCACGCGTATTCATTTCCGCTTAGCTCGTTTAGAAGAACCAACCTGAAATCGTGAAAGTTCGAGTACTCAACTACATTATAGACCCCAGATGATCGAGGCTCAAGCTTGATTCCGAATTCTTCGCATTCCTCCTTGAGTTGAATGCTCTGGGAAAAGCCGCAGATGATGCCTGTCGCTTTTCTGTCCCCTTTCTTGGCATCGGGTTCCATGGAGTTAAGCTCAAGGTAGTTCCTGAGCTGGATGAATGACTTAAAATCGATTTTCTTGTATGCGGGCTTGTATTCGAACAAGACTCTTTTCTCGGTCTCATCGAGCAAGTCGCCGCCTTTGCATTTGTCATTCTTCAGGAGTCCGATGTCATAGCGGTTTTTTTTCGAATTGATGTACTTCTCGGTGATTCTGGTGAACGGAAGGCTTTCGCGGTAAAGATGAAAGTCGATTGCATCGCACAGGTATTGGTGATAATCGTGATATTCTTTTGCCATCTTGTTTCCCACCCCCTTTGCCTTTGGTTTCTTATTGCCTTGGGCAAAGGGGAACCCACGAAACTTTTTGAAAAAATCAACTATTCGCCAAAAAGACATTCACTTCGTGAAAATCGGATGTGGAGTCTTTCGTATTTACAACATCATGAGAGGGGAATGCCCTTGGATAAAAAAAGAAGAGGTGGAAAGCGGGGGTTTCATGGTGTAGAATCAAACGGGGAGTGTTATACATGAAGAGAACGATTAGAATATTGTATGTATTGGTAGCTGCGGTATTGGTTGTCGCTGCCATTGCTGTGTTTCAGCAGGCTGCGAGAATACGTGCCCAGCGTGAACAGGAGGAAGCTCGGCGCATTGCGGAGGAGAACAGGACAGAAGAAGCATATCTTGCCGGATGGTCTGGCATGGTGGAAATACCATGCATTGTGGAAGAAGGCGCCGAAGCTGAGAGTGTCACGCTTCCAAGGGGAACGTTGTTGACGGTGAGGGTTAAGCCTGTGGAGACCGAGGAGGGAGAAACGTATCGTCTTGGCTTCTATGAAGAGAAGAAGCTAAGGCTGAATGACGACATGCTCGTAGACGATGAGCGATTCGTTGTCAAGGAGAGCGAAGGGTTTGTCAATCTTCCCACGGTTTTATACGAGGAGGCGTCAGGCGCCGCCATCAATGGTTATCTGCAAAAAAGGAGCCATGTGAATATTATTGGCTTTGGCTCTTTGCTGGAAGATGGCAGCGTGGACAGGTATTTCGTTGAAAGCGATGGCAAGCAGGGTTATCTTCGTAGCAAGTATCTTTCGCCTACGTTGGAGGAAATCGTTGACAATGTGGACGAGGTGCATTTTGGCAGGGAGGATCTTTATGGCGGGGGAAATGCCTATACGCTGGAATATCCCGACCTTGCCAAGGGTGACTTTGCGGACAACCACATGCCGAAAGAAGTGCGTTGCGTGTATCTAAACAGGGCGTGTGTGCAGGGCATTGACGCGTATATTGAATTGGCGAATAATTCAGGCATCAATGCTTTTGTCCTGGATATCAAGGAGAGCGATGGTCCATCCTACAAATCGCCAGTGATACAAAGGTACAACCCAGGGGCGTATGAGTATGGCTTTAGCGAGTTCGATGAATACAAGGATGCGGTTAGGAAGTGCAAGGAAGCAGGCATCTATATGATTGGAAGAATTGTCACGTTCAAGGATGATTTCTATGCAACAGACCATCCAGAGAATGTCTTGGGCTACAGGGATTCCGACCAATCATACAAGCTGCAAGGGTCGTATTGGCCTAGTGCTTTTTCGCGGGAAGTATGGGAATACAATGTCATGCTTGCGATTGAAGGAGTCGAAGAAATGGGTTTCAATGAGATCCAGTTCGACTATGTGCGCTTTCCTGACCATATCTTCTATCATCAGGACAACATTGACTTCAGGAACTATGAGAACGAGTCAATGGCGCAAGCCATCAATCGGTTCTTGTTGTATGCAAGAGATGAAATGCATGACAGGGGAAAATATATCTCTGCCGATGTGTTTGGCGAGACGAGCAATGACTATGTGTGTGCATATGGGCAATATTGGCCAATGATGTCCAATATTGTGGATGTCATGAGCGCCATGCCATATCCGGATCATTTCGCGAAAAACGACTATGGAATCTATCCTGCGACCTGGGTGCATCCAGGGCTGTTGTTCCAGAACTGGGGCTATTATGTCAACGAAAGGCAGGCGGAGACAAAGAACCCTGCCAATGTCAGGACGTGGCTACAGGGCTATGATACATCCAAGGATCCTGCCACAGTGTATGATGTGACAAAGATCAACGAACAAATCGATGCATTATACGCTTGCGGGTTAAATGGAGGCTATATGGTTTGGAACGCACCAAGTGAGTTATGGCGCTACTATGCATATGCCTCGGCGTTTGTGCCAAGGATCGAAGAATAGAAAAAGGCATCGTATTAATCTATTCCCTGGAGGGCGAACGCACCTTGATAGAAGTTGTTCAGCCCTCCAGGGCTGTTTTTGTTTCTGCGGCATGATAACAGTCCAACAAGCACCGCAAGGAAGGAGAACCCAAGCGTCAAGAACATCGAGCAAGATGGACATGTCACTTGTCGAGGGAGTCTTCAATATGATGATGGCGAAGCACGGCGATGAATGCACGAGGTTGAAGGGAGTGGTGGTCAGGGAGTGTGGCGACAGGCCGAGCATCCAAACGAACCAGGGAAGCTAAATCCTTTCCGACAGGATTCTACCTGTTTTTTCGTCCAAGTATAGAAAGAGGAAATCGGGTTTGCCTACTCGACAAAAAGAACGGAATGCACCAGCAAGTTTATTCCGTCCCCAAAATAATACGATTTTTGATACATGAAATGACTTTCGAACGTAAAAACAAGTTCATCAACGCTAGGACAGAACCACAAGACGGGCGTTCCAAAAGGGACAAAGCGAAGGGAGTTCAAAAAAGATGGAATCCCCACGAATGAGGTCGGGGCCAAAGTCCAAAGACGAGATGCCTAATGAATAGGTAGCATTCTGCATCATCTGCCTGCTGTTATTTGCGGAACGATTGTAAATATTTGTTTCAGATTCATCGTGGCCGCTAACAGCGACACGTTCCCCCAGCATAGAGGAATGGATGCTGACCGTATTCAGCGCCCTATGCCTTCTCGATCACGGAGGATGTTTACAACTCGTCATCCAGAGAGATTGGCACATCCGAAAACTCGGTGTCGAGGAACCCTGTGGCTAGGGACGGCGAGAATAAGGGACACAATGGGAAGAAGGCGGTAAAGCTGCTCGTGCCCTACTCGCTTTTCTCTCGCCATCCACTGTCCTATGCGAAGCTGCCTGAGAGGGAACCAGGGAGGTCGAGGGACTTGAAGAACAAGAAGTCAAAATAAGAGCAAGGAAAACCGTGCATACTGTGGAACAGTATTGCACGGTTTATATTTGAATATTTTCTTTAGTGGCGGTTTTGTGAAAATTTACGAAATAACACCTAGGGGAGGGAATCGCACCCATTTCATTCAACCAAGCTCAAGTTTTGAAATCTGTCAAAGATGTACTTGACAAGGTGGATGATTTATATAAATCCTTTTTATTGAAAGACGCTATCGGCGTAGCGCACGGTCGCCATGGCATCCTTGCCATAGGCATCCGCATGGATTGCCTTTGCATAGTCTTCCGTTAGTACGGCACCTCCGACAATGACCAAGGTATCTGGCTTTTTCTGCTTTAGCAGGCGGATTGTCTCTTCCATGGAAGGGACGGTTGTTGTCATCAAGGCAGATAAGCCAACCAGGCGGATGTTTTCAGCAATTGCTGTTTCAACGATTGTCTCTGGGGCAACGTCTTTGCCTAGGTCAAGAACTTCGTAGCCATAGTTTTCCAGCATGACCTTGACGATGTTCTTTCCAATATCGTGGATATCGCCCTTGACGGTCGCAAGGATGATCCTTCCCTTGATTTGTTTGGTCTCTCCCGAAAGACTCTCCTTGATGAGCGCAAACACTGCTTTGGCAGCATCGGCACTCATCAATAGCTGCGGCAGGTACAGGGTTCCTTTTTCGAAACCTTTTCCCACTTCATCCAGCGCTGGAATCAATTCGTTGTTAATGAGATCTAGGCCAAGCGCCCCACCAGCAAGCTCTTTTGCGGCGATGGCGGCGGCTTCATCTGCCAATCCCTTGCGTATGCATGCGCCAAGGGTATTGGGAACCCCTGAGGAAACAGTGGATTTGTTGGCGATTGGAGCGCCATCGCTTGCGGACGTATTGGCGTATGCCTCGATATAGGAGGCGCAGGCAGGATCTTGTCCCAGCAATGACAGCGAGGAGCGATAGGCTGCCATCATTGTTCCATTGGAAGGGTTGATGATGGCGGCAGACAAGCCGTTAAGCATTGCCATGGAAAGAAACGATGCATTGACTAGGTTTCTTTGCGGCAAGCCAAAGGATACGTTGGAAACGCCCAGGATTGTGCGACAGCCAAGTTCATCGTGTAGGCGATGGATGGTTTCAAGTGTTGCCATGCCATTGGCGTTGTCGTGGGAAATGGTCATGGTCAAGCCATCAATGACCAAGTCTTTCTTCTCTATGCCGTATTTTGCGGCTTCTGCGATGATCTTCTTGGCAATGTCAATGCGCCCTTGTGCGGTTGCGGGAATGCCGTTTTCATCCAGCGCCAAGGCTACCAAGACACCACCGTATTTCTGGACCAGTGGGAATATTGCGTCCATGGACTCCTGCTTGCCAGTGACAGAATTGATCATTGGCTTGCCATTGTAGATTCGCATTGCTTTTTCCAATGCTACAGGGTTGCTGGAATCCAGCTGTAGTGGCAAGTCTGTAATCTCTTGGATCGAAAAGGTTGCTTCCTCAAGGACAGAAGGTTCATCAATGCCAGGCAAGCCAACGTTGACATCAAGGATATGCGCACCATCGCTTTCCTGGCGCAAGGCTTCCTTGAGCAGATAGCCAATGTCATGGTCTTTCAATGCTTGCTTCATGAGTTTCTTTCCCGTTGGATTGATTCTTTCCCCGATGACTTTGCAGGTATCGTTGATTTCGACATACCGGGCATAGGAAGAGACGAGGCTGATGTTTTTCTTGGTGATGGGGACAAGAGGGGTTTGTTCCAATGTCTCGCGCAAGCGCTTAATGTGCTTTGGCGTTGTGCCGCAGCAGCCGCCTGCAACTTGCACGCCACAGGCGCTGATCTCCTTCATCAGCGCAGCGAACTCATCTGCCTCCACTTCGTAGAAGGTCATGCCGTGCCTTGTCACAGGCAATCCTGCATTGGGGTTGACGATGACGGGAAGAGAAGTATAGGCGCATAGTTCCTTGACAAATGGGATCATTTCCCTTGGACCAAGGGAACAATTGAAGCCAATGGCATCCACTCTTAGACCTTCCAGCATTGCGACCATGCCAGGGATCGTTCCTCCTGTCATCATTCTTCCATTCTTTTCAAGGGTAAACGTCACAAACACTGGCAAGTCGCAATGTTCCTTTGCGGCAAGGACTGCTGCTTTTGTTTCGTACGGATCGGTCATTGTCTCGATCAAGACAACATCGGCGCCACACCTTGCGCCAATTTCCACGGTTCTTGCGAAGATGCGGACGGCTTCTTCGAAGTCTAGGTCTCCCATGGGTTTTAGAAGCTTTCCCAATGGTCCGATGTCCAGGGTGACAAAGGCATCAGGCTTCGTCTTGTTGCGCGCTTGCACGGCGATAGAAACGCCTGCCTGCACGATTTCTTCGAGATTGTCGGGGTAATGGAGCAGGTTTGCGCCAAAAGTATTGGCGTTGATGATATCCGCGCCACTTTCCAAATACGTGGAGTGCAATTCCTCGATGATATTGGGATGGAGGATATTCCAGGTTTCCGGCAGCTCCCCTGGCTTCAGGCCACGCGCCTGAAGCAGGGAACCCATTCCTCCATCGAAATACAATCTCTTTTTTCCCAGCAATTCTCTGATATCGTTCATTTGTTTTCTCCTTTGCGACTGAACAGGCAAGTATCGCTTGCGGCGCAAGCTTCACACCCTTGCATGACGCAAGGGGTTTTCTCATACGAGGCACCAATGATCGCCGTTACCGACTTTGTCGGCGACATGACCATGCGGCTAGTCAAGGCAACCCCGATCTCCCGCGTAATATCCAATAGCTCAAATACATCTTTTTGCGTTGATAAGTCCAGGTCACCATAGCCAGGGGAAAAACGAGGACGCATGTATAGGTGAAACCTAGAAGCATGTTGTGCTATTTCATGATTGACCGCATTGCATGTTTCCTCGATCTTGGCTGCCGCAATGGCTTGGCAAGCCATTGCGCGTGACATGGAACTTACTTCATGTCGCCGCAACAGGCGGTCGACCCCATTTCCCAGGGTCGCTGCCATGATGTACGCGTGCGTGCAGCCCCTAAGGTTTTTCGCTAGGTTCCTGCTCTTGAAGACATGTCCTGCAATGGCAGGAAACCCATCCTCAAACTCTAGTAGATATTGCCTATAACAATGCCGTGGCGATGCCACGGCATTGACTTCCGCAAGACAATCTTGTATCAACTGAAGTGTTTGTTCGTCTGGGGATTCATGAAGCCCCATGTACCGTAGTATCTCTTTCATCAAAGCATCTCGCTCAAGTTATCCATGATGCCCTTTGCTACATCGGGCTTGTTCATGGAATACACATGGATATACTTTACCCCATTGGCGATCAAGTCAACGATCTGTTGAGAGGCGTATATGATTCCCGCCTGTTTCAAGGCTTCAGGGGAATCCGCAAAGCAATCCACGATAGCCTTGAATCTTTCCGGGACATTTGTCCCGGAAAGGGCAACGGATCGTCCAAGCTGTTTAGGGGAGGTAATCGGCATGATACCTGCCAATATTGGTACATGGATTCCGACATCCCTAGCCTTGTACAAGAAGTTATAGAAGATATTGTTGTCAAAGAACATCTGCGTTGTCAAGAAATCGCATCCTGCGTCCACTTTCTCCTTTAGGTGCAGGATATCTTCCTTTTTGTTGCGGCTTTCAGGATGCCCTTCTGGATAACATGCCCCGCCAATGCATATGTCGCTTCGTTCCTTGATGAAGCGGATCAAGTCACTGGCGTGCGCAAAGTCCGTTTGCGGCTTTTCACCCAAAGGCATGTCGCCCCGCAATGCCATGATGTTCTCAATGCCAGCTTTCTTGTATCCTTCCAGCATTTTCAAGACTTGATCCTTGTTGCTGGAGACACATGTCAAGTGAGGCAATACAGTGACATTCTGTTCTTTCTGAAGCGATTCCGCCAATTCCATGGTAAACCCAGCGGTTGTTCCAGCTGCGCCAAAAGTGACGGACATAAAGGATGGCTTGAGCTGCGCAATCGCAAAAGATGCGCGCTGCACTGTCGCAAAACTATCGATTTTCTTGGGCGGGAAAACCTCAAACGAGAGGCTGACCCTATCCTTGGCCAAAAGCTCCTTGATTTTCATGTTTTGATCTCCCTTCGCATATGGTTTATTTTAGCGCATGTTGACTATAATGTCATGCAAAGGAAAAGCCCAATGGGAATCCATTGGGCTTTGAAAGACTATCGGTTGCCGTACATCTTTTCGTAATAGTCGCGATATTCTCCGCTAATGATAGGCTCCCACCACGATTGGTTTTCAAGATACCACTTAATGGTTTTCTGGATGCCTTTGTCAAATGTTGTCTCTGGCAACCAGCCCAGATCTTCATGAATCTTGGCTGGGTCGATCGCATAGCGCAAGTCATGTCCCTTGCGGTCAGTGACATAGGTGATCAAGGATTCCGGCTTGTCAAGATACTTGAGAATGAGCTTGACGATGTCAATGTTGCGCATCTCGTTATGTCCGCCAACATTGTACACTTCACCAGGTTCAGCGTTGCGCATGATCAAGTCGATAGCCTTGCAGTGATCCTCCACATACAGCCAATCCCTGACGTTGATCCCTTCGCCATAGACAGGCAACGGCTTATCGTGTAGAGCGTTGATAATCATAAGCGGGATCAGTTTTTCCGGGAACTGATAGTAGCCATAGTTGTTGGAACAACGGGAGATTGTGACTGGCAAGCCATATGTGCGATGGTACGCTAGGGTAAGCAAGTCGGCAGAAGCCTTGGAGGAACTATAGGGAGACGATGTATGCAGTGGTGTATTTTCGGTAAAGAACAAATCTGGACGATCCAGAGGCAAGTCTCCATAAACTTCATCGGTCGATACCTGGTGGAAGCGCGATACCTCATGCCTGCGGCACGCGTCCATGAGAATAGACGTACCAATGATATTGGTCTCCAGGAACACCTGGGGATTTTCAATAGACCTATCCACATGGCTTTCCGCCGCAAAATTGACGACAATATCCGGCTTCTCTTGCGCAAAGATGTCTTCGATTGCATCCTTGTCGCAAATATCCGCCCTGATGAAACGGTAGTTGACCTTGCCTTCCAGCGGTGCCAGGGTCTGTAGGTTTCCTGCATATGTTAACTTGTCAATGACAATGATCCTGTCTTCTGGGTGTTTTGCGATTTCATAATATACGAAGTTTGCACCAATGAAGCCAGCGCCTCCAGTTACGATAATATTCATTTTTCAACTCCTTTTTTCGCAATGGACATTGTAGCATTTATTGGTTGAAAGAGGAATGCGCTTAACCTTGAAAAAAAACGATATATAGAATAATATTTTGTTCGAAAAGGTGGTGCGACATGATTAAGAAAATTTCAGTAATGGCGGCGGATATCGATGGCACATTGATCCCCAAGGGCGGCAAGCCCATGCCCAAGACCCAGGAGGCAATGCGCAGGCTTCACAACGATGGCGTAAAGATCGGTCTTGCTTCAGGCCGCCCATATGACAGAAGAATATTCAACCTATCAGAAGAATGGGGTTTAGGCTTTTCATTTGATTTTGTCATAGGCATGAATGGGGGAGACCTGTACGATGCGGCAGACGATACAACCGAGCATTACTTCACCCTGAAAAAAGAAGATGTATACGAGATTATCTCCCATATCGAGCACCTGGATCTCAATGCTATCGTCTATAACCAAGGCTACGACGATATCTCCGCATTGCGCATGGATGACTTCATGCGCGATTCCATCCGCCGTAACCATTCCCATGTCACGATTGGCGATGCCAGGTTTCTAGCGCGCTTTGACACGGGAAAGATCGAGGTTCACCTAAAGCCAGCGCTAGAACCAGAATTCATGCGCATATGTGATTCTTTCAAGACGGATCGATGGAATATTGTTGCGACATTCAAGACCAAGGATCATGTAACCTTGGAATTCCAGGATCCAAGGGTAAACAAAGGTCTAGGCATCCTTGGCTATGCCTCAAAGCATGGCATAGACATGAGCGAGGTCATCGCCTTTGGCGACTTGGACAATGACATCGGTCTTCTCAAAGAAGCTGGCTGGGGCGTATGCCTTGTGAATGGGTCTGATGCGACCAAGGCCATCTCCCAGGCAATCACCGAATATCCCGTTACGGAAGACGGTGTAGGAAGATACCTGGAAGACCATTGGTTCAACAAATGACACTGGGTTGATCTTTGTGATCAACCCTTTTTTGTTGGTGTTATAGTTGTGTGAAATGTCAATCAAAGAAGTATTTCGCACAAAAAGTGCATCGGGGGGGGAATGTAGCAAAGGAGTCAGAAACTTTGGAAACGATAGGATTCCAAGTATGTTTCATTGTTGGGTATGAGGAAAATTGATTACGGTTATTATAGAAGACATTTTGATGCGAAGTCCATGAGGCTCTTGAAAAATCATCAGTGTCCAGTTTGTGGGAATGTATTTTACGATGGTGCATTAATATGCGGTTCTTGTGGCCATGAGTTTCAATATTACAATGAATTTTCTGGTTTTATAAAAATCTGTATATGTTTGCTTTTTTTTGGCTTGTTTCGGACTGTGACTGATGGTGTTCCCTCGTTTGGAACTCTTGCGGATGATGTTGCAGGGGAGGGTACTGTAGTCCATCCCACTGCTTCGGCAGAAGAGGGGTCCATCGGGACACTTACAGTGAACACTAAAGTGGTGAATGTAAGAGACAAACCTTCTGTTGATGGTGATATTATCACAGTGATCAGTGAAGGGGATGAGTCATATGTCTATGATGTCTTTGAGGAAAATGACTATACCTGGTATAAGATTTCAATGTCGGAAGAATGTTGGGTAGCAAATAACGGGGAATGGCTGGATTTCAAGCAAAAGGATTGACCTTTCTAGGTCAATCCTTTTGCTTGATGATTTGTGTTTGTTTTGCGCCATTGACAATGAGTTCTCCTCCAGTAAAGGAGGCATTGCCCAGGTAGTCGAATGGGTTGTGCCCGCAGGTGATATCAACGGTTCCGCCGTTGATAGAAATATCGCTGTTGGAGTCCATTGCGTCATTGTCTCCTTCCGCCATGACAATGGTCAGTGTTCCACCATTGATTTCAATCAATGGTTTATATGACTTTGACTTCTTTCCTGCGTTGATTGCATCATCTACAGCATGGATTGAGACATTTCCACCGTTGACTTGAACAACTGTGGCTTCCATTCCTTCCCATGCGTCAAGATCTATTTCTCCACCATCAACCTGCAGCAAACTTCCTGCATGTATCGCGTCAGATGAAGACTGGATAGAGATTTTACCAGATCCAATGTACACGTAGCCAAGGGTATCGTCTTCACTGTTTTCCGCATGTAAGCCATCTTCTGTCGATATGATAGAAATGTTTGCGTTGACCACGATGATTGCGTTATCTGCCTTGATGCCATGCTTTGCGCTTGTGAGTTCGTATGTTCCTGATACAAAAGCCACCGTGGCATCGGACTTGACGCAAGACTCTTGGGAGTTTAGGCGCAAGGCTCCATTTCCACACAAGACAATGTCGCAATCTGCTTCAATAGGACAATCTTTTGTTGTCGTTTCTAGGTGATTGTCTCCTGTGGAGTAAACATATGCTTTTGCGGCATTCTTAATGTCAATGGCAGGGGAATCCTCATTGACAATAGAAGCATTGTCCAAGACAATCCATACTTCTTCTTGTGCGTCAACTGTAATCGTATAATCGTTGGCTGATCCAGTGAATACATATACCCCTGCATCCGTTATCGTATAGCCACTGTTGTTTTCCACATCCACATATGTTGCGTTTGTGTCGTCAAGCGTAGCATCCATATCGCTATCCTGCATAATCTTTGTTAATTCCATTAGGGATGGGTGGGTGGGTTCAATCATTGCGCAGCCTGCCATGAGCAGGCATAGCGCAATGGCGATTCTTTTCTTCATGATGGGCTAGCGCCTTCCATGCTTGCCGCCAGGACCGTAGGGCATTTGCCCATTTGGCTGACCTTGCGTGTCTTCTGGCATTCCACCCTGCATGTTTCCTTGCATTTCGCCTGGTCTACCACCTTGCATGTTTCCACCCATACCTCCCATGCCACCCATCATGGAATTGGTGATAGATGTTACTTGCGAGCCATTGACCATGACGGTTCCACCTGTAAACGTTGCGGTTCCATCGTAGTCAAAGGCAAACTGCGCAGAGATATTGACGTTTCCGCCTGTAATAATGAGGTTGCCATTGGCATCCAGGGCATCCGTATCACCAGAACCCATGGTGATATCAAGATTTCCACCCGTGATTTCGATTGTTGGGGTATATAAGCTGGATTGTCTTGCGGAATTGATGCCATCATCGCTGGCGGATATCGTGATATCGCCACCATTGACCTGGATGTATGTTCCTTCCAGTGCTTCGCGCGCGTTGAGGGTCATTGTGCCATTGTCGATCTGTAGCGCGCTGTTAGCATGGATTGCATCGGAACCTGAGGTTGTTTCGAAAGATCCATTGGCGATGTAGATATAGCCTAGCGTATCATCGTCATCGTTTTCAGCGTGCATGCCATCCTTTCCTGATTCAAGACGGAAAGAACCGTCATAAATGCGGATTGAATCATTTGCTTCGAGGGCGTGTCCTTCAGATGTGATGATGTAAGTACCGCCGGTGACTTTCAGGTCGTCCTTTGAAGTGATGCCATTATCCGATGACTTGATGATTAGCGTTCCTTGTCCATTGAGCGTAATGTCGTCCTTGGCGAAGATGACCGCATCGGTATTTGTGTCGCCATCCGCAGTAAACGTGGATGTGACAGAGAGGGTGTTGCTAGAGCCTTGGGCCGTGGTGATGAACACCTTGTCGGCGCTCTTGACATAAATAACCGGTTGGGTTGTATTTGTGACGTTCAGGTTGTCAAGCACAAGCTGAACCTTGTCACTGTCCGATGCCTCGACAATAATCGTTACATCGCTAGCAGTGCCACTTAATACATACACGCCTTCAGAAGTGATCGTAATGTCATTGTTGCTTTCAACGGTCTGATTGGTGGCGCTAGAAAGATCAGCTTCTTGTGCTAGGTCACGCTCCGTGAATAAATCATTTGCGACAAATGAGACAAACGTTGAGGTTCCTGTGGAAGAATACGACTGCATTCCACCTTGGAACTGATTGTCTTTGAAACCTTCCCGCATTCCTTGTTGAGGCATGGATCCATCAAAGGTTGATCGGTTTTGTGAATCGTTTGGAGAGGAAGGCATTTCGCCGTTTTCTGAAGGAGTCATCTCATTGCTTGGGGTGGTTGTGGCGGTTTGTTGCTGGGATTGGGTTGTATCTTGGGCTTGCGAAACCGCGCAACCAGTGAGAGAGAGCGTTGCGATGGTCGCAAGGATTGCTGTTTTATTTAGAAAACTCATTTTTTCCATATGTTTTCTCCTTTTGTTTTTACATGAATGATGATACAGGAAAAGATTGAAGGGAAGGGGAAGGAAATATGAACATTGTGTGAATGTTCATGAAATTGAAGCGATCCAAGGAAAAAGGCAGGCATTAGCCTGCCTTAGGTCAATGCCTGCCGTTCATTTGCCCAGGCATGTTTCCACCCATCATGGAGTTTGTGATAGAAGTAACTTGCGAGCCATTGACATACACCGTTCCACCCGTGAATGTCACAGCGCCATCGAAGTCGAATGCGTACTGGGCATTGATGTTAATGGTTCCGCCAGAGATAATCAGGTCGCCATTGGAATCGATTGCGTCTGTGTCGCCAGAACCCATGTTCACGGTAAGGGTTCCACCAGTGATTTCAACGGTTGGGGTGTAGGCATTTGACGATGTTGTGGCGTTAATGCCATCATCGCTGGCATTGATTGTGATATCCCCGCCATTGACCTGGATGTATGTCGCTTCCAGTCCTTCGCGTGCGTTGATTGTGTATGTGCCGCCATCAATGCGTATTGTTGCAAGGGCGTGGATGGCATCGGAAGCGGATGTGATGTTGAAGGTGCCAGTGATAATGTAGACGTTGCCTAATGCCATGTCTTCATCGTTTTCGCAATGGAGTCCATCCTTGCCTGCATCAATGGTGAAGATGCCGTCTGCGATATTGATGGAATCATTTGCTTCAAGGGCGTGTGCGCTTGCGACAATGTTGTATGTGCCGCCTGTGACCTTTAGATCATCCTTGGAAGTGATTGCGTTGGCAGAGGAATTGATTGTCAAGGTTCCGAGTCCATTGAGTGTCAAGTCTTCCTTGGAGTAGATAACAGCATCGGTATTTGTATCGCCATCGGCGGTAAATGTCGATGCAACGGCGAGGGAGTTGCTGGAGCCTTGCGTGGTTGTGATGAATACTTTGTCTGCGGTCTTGACGTAGATGACTGGTTCGCTTGTGTTTGTCACATTTAGATTGTCCAAGACAAGCTGGACTTTATCGCTGTCACTTGCCTCAATGAAGATGGTTGCTTCACTTGCCGTACCGCTTAGCACATATATGCCCTCCGTTGTAATCGTGATATCTTGCCCATCCGCAACCGTGTAATAGGTTGCTTCAGAAAGGTCAGCGGTTTGTTCTTTATCGCGCTTGCTAAAAACATCGTCATCTTCAGTGGTTGATGCAGTAACTTCGTCCGTTGCGGTTGATTGCGATGCTGTAGCAATGGCGGAAGATTCACTGGAGATCTTGGAAGATGTGGTTACTTGCGACTGTCCACAAGCCATGAGCGTGGAAGAAAGGGCGATGATTGCGAATATATGTTTCAATGTTTGTTTCTTCATTTTGTTGTCCTCCTGCGTCAAGTGGGTTTTCTTTTGACGTGGCTATAGTATGGCAGGGACATATGTTGAATAAAAGAATATAGGATGAATTCCAAGTGAACAATATCTTGATATACTGTAGGTGGAGGATTATATGGAAAGTGAAAAAACATCGACTGGAAAATTCATTGGGTTTGCCCTGATGGATTGTTTCTACTGGGGTTTCTATGCATCGTTTGGTGGCTTTTGTTCAACGTATCTATTGGCGTGTGGAATGTCTCCATCAGTGTTGTCAATTGTATTGGCGGGCTTCATGGCTTGTGCTTTTCTTGGAGCGTTCTTCTGGGGAGGAATGTGCGACAGGGCGGGATCAAACCGAAAAGTCTTCCTACCAGAGTTTGCCATGGCGTTCCTTTTGGCCATGGTGATTTACTTTATGGCGGATAAGAACATCATGGTATCCGCAGTACTTTATCCGCTATTTGGCTTTTTGTGCGTGCCTCTAGGTTCAAACTTGGATGCGTGGATGTTGAAAGGGTTTGAGCGCGATGCCACGGTATTTGGCAGGGCGAGATCATTGGGATCCGCAGGATACGCCGTTGTCATGTTAATGGAAGGAAGGCTTATTGCAAGCCATGGCTATAGCGTGATCCCCATGATTGCGACCACAATTGCGATACTTTGCCTTTTCTTGGCTTTCTTCAACCGAGACCACGCGACAAGATTTGTCAGGACATCAATAACGCCTGGTGATCCTAGGGATCTATTGGCAATCAAGCCATACATGATCTTGATTGTCATATTGTTTTTAAGTGGTGTGGCGATGTCTCCAATCAACAACCTGAAGATCGTGATCTTGGAATCCGTGGGAGGGGATGTGTCTGTGCTTGGGTTGGATGCGTTCCTTGGCGTCATGGTGCAGGCAGGCTTCTTGTTTATTTCGGGAAGCCTAAGAAAGATACCGACATATGCAAGATTGTTCATTGCAACATTATTTGTCTTAGCAATGACATCTTTGACGTTTCTTGCGGTGTCATCGTTCATGATCATCCTTGGCACTGTATGTAACAACATATCGTACGGGCTATTGTTGCCTACAATGAGGGAAATTACCGAGGAAAACATCGAGGGAACACTCAAGAACACGGCGCACAGCCTTACCGATGCCATGTTTGGAAGCTTTGCCGGCGTGGTTGCATTGCTTTATTCGGGTACCTTGATGGAT
>OMYM01000012.1 GCA_900315225.1 uncultured Erysipelotrichaceae bacterium | reverse complement strand
TTCCGATAGGGATACACCTTTTTTGATTGCTTCGAATATGGTGAAGATTCTTCTGTCGTTTTGGTCGTGCAGGCGTTCTCGAACATCACGGTTGTCGAGTGGCGCTGCATTCAGCGTGTCAAGGCCGATCTCTGCCCCGCGAATGGCTTTCATGAGGCCAGCCTCGAAGCTGGGAGCAATGGACATGACTTCCCCTGTCGCTTTCATCTGGGTGCCAAGTTTTCGGTCAGAGCCAAAGAATTTCTCGAAAGGCCATTTTGGGAACTTTACCGCAACATAGTCAAGGGCGGGTTCGAAGAAACAGGTTGTTTTTCCCGTGACTTCGTTCTTGATTTCATCAAGGGAATAGCCCAAGGCGATCATTGTCGTCACTTTGGCGATTGGGTAGCCGGTTGCCTTTGAGGCGAGCGCTGAGCTTCTTGATACACGGGGATTGACCTCGATGACGGCGTATTCAAAGCTGTCTGGATGCAAGGCAAATTGTACGTTGCATCCGCCAACGATGCCAATGGCGCAAATGATGTCCAGAGCAGCTGTCCGAAGCATCTGTAGTTCTTTGTCGGCCAGGGTAAGCGCAGGCGCTACGACAATGGAATCACCGGTGTGAATGCCAACGGGGTCGACGTTTTCCATCGAACAAATCGCCAAGACATTGCCATTGGCATCGCGCATTGTCTCAAACTCGATTTCTTTCCATCCCGAGATGCATTTCTCAATCAGCACCTGGTGGATTGGGGACATGTCCAGTCCATTTCGGGCAATGCGATGGAGTTCCTCGCTATCACTAGCGATGCCTCCTCCCGTGCCGCCAAGGGTAAATGCCGGGCGGACGATGACAGGATAGCCGATGTGGTTGGCGGCTGTCATGACTTCTTCCATGCTGTTGGCGATTTCGCTAGGGACGCAAGGTTGCCCAATGCGATGCATGAGACTGCGGAAACGGTCTCTGTCTTCGGCATCTAATATCGCGTTGATGTCGGTTCCCAAGAGCCTGACGCCATGCCTTTGGAGCCAGTTGTTTTCATTCAGCTGCATTGCCAGCGTCAATGCCGTCTGACCACCCAGTCCTGCCAGCAGGCTGTCGGGTTTTTCCTTGACGATGATTCTTTTCAAGGTATCAAGATTGAGCGGTTCCAGGTAAATGGCATCCGCCATGCTTGTATCGGTCATGATTGTCGCTGGATTGGAGTTGACCAGGACGGTCTCAATCCCTTGCTTGCGCAAAATGGTACACGCTTGAGCGCCAGCGTAGTCGAATTCCGCCGCTTGCCCGATGATGATTGGACCAGATCCGATCATCAGTACTTTTTTTACCGATTTATCCAGCGGCATGTGTTTCCTCCTCCATCATTTTCATGAATTCATCGAACAGGAACATTGTGTCGTGCGGACCGGCGCATGCCTCGGGGTGGAATTGCACGGTCATGGCTTTCTTTCCGGGATAGCTCATCCCTTCGCAGGTGCCGTCGTTGACATTGGCAAAGCGTAGGGTTCCAATGCCTTTCAGGCTTTCCTGGTCTACGGCATATCCGTGGTTTTGCGTTGTGACGTATGTCTTTCCCGTTGTCATGTCTTTGACGGGTTGGTTGACCCCGCGATGACCGAATTTCATCTTGTATGTCTTCCCTCCCATGGCAAGCGCCATGAGCTGATGGCCTAGGCAAATGCCAAATACCGGTATTTTTCCAACGATTTCCTGTATTTGCCGGATGCTGTAGGTGTTTTCCGCTGGATCGCCAGGACCGTTGCTAAGCATCACGCCATCAATGCCAAGAGCGAGGATTTCGCTTGCGGAGGTATCGTATGGCAGCACTGTGACATCGCATCCCCGCTGCTGCAGGCAGCGGATGATGTTGCGTTTTGCGCCATAGTCCAGCAAGGCGACATGAAATCGTTTTTCTCCTTGCGCTGGATGGAATTCAGGATTTGCGCAACTGGCTTCCTTCAAGACATTTTCCACCTTGAAGTTCTTGAGTTCATCAAGATTTGCGGGAACATGATCGCTGATCAGTGCGTTAATGACGCCTTGGCTGCGAATGATCCTCGTTAGCTCGCGGGTATCTACCCCGCATATGCCAGGGATGCCCTGTTCTTTGAGCCAGCTGTCGATATCGTTTTCACTGCGAAAGTTGGATGGAATCTCGCAATATTCGCGCACGACATATCCCTTGACACGAGGGATTCCTTCGTAATCCTGCGTTATCATTCCATAGTTGCCGATCATGGGAAAGGTCTGGATGACGATTTGGCCGGCGAAGCTAGGATCGGTCAATGTCTCAATGTAGCCTCCCATGCCGGTGGTAAAGACGAGTTCTCCCATGGCTTCATGCGTTGCGCCAAAGCGTTTTCCCTCGAACACGGTCCCATCCGCAAGAATCAGATAGGCTTTCTTGTTCATAGTGTTGCTGCGATGACCGCTTTGATCGTATGCATGCGGTTCTCTGCTTCCTCGAATACCAAGGATTGCTTGCTTTCGAACACTTCATCTGTGACTTCCAATGCCGTCATGCCGTATGTCTTACATACAGCGGCGCCAATGTCGGTCTGGTCATTGTGATAGGACGGCAAGCAATGCATGAAGATTGTTGTATCCTTGGCGTGGGACATCAAGTCGGCGTTGACCTGGTATGGCTTCATCAGGTTGATTCTTTCTTCCCATGCTTCCTGAGGCTCGCCCATGGATACCCAGATGTCCGTATAGATGACATCGGCATCCTTGACGGAAGCATATGGGTCGTGGGACAAGGTGATTTCGCCGCCTGTCTCTTGAGCGATGGACTTGCAGGTTTCAACCAATTCTTTATCAGGGAAATATCCTTCTGGCGCACATGCAGTGAAATGCATCCCCATTTTCGCACAGCCGATCATGAGTGATCTTCCCATGTTGAAGCGTGCGTCTCCCATGTAGACCAAGTGCATTCCCTTGAGCGCTCCAAAGTGTTCGCGGATAGTCAACAAATCCGCAAGCACCTGGGTTGGATGGAATTCGTTGGTCAGTCCGTTGTATACAGGGACATCGGAATAGCGGGCGATTTCCTCGACGATTTCCTGGCCATAGCCTCTGTATTCGATCGCATCGTACATTCCCGACAATACCCTTGCCGTGTCGGCGATGGTTTCCTTGATGCCCATTTGCGAACCAGTTGGACCAAGGTAGGTTGTTCCCATGCCAAGGTCATGGGCAGCCACTTCAAATGCACATCTTGTGCGCGTGCTGGTTTTTTCAAATATCAAGGCAATGTTCTTGCCTTCGTGCATGCGGTGAAGAATGCCGTTTTTCTTCTTGTCTTTCAGACTTGCGGCTAAGTCAAGCAAGCCTTCGATTTCCTCTGGCGCAAAGTCCAGAAGCGTCAATAGATCCCTTCCTTTTAGATTCATGCTTCCTCCCTGAGTGTTTCGATCAGAATCGAAATTCCTTTGTCCAAGGTTTTTTCGTCTATGTTTAATGCTGGTAACAAACGTACCATGTTGTTTCCTGCCGTCAATACCAAAACTCCCTTTTCCAGGCATTTCATTGCGATATCGCTGTTTTTTGCCTTCTTTGGCTTGATGCCAATCATCATGCCGAGGCCATCCAGGCTTTCCACTTCCTCGCAAGCCATGAGTCTTGCACGGGCGTGGTCGCTCTTTGCCTTGACGCTTTCCATGAGTTCATCGTCCAAACGCTTTAGGTTTGCCAAAGCCCCGGCGCAAGCGATGGGATTGCCGCCGAAGGTTGAACCATTGTCGCCAGGCTTGAAGATATCCTGCACTTTGTCTCCAAGCATTGTGATTCCAATGGGCAGACCTCCGCCAATGCCTTTGGCTGTTGTCATGATATCTGGCTGAAGTCCATAGTGCATGCAGGAATACAATGCACCTGTACGTCCATTGCCCGTTTGCACCTCATCGCAAATGACAAGCAGTTCATGCCCTTGGGCGATTTTCTTGATTTCATCGATGAATTCCTGCTTCAAGGCATGCACGCCGCCCTCTCCTTGCACACATTCGATCATGATTGCGCAACATGGATATTCCTCAACGAGCTTTCTGACACTGTCCGCATCATCTGGCTTGGCATGCACGAAGCCAGGTGTAAGAGGCTGAAACAGCTCGTGGAAGTGATCTTGGCCTGTTGCTGCAAGGGTTGTGAGCGTTCTGCCGTGGAAACTGTTTTCCAGGGTGACAATATAGTAGTTCCCCTCTCCCTTGTGCAATTGACCGTATCTTCTTGCTGCCTTGATGGCGCATTCGTTTGCCTCGGCGCCTGAATTGCAGAAGAAGACTTTCTTCATGCCTGTTTTTTCGCACAGCAGCTTGGCAAGGTTGGCGCAAGGTCCTGTATAGTACAGGTTTGACGTATGCTGGATATAACCCAGTTGCTCCTTGACGGCTTGTTGCCAAGTCTCGTCGCAATAGCCAAACAAATTGACCCCGATGCCTGTGCCTAGGTCAATGTATTCTTTTCCGTTTTCATCACATGCAACAGATCCTTTCCCTGTGACTAGATGCACTGGAAAGCGTCCATATGTGTGGGCTATGTATGTGTTGTCGATTTCCTTGATGTTCATGTCATGCCTCTTTCTGAATCAAAGTTCCAGCGCCTTCATTGGTCAGGATTTCCATCAGCACGGCGTGAGGGATCCTGCCGTCGATAATGACAACTGCGCCGACGCCATCTTCCACCGCATCGGTTGCGCAACGAACCTTGGGGATCATTCCCCCGCTGATGACACCTTGTTTTTCAAGCACCTTTGCCTCAGCAACGGTCAGCGATGGGATCAATGTGTTTGCATCGCTTGGGTCGTGGAGTATGCCTGAGATGTCTGTCATCATGATCAATCTCTCCGCTTTCACAGCCGAAGCAATGCGGCCAGCGGCTGTATCACCGTTGATGTTGTATATATTGCCTTCCTTGTCGCAGCCAAGGGTTGAGACGACTGGCACATAGCCGGAATCAAGCAGGTCTGCGATGACTTTGTCGTTGATTTGCGTCACATCGCCAACAAAGCCGTATTTTTCGTTTCTCGGCTTTGCCTCGATCAGGCGCGCATCCATGCCGGAGAGTCCGATTGCCATTGCGCCTTTTGTCTGTAGCAGGTTTACCAGGTTCTTGTTGATCTTGCCGGCAAGAACCATTGACGCGATATCGACGGTTTCTTTGTCTGTGACCCTGAGTCCATCGATGAACTGTGGCTTTTTGCCAAGCTTCATCATCATCGAGGATAATTCCGGACCGCCTCCATGCACTAAGACCACCTTGATGCCGATCATTGTCAGAAGGACAATGTCTTCCATGACTTGTTGTTTGAGATCTTCCGAGGTCATGGCATTTCCACCATACTTGATGACAATCGTTTTTCCGTAGTAGCGCTTGATGTATGGGAGGGCTTGGGATAATATCCGCGCCCTTTCCTGGTTGGTGAATTCTTCACTCATGTGCGGTAGTCTCCATTGATTTTCACATAGTCGTAAGTCAAGTCGCAGCCCCAGCATGTTGCTTCGCTGGATCCGTTGTGCATGTCGCAGACAATAACGACCTCGTCTTCTTTCAGGATTGCAAGCGCAATGTCTTCATCGAACGCCAGTCCTTTGCCATTCTTTGCTACAGTGATGGAGCCAGCCTTGGAATGGAAGGAAATATCCACCTTGTCTTGGTCAAAGGCAATCCCACTGTAGCCCAAGGCGCATAGCACCCTGCCCCAGTTTGCATCGCAGCCAAACACCGCCGCCTTTGTCAGTGAAGAGCCAATGACCGATTTTGCCAAGGTTTCGGCAGTCTTTTCATCCACGGTATTCTTGACTGTGCAGGTAATCAAATGGCGCGCTCCTTCGCCATCGGCTGCCATGCGGCGTGCCAATTCTGTGCAAAGGGTTGTCAATGCATTGGCGAATGTAGCGTAGTCTTCGTTTTCTTCCGTGATCAAGTCATTGCCTGCCATGCCGTTTGCCAAGATAATCAGGGAATCGTTGGTGGATGTATCGCCATCTACGCTGATTCGGTTGAATGAGACATCGCAAGCCGCCTTCAAGGCTTTCTTCAACAATCCTGCCTCTATGGCGACATCGCTGGTCAAGTAGCAGAGCATGGTTCCCATGTTCGGATGAATCATGCCGGATCCCTTGGAAATTCCGCCAATCGTTGCCTCCTTGCCCGAGAGCATGAATGAAACAGCGAGTTCTTTTTTTCTTGTGTCGGTAGTCATGATTGCCCAAGCGGCCTGGTTGGAACCCTCGGGTGATTCATCAAGCATGCCCGCAAGCTCCTTGAGACCTTTCTTGACGGGTTCAATGGGCAATGGTTGCCCAATGACACCAGTCGAGCCAACCAGAACCAATTCCTGATCTATGCCAAGTGCCTCCGCAGCTGCCTTTTGCATGGCAATGGCGCTTTCCATGTCATTTGGCGCGCAGGCGTTCGCTATGCCTGAATTGGCCGCAATGGCTTGCCCTTTGCCGCTTTTGATGATCTTGATGTCCAGTTGGACGGGTGCTGCCTTTACCTGGTTTTTTGTAAACAATCCTGCTGCGGTGCATGCAACATCGGAGGCGATCAGGGCGATATCGTTCTTTGTCCTGCCTTGCCTGATGCCGCAATGCGTTCCGGCTGCCTTGAATCCTTTTGCGGCGGTAACACCGCCTTCTATGAATTTCATCCTACCCTCCTATCGATAAGCCAATGCATGGATCTACGCCCATCGCTATGTTCATGTTTTGGATCGCTGCGCCACTGGCGCCTTTGCCAAGGTTGTCGAACCTTGCGACCAATAGAATTCTTTCATCGTTGCCTGATACCCCAACCTGCATGTCGTCTCTGCCACTGAATGCATTCGCTGAAGCAAATCCGTTTTCGCCGATATTTTCTGCATAGCGAATCAATCCATTTCCGTATAATTGGCGGTATATATCTTCGATGTCTGCTCTTGTGCCGTTTACCTGGGATGCGGACAAAGGAATAACCGTCTCCATGCCGCTGTAGAAGCTGGCTACGACGGGCATGAACAATGGCTCTTTTTCCAAGCTGCAGATAATCTTCATCTCCTTGAGGTGCTTGTGTTCTTGCGTCAATCCATACATGCGCGGGGCATCCAAAAGAGGATTTCTGTCGCTGGCTTCATATTCCGCGATCATTTTCTTGCCTCCGCCTGAATATCCCGTCAGGCTCAAACAGGAGAAGACTTCGCCTTTATCTAGGATTCCATTGGCGACAAGCGGTTGGACCAAGGCGATGAATCCGCTGGCATGGCAGCCTGGATTGGCGATTCTCTTGGCAGATTTGATCTTGTCCGTCATCCCTTCCAGCTCGGCCATGCCATACGTCCAGCCAGGGGAAGTCCTGTGCGCCGTGGATGTGTCGATGATCACGGTGCCAGGATTTTGGCAAAGCCCAACGGCTTCCCTGGCAGCGTCGTCCGGCAGGCATAGGAAGACAATGTCTGCCGCATTGATTGCTTCTGTTCGTTTTTCCAGGTTGTGCCTGTCTTCGAAAGAAAGTGATATTAGCTCAATGTCGTTGCGTTGTTCCAGTCTTTCATGAATCCTAAGCCCGGTTGTCCCATGGCTTCCATCAATGAATACCTTCATAGTTTCTCCAGGATGTCTTTGACATCTTCAATTTGCCTGTAGACCGATTCAAAGCCGGTTCCACCCTCTGAGATGCGTCTTTCCACGCATGTCCTGATATCGATTGCCTGATAGACGTTTTCGTCAAACAACGGGCTGTGTGCGTTATATTCATCCAAGGACATTTCTTCCAGGGATATGCCCTTTTGGATACATTCTGCGACAATCCCACCGGAAATTTTGTACGCTGTTCTAAAAGGCAGTCCTTTTGCGACAAGGTAGTCGGCCAGGTCGGTTGCGTTGATGAATCCCTTTTTCGCTGCCAGTGCCATGGCTTCCTCATTGACGCGCATGGTGTCAATCATAGGGGTGAATACCTTGAGGCACATTTCCAATGTGTCGATTGCGTCAAAGACAGGTTCCTTGTCTTCCTGCATGTCCTTGTTGTATGCCAAGGGAATCCCTTTCATCACCGTTAACAAGGACATCAGATCGCCATACACTCTTCCTGTCTTACCTCTGATCAGCTCTGCCATGTCAGGGTTTTTCTTCTGCGGCATGATCGATGATCCCGTGGTATATCTGTCATCTAGTTCAATAAAATGGAATTCCCAGCTAGAGAACAGGATGATCTCCTCGCAAAAGCGGGACAGGTGCATCATGCATATGGAGATCGCTGAAAGAATCTCAATGCTAAAGTCACGGTCGGATACGCCATCCAGCGAGTTGGGAACGATTCCATCGAAGCCTAGTTCCTTCGCTTCCATGCGTCTGTCTGTGTCATAGGTGGTTCCCGCCAATGCGCAACAACCGATGGGAGACAGATTCATGCGCTTGGAAGCATCTTGGAGACGGGATATGTCCCTGAGGAACATCCAGGCGTAGGCCATCAAATGATGGCCAAACGTGATGGGTTGGGCGCGTTGCAGATGTGTGTAGCCGGGAAGAATCACCTCGGCGTTTTCCTTTGCCTTTTTGGCAAGGACACCGACAAGCTCCTTAAGTAGCGATTGCAAGTCAGACGACTTGTTTCGAAGGTACATGCGGATATCCAGGGCAACCTGATCGTTGCGACTGCGCGCCGTATGCAGCATTTTTCCTTCGTCCCCAATGCGTTGCGTAAGGATTTGCTCGACAAACATATGGATGTCCTCGCTTGCGGGGTCGAAGTCAAGCTTTCCTTCTTTCAAGTCCGCAATGATGGAACGCAATCCCTCTATGATATGCTCTGCCGCCTCCATTGGGATAATGCCCTTGGCCGCAAGCATGTGCGCATGGGCGATTGATCCCGTGATGTCTTCTTCATACATGCGGCTGTCGAAACGAATCGATGAATTGAAATCATCGGCGATTTGATCGGTATTTCCAGCGGTTCTTCCCGCCCACATCTTTGCCATTGGCCTACTCCTTGTTCTTTGCGTCTACCAATGCCTGCACCTTGATCGGCAGGCCATAGAGATTGATAAAGCCGGCGGAATCCTTCTGGTCGTAGTCGGATTCATCAAATGTCGCAAGCGCATCGCTATAGAGCGAGAATGGCGATGTGACGCCTGCCTTGATGATGTTTCCCTTGTAGAGCCTTAGCTTGACGGATCCAGTCACATGCTCTTGTGTCTTGTCCACAAATGCGCTCAATGCCTCTCTAAGAGGTGTGAACCATTGTCCGTTGTACACGAGTTCGCCAAAGGTAATGGCGAGTTCTTGTTTCTTGTGCGCCGTCATCTTGTCGATGGTAATGGTTTCGAGGTAATTGTGCGCCGCATACAGGATCGTTCCGCCTGGCGTTTCATAGATGCCCCTGCTCTTCATTCCGACAAGTCTGTTTTCAACAATATCCAAAAGACCAATGCCATGCTTGCCGCCCAGCTTGTTAAGAGCAAGGATAATATCCTTGGCACTCATCTTTTCGCCATTGAGCGCAATTGGCTTGCCTTTTTCAAAATCCAGGGAAATGTATTCTGGTGCGTCTGGAGCTTCTAGGGGCGAGACGCTCATTTCAAGGAAGCCTGGCTTCTCGTACTGTGGCTCGTTTGCGGGATTTTCGAGGTCAAGGCCTTCGTGGCTCAAATGCCACAGGTTTTTGTCCTTGGAGTAATTTGTCTCGCGGCTGATTCTCAATGGGATGTTGTGCGCCTCGGCATAGTCGATCTCCTCGTCCCTGCTCTTGATCGTCCATTCTCTCCATGGGGCTATGACATGCATCTCGGGCGCAAAGTGCTTGATCGCAAGCTCAAACCTAACTTGGTCGTTGCCTTTGCCCGTGCAGCCATGGCAGATGGCATCGGCGTTTTCTTTCTTGGCGATTTCAACCAAGCCTTTGGCGATGATGGGGCGTGCATGGGATGTTCCCAGCAAATATTCTTCATACTTTGCGCCAGCTTGCATGGTAGGAATGATGAAGTCGTCCACATATTCATCCGTCAGATCCAGGACGTAAAGCTTTGAAGCGCCAGTCTTTTTCGCTTTTTCTTCTAGTCCATCCAACTCGTCCGCCTGGCCAACGTTGCCGGAAACCGCAATAACCTCGCAATTGTTGTAGTTTTCCTTCAGCCATGGAATGATGATGGATGTGTCAAGCCCGCCGCTATAGGCGAGGACAACTTTCTTGATGTCTTCTTTTTTCATTTTCAATCTCCTTGTCTCTTAAACAAAAAGTCCTTTGAGCGATTGCCCAAAGGACGAAATTATAATCCGCGGTACCACCTTTGTTCCCGCGCGATTGCGCAGGCACTCAAACCCTTAACGCGGGCAACGGGATTCCGCTCGCAATGCTTCGCGGATCCGGCTCCAGGACACGTTCCCAACGCTTTCCCCCGCCCACTTCCACCATTCAGGGCTCGCTTTGAGGCTTTTGCGAAGGTACTACTTCCTTTCCTCGCCTTGTGCGACATTATATAGGCAAGTTCTTTGTTTTGCAAGCGATATTTGAAAATGAAGAATCTTCTTTCTGAAAATCATTGAAAGTTATTGTTCTTCAATATCATTCTTGTCAATTCTTTCTTAGCTCTTTCAACCACATGATCATCGGATTCAAGGATTAGTTTCTTTACACCCGTTTCCTTTTGCCATGCTGCAGGCTTTGCCCTTCGAATAAAGCGCGCAGAGCTTTCCTGTGGCTGTTTTTTGAGGCCTGAGGCTTTCTCCAATGCCTTGATATAGGCTTCGTTGCGGAACTGTGACATATCCTCGAACACCCGTTTTTCCCGTCCTAATACCTGTGCGTAGACTTTGCTTTCAGCGATACGGGTAAAATCCTCGTCCGACTGCAATAGCGGCTTGGGATAGCCAACGGCTTGCTCAAGTACATGGCGTTCGAACAGCTTTTGATATTCTTCATCGCTATCGAAAACCGATTGGTTACGACCGAGAATGTTTCGCATGATTCTCTTGCGAAAACGGATGTCGAAGATATCGGAAAAATGAAGCCGGCCGTTTTTCATCTGCGACCATAAAAGCACATATGCGATTTGCGCTTTTTCCTGGGATAGTTCCATATGCTGTCCTCCTTTTCGCCTAGACGCCGCCAATGGCGATGGAATCGTCAAGGCTTTGCAGGATGGCGAGATATTTCTTGTATATTTCCTCGTGGTTCCAAAGAATATCATCGGTGAGTTCGTTGAATGGATACACCTTGACGTTGTCCACAAGATCGCTTGATATGCGGCGATAGGTTGTCCACAAGAGGTCGGCGCGCACATTCTCAATCTTTACATCAATCACTTCGCCTGTCACTGTCTTGACGATGTCAAGACCTGCCATGACCGCGACAAGGTTTTCTTCCCCGCTTTGCGCGCTGATCATGTTTCCCATGGCATAGAAACAGATCGTCTTTCCATTGATCCATTCCATTGGCTCTATGACATGGGGATGGTTGCCGATAATGATATCGGCGCCGGCATCCGATAGCTTGCGGGCAAGGTCGTGTTGTTCATCGTTGACGGACATGGAGTATTCTGTTCCCCAATGCATTGCAATGATGACTACATCGCACATTTTGTCTGCTTTTGCGACCTGATCGAGCATCTCCTGTTCTCTTCCTGCATAGCAATTGACCATGTATGGTCTATCTATTGGCGCAGACAATCCGTTCATGCCGTATGTCCAGGAAAAAAACGCATAGGTGATGCCATTGATCTCGTGGACAACGATGGCTTCTTGGTCTTCTTTAGTAAGGTATGTCCCTGCGGTAACAACCCCTTCCTTGCCTGCCCAATAGCGCAAGGAATTCTCAATGCCAGAAGCGCCTTGGTCAAGGCAATGGTTGGTGGCGGTAGAGACAAGGTTGAAGCCAGCATCGTACATTGCATCTCCCCATTGGCTAGGCGTGTTGAATTGCGGATAGCCAGAAGGACCGCGTTCATCGCCGCCAATGATTGTTTCCTGGTTATAGTAGCGCAAATCGTATTTTGAAGCGACCTGGGCGATTCTTTCCACCTTGTCGGAAAAGTCGTATCCGCTTGAAGTCATGGAATCCAGCCAAATCGACCCATGGATCAAGGCATCGCCAGTCATGAACAGAGAAGCCCTGTATTCTTGCGGCTGCGGGGCGGGTGTCGGGGTTGGGACAACGACATCAGGCGTGTCTTCTTCCACTGAAGAAGACGCTATGACCAGGCTTTCAATGACATCATTATCATCGGCATGAAGTGATTCGATTGCACATCCCGAAGACATTATAAACACTGCAGAAAGAAGGCAGAAAATAAGCGAACGATAATTCATGAAAAACCTCCGTTTCACATTATAGCATATGAAAAGGGGCGGCTTTCGCCGACCCCTTGCAATACTATTTGTGCGCCTGTACCAGATAGCCTTCGTCATTGGCATCAACGGTGATTGTTTGGCCTTGGATATCTGGGTTTTCTAGAATGACCCTGGCAACCTGAGTCTCGATTTCACGCTGGATATGGCGCTTCATCGGGCGTGCCCCGTACAATGCATCGGCGCCGCATTCGATGATCCTTGCCTTTGCTTCATCGGAAACGGACAAATGAATATCCCTTTCCGCAAGACGGTTTTCCAGCTGCTTCAGGAACTTATCGGCGATCTGCTTCAAAGCCGTGTCGGTCAATGAGTTGAATACGATGATTTCATCGATTCTATTGATCAGCTCTGGCTTGAAGAAGCGTCTGACTTCTTCCATGTAGCGATCCTTGCGTTGCGCAGAATCGCCGTCAAAGGCATATTGCGAGCCAAGGTTTGACGTCATGACGATGATGGTGTTCTTGAAATCAACGGTAACGCCCTTCGAGTCGGTGATTCGCCCATCGTCGAGTATCTGAAGCAGGATGTTGAATACATCTGGATGCGCTTTTTCGATTTCGTCCAACAGGACAATGCTATATGGCATTCGGCGCACCGCTTCAGTCAATTGTCCGCCTTCCTCGTATCCTACGTATCCTGGAGGAGCGCCAATCAGCCTTGAGACACTGAATTTCTCCATGTATTCCGACATGTCGATTCGGACAATGCGGCTTTCATCGTCAAACAATTGCTGTGCCAAGGCTTTTGCGACCTCGGTCTTGCCTACGCCGGTAGGCCCTAGGAACAAGAAGCTTCCCAAAGGCCTGTTTTCATCTTGGACATTCGCCTTTGAACGCATGATTGCATCGCTGACAAGGCGCAATGCTTCGTCCTGCCCCATGACCCTGTTCTGCAGCACTTCGTGCAGGTGAAGGATTTTCTGGCGTTCAGTGGACATCAGGCGGCTGACTTCGATGTGCGTCCAACGGGAGACAATCCTTGCGATCAAGTCTTCATCGACAAGCTGCTGGATCATCCGTGTCCCATCGTTTGCCTCGGCTTCGCGGATTGTCTTTTCCAGCGAAGGGATTGTGTCGTATTTCAATTTTGCGGCACGCTCGTAGTCGGCATCGTTTTCCGCTTGCGTCAATTCAAGCTTTGCCTTCTCCAAGCGTTCCTTGGAGTCTTTGACGCCATCCATCTGCTCTTTTTCATGTTTCCATTGGGAGAATTTCTTCTCCTTGGTTTCGTTTAGATCAGCAAGTTCCTTTCGAATCTCGCCAAGTCTTTCAAGCGCCTTGGGATCTGTTTCATCGTGCAGAGAGGTTTCCTCGATCTGCAGCGTCATGATTTTCCTTGAAAGTTCGTCCAGTTCTTGCGGCATGGAGTCCATTTCAACGCGGATGCTTGCGCATGCCTCATCGATCAAGTCGATTGCCTTGTCGGGAAGGAAACGATCTGTGATGTATCGATTGGACAATGATGCGGCCGCAATGATTGCTTCATCCTTGATTTGCACGCCATGGTGCGATTCGAAGCGGTCTTTTAGACCACGCAAGATGGAGATTGTGTCTTCCACCGTTGGCTCCTGCACCATGATCTTCTGGAAACGCCTTTCAAGCGCTCTGTCTTTTTCGATGTATTTGCGGTATTCGTCGAACGTTGTTGCGCCAATGCACTTCAGTTCGCCTCTTGCAAGCATAGGTTTCAAGAGATTTGCGGCATCCATGGAACCTTCGGTCTTTCCTGCGCCTACCAGGTTATGGAGTTCATCGATGAACAGGATGATTCCGCCATCTGCCTCTTCAACCTGCTTCAAAACGCCTTTGAGCCTTTCCTCGAATTCACCGCGATACTTTGCGCCTGCGATCATTGCGCCCATGTCAAGCTCGATCAGTCGCTTGTCCTTTAAGCCAAGCGGGACATCGCCTTTCATGATGCGCCATGCAAGCCCTTCGACGATCGCCGTCTTGCCTACGCCCGGTTCGCCGATCAAGACTGGGTTGTTTTTTGTCTTCCTTGAAAGAATCTCGATTACACGGCGGATTTCATCATCCCTGCCAATGACAGGGTCGATCTTTCCGTCTTTTACATCCGCCACCAGGTCGTGCCCATATTTGCTAAGGGCGTCGAGCTGGCTTTCATTCGTCTTCTCATCCATCACAATGCCACCTCTCCTTTCTTCCTCTGCCTTTGCGGCATTCTTTGCGTTGACCAGGAAACTCTTCTTGAACCCTTGGATCACTGCTGCATTGGTGTTTAGCATTCCAATCAGGAACGATGCGGTACTCATGTATGTATCGCCGCGTTTTTTCATGTCTTCCAGCGCCTTGTCATAGGCTTGGCTGACATAGCGGCTGATGGTTGGCTCATATCCTCCCGACACCGTAGGCAATCTGTCCGCATAGTCTTGGACAAATTGAATTGCCTCTGGTTTCGCGACATTGAGCCTGCGCCAGATGCCGTCCAGCGTGTCGTCCTTGAGCATTTCCAAAAGAATATGTTCAAGTGTCAGCTCGCTGTTTTGGGCTTGCCTGGCTGAGGTTACGGCCTGCACGATGATTTGTGCGAGTTGTTCTGTCATCTGTTCGATATTCATCATTCTTCGCCTCCTTTGTTTGCGTTGATGCGCCTAGGACATGCCTAAGGCGCTAAGAGAATTGCTTTTTGAACTTGTCCCAGACAGATTCTTTCTCCGGCTTGTTTTGAAGCTTTTGTAATTCTTTGTAGAGTTCGCGTTCCCTTGCGGTAAGGTTTGTGTCGACTTGTATTCTTACGGTGCAAATTTGGTCACCTTGTCGCCCACCGCGCACATCGGCTGTTCCCTTGCCACGGAGCCTGAGTCTTGCGCCATCCTGTGTTCCCGCCGGAATCTTCATGGACACATCGCCATGGATGGTCGGGATGTCGATGGTCGTGCCAAGAGTCGCATCGACGGTAGAAACCGGGATGTCAAGGAAGATATCCTTGCCGTCGCGTTCAAACTTCTCATGCGCCAAGACGTTGATCTCGATGTATAGGTCGCCATTAGGACCACCATTGGCGCCACGCTCGCCCTTGCCTGAAACACGCAGCTGCTGACCGCTGTTGATGCCTGCGGGAATCTTGAGATCAACGCTGACACGCTTGCGGACATAGCCGTTGCCTGAGCAATTCGGGCATGCCTTGCGAATCTTTTTTCCCGTGCCGCGGCAATCAGGGCATACGCTCTGCGACTGGAATACGCCAAATGCCGTTCTTTGCTGGGTTAGAACCCTACCTGATCCATGGCATGTGTCGCAAGTCGAGATGTCCGATGGCGTCGCCGCCCCGCTGCCTTTGCAGGCATCGCAGGTTTCGTCGACTGTCAGGTTGATTGTCTCCGTCTTGCCAAAGCATGCATCCATGAAGGATACATTCATGCGCATGTATTTGTCTTCGCCCCTTCGCGGCGACGTGGATGAACGCGAGCTACGCGAGGACGAACCAAACCCACCCCCGAAGAAGCTGCTGAAGATATCCCCAAGGTCGTCGAAGCCCGCGCCGCTGAAGTTGCCAAAGCCACCCATTCCGTTCATGCCGTCCATGCCGGCAAAGCCGAATTGGTCGTAGTTTTGCCTCTTCTGGGGATCGCTCAATACTTCGTATGCTTCGTTTACTTCCTTGAACTTATCCGCGGCACCCGGTTCCTTGTTAATATCGGGATGGTATTGTTTCGCAAGTTTCCGATAGGCGCGTTTGATATCGTCTTCAGTTGCGCTTTTGGAAACGCCCAATACCTCGTAATAGTCTCTTTTATCTGCCATGTCTTTGTCGCCTTTCTTTGCTAATACTGGGATGAACAAATTTTTGGAAAATCCTTTGTCTGCCCGCAGTCGTATGCGGAAGCATGCATGCTTCCATCGCGCAAGGCATCATAACCTTGCATTAGTGATACACAGAATGCGGAATCATAATGGGTTCCGCATTCTGTAGAAACTGTTTATTTCTTCTCGGAGAAGTCGGCGTCCATGACATCATCGCCTTGGTTGCCGGACTGGTAGTTGAAGCCCTGGGAAGAAGCGTTGCCTGCACCAGCATTTGCGCCAGCGTTTTGGTACATTGCCTGGGACATGTTGTAGGCGGCTTTTTCAAGCTCGTCGAGCTTTGTCTTCAGGGTAGCCAAGTCGTTTCTGTCCAATGCATCCTGGAGTTCGTCGCGAAGTTTCTTGACGGCTTCTTTCTGGTCTGCCGGAATGTTAGGGTTGTCGCCCTCAAGCTGTTGGTCGATCTGGTTGATGAACGATTCAGCGCGGTTCTTTGTCTCAATGTCAGACTTGCGCTTGTCATCCTCTGCCTTGTTCGCTTCTGCTTCGCGGACCATTCTGTCGATCTCCTCGTCGGAAAGACCAGAGGAGTTTGTAATCGTGATGGATTGCTTCTTGTTTGTCGCCTTGTCGACAGCGGAAACATTGACAATGCCGTTGACATCGATGTCGAATGTCACCTCGATCTGAGGAACGCCTCTACGCGCTGGCGCAATGCCATCAAGCTGGAAGTTGCCAAGTGTCTTGTTGTTTGCGGCCATTGGTCTTTCACCTTGCAGGACATGGATGTCGACTGCCGGCTGGTTGTCGGCTGCGGTAGAGAAGATCTGCGACTTGCTTGTCGGGATTGTCGTGTTGCGAGGAATCAGGACAGTCATGACGCCGCCCAATGTCTCGATGCCAAGGCTCAATGGCGTGACATCAAGCAACAGGACATCCTTGACATCGCCTGCGATAACCGCACCCTGGATGGCGGCACCAAGGGCTACGCACTCATCTGGGTTGACGGACTTGTTCGGCTCTTTGCCAAGTTCTCTCTTAACAGCTTCTTGGACAGCCGGAATACGTGTGGATCCACCAACAAGCAGGATCTGGTCAAGCTGTGATGCGGAAAGCTTTGCATCGCGCAGTGCTTGTCTTACAGGAACCATTGTCTTTTCGACAAGATCCTTTGTCAGTTCGTTAAACGTTGCGCGTGTCAATGTTGCCTCAAGATGCAGAGGACCTTCTGGTCCAGCACTGATGAACGGCAGGGAGATCTGTGTCTGAACCATGCCAGAGAGATCCTTCTTTGCCTTTTCAGCAGCTTCCTTTAGTCTCTGCAGCGCCATCTTGTCGGCCTTCAGGTCAACGCCATGCTCGCGGGCAAAATTGTTTGCCAGATAGTCGATGATCTTGTTGTCGAAGTCATCGCCACCCAGTCTTGTGTCGCCGGCGGTCGAGAGAACCTCGAATGTTCCATCGGCAATATCTAGGATAGAGACATCGAATGTGCCACCGCCAAGGTCATAGACCAAGATCTTGAGTTCATTGTTCATATCCTTGTCAAGACCAAACGCAAGCGCGGATGCGGTAGGCTCGTTGATGATACGGCAGACATCCAGACCAGCGATCTTGCCGGCATCCTTTGTTGCCTGTCTTTGTGCGTCATTGAAATATGCAGGGACGGTGATGACGGCCTTTTCGACCTTTTCACCTAGGTAGCTCTCGGCATATCCCTTCAGGTATGTCAGGATCATCGCGGAGATTTCCTGTGGTGTGTAGTCCTTTCCTTCAAGGTTGACTTTTTCGTTTGTTCCCATCAGTCTCTTGATGGAATAGACTGTATTTTTGTTTGTAATCAGCTGACGCTTTGCGGCATCGCCGACGATTCTTTCGCCATTCTTGAACGCAACGACGGAAGGTGTCGTGCGGTTTCCTTCTGGATTGGCAATGACCTTAGCCTCTTTGCCTTCCATGACAGCTACGCAGCTGTTGGTTGTACCTAAATCGATTCCAATAATCTTGCTCATATTTCTATCCTCCTTGATTATTTATGCGCTAACTTTTACCATGGCTGCCCTTAGCAGTCGATCCTTTAGCTTATAGCCCTTTTGAAGAACCTGCGTGACCATGCCTGGCTCTACGCCTTCGCATTCCTCTGACATCAAGGCCTGGTGCCAGTTTGCGTCAAACGGCTGGTTCAATGCCTCGATCTCTGTCACGCCTTCCTTTTGCAGTGCATTGCGAAGCTGGTTGTAGATCATTTCGACTCCTTTGCGGTAAGCCTCGTCATTGGTTTCCTGCGCAAGGGCTCTTTCACAATTATCCAGTACTGGAAGAACCTCCAGCGCGAATGACTGGATGTGATACTTGCTGCGTGTCTCGAATTCTTTCTGAAGACGCTTCCGAGTATTCTCGGTATCAGCATAGGCCTTCGCATATTCATTCTTCAGAATCGCGACCTGGCCCTTCAGTTCCTCGATTTCCTTGTCTTTCTTTCCGATCAGCATATCCTTGTCGTCATCCGGCTGCGCGGTGGTTTCCTTTTCCGTTTCCTGCTCCTTTTCTTGTTTTTCTTCGTCAGCCTCAACTTCCGTCTTGACTGCATCTTTTACTTCTTCACTCATCATCGTTGCCTCCAGTGCTGTACATTTTTTCAATCAGCCTGGCCGCGTACTGCAGCATGTTCATCACCATGTTGTAGTCCATGCGGCTTGGCCCGACAACCATCAGCTCGCCCGATTCCGTGTCATTGACCCGGAACTTCGTCCTGGCGATGGCAAGGTCGCCATACCAGGTCAGAGTGCCGCCTTTCTTTGTGGTGGTCGCTATGGCTTTTTCCGAGCTGTGCATTTCCTTCCATACCGAGATATCGTCAAACATTTGCATCAATTGCTTCAGCTTCGAGATATCCTCGAATTCCGGCTGGTAGAGCATTTTGTCCTTCCCTGAGAAGTAGATGCTTTCCGAGGCAAAGTTGACAAACGCTTTCACAAATGCGGTGAACAGCAATTCGTGTCGCTTTACCGCCAGGCTTAGGTCTGGCCTTACATCCTGCATGCGCGCAGGCAGCTCGCTGATGGGCACGCCCCTGAGCCGTTTGTTCAGGATGTCGGTGCATGTCTCCAGGTCGGAGAAGGGTATCTCTTCCTCAAACCGGAAATTGCGGGTTTCGGTATGTCCGGTGTTCGTGATGAATACACAGACGGCGTTGCGTGCATCGATCTGGAACAGCTTGATGTGTTCCAATTTCTGCATCGATGAATCAGGTCCTATCGCCCCTGCCGTCATTTGTGTCATTTCCGACAATATCTGGCAGCTTTGCTGGACAGCTTCCTCAATGTTGAAGCTAGCGGCGTCAAACGCCTCCCTGATCGCTATCTCCATGCGCTTGTCCATGCTGGATTCGTTCAACAGGTTCTCGCAATAGAACTTGTATCCCCGTGTGCTTGGCACGCGCCCGCTGGACGTATGGGTTTTTTCCAGATATCCCATTTCTTCCAGCATTTGCATGTCGTTGCGTATGGTGGCGCTGGAATACGGCAGGTGATACTTTTGCTGAAGGGTTTTCGAGCCGACTGGCTCGGCGGTCTTGATGAACTCATCTACGATCGCCTTGAATATTTCTATCCTTCTCGGTGTCAGCATCTTCGTTCACCTCCTTTAGCACTCCTTTCCAATGCCTGCTAATATATTACTCTCCTTTTTAGCACTGTCAAGTGTTAAGTGCTAAAAATTTTCTGAAAGAAAACAGGGCTACCCTTTTTTATAGTAGGTTACCCTGCTGATTCCATATTGCGCGCTCTTGATGAAGCGCAAGTCTTCAATGTCCTGGGTGAATGAATCCTCTGCCTTAGACTCGATGACAACCCTTGCGCCATCTGCCAAAAGACCATATTCCTGTAGCAGCCCTAGGATCTCCATGTTCTTTTGTTTCGCGTATGGGGGATCCATATATATAAGGGAAAATCGCTTTCCTTCTTCGCGCAAAAGCGAGAGTGCCTTGAGGTCTTTCATCTTTAATACCCGCGACCTGTCGGCGCAACCTAGCGCGGTGATGTTCTCGTTGATCGCCGCAATGGCGTTGCGCGACATATCCACAAACACTGCCATCCCGCACCCGCGCGACAAGGCTTCCAAACCATTGGCTCCGCTTCCCGCGTAGAGGTCTAGGAATGATTCTCCATCGAAGAAGCCTCCAAGCGTTGAAAAGACCGCTTCCCGCACTTTGTCCAGCGTGGGGCGCGTCTCCATGCCCTTTGGCGCTATAATGCGCCGCGAGCCATATTCCCCGGCAATGATCCTCATTTGATTTCTCCCCGCTGCTCGCCAGAGATCACTGCCTGGCATAGCCCAAGGCAGGCAAGGAAACTCAATGTCGAGCTTCCTCCTGCGGATATTAGCAGTAGCGGGACGCCAGTCAGGGGGATCAGGCCCGTTACGCCGCCGATATTGAAAAACATGTGGATCAACAGATACATCGCAGAGCCGATCAAGATGATACGCGCTTGTTCGTTTTTGATGCGCCATGCATGCATGAACAACCGAATCAGGATCATACTGTATAGTGCCATCAGGACAAGGAAGCCGGCAAAGCCTAGCTCTTCGACAAGAATCGCTGCGATAAAGTCTGAATTGGCGTTGGGAAACTCAGTGTATTTGCGGATGGATTGGCCAAACCCCTTGCCAAGCCAGTCCCCCGAGGCAAAACAGATCAGGGAATTGATTAGGTGGTAACCGCTGTCGTATTGGTCGGCGAATGGATTGATCGCGGCAGTGAAGCGCTTGATTTGGTAGTCGTCCAGGAATGTCATGCGCGTGATCAGCGATTCACCCCAGGGGGAAAGAATGAACACGGCGAAAGCGACCGCGACCCAAAACAACGCTGCCAGGATCTGCTGGAATTTTTTCAGCTTGGGGTGGTCTGGCAACAGGAGGCAGACGCAAGTGATCAAGAAAATGATCGATGCCGAACCGAAGTCGTGCTGGAGGACTACGACGATGAAGCAATATACGCCCACGATGGCAATTGGACGGGAAAGAATCTCAAAGCCGTTTTTTACGTTTTTGGTTACGTTTCCCGTATGTGCCGCAACCGTCAGGATGGCAACGACCTTGGCGAATTCCGATGGCTGCAATGTCACGTCAAGTGTTTTGCCAAGCGGCAGGTGGATCCATGCCTTTGCGCCATACGATGCCTTGAAGGCAAGGCATAGCAGAAGCAGTATTCCAGTCAAGACGATCATGTATATGAAGCTGTCGGACTTCAGGAATGAAAGCGTAAAACGATTGGTGATCCACGCCATGGCAAGGTAGCCAACGACCATGAATGCGGCTTGTTTTCCTATGTTGATCAAGAGCGCCATGTTATTGCCGATGGAAAGTCCCATCGATGCACTGCCGACCATGATCAATCCATACAGCAAAAGCAGTATCATGGCGACATAGATGATGCGGTCGCTACCTCGCGGCATTTTGAATAGTCTTTTTCTTTTTACCGTTGTTTCTATTGTTGTCATGGACATGATTTTATCACAAATCGATACAGTGATTGAACAAAACGGGAAACATGAAGGTATTTCATATTATGATATATCAAAAGAAGAAAGGAAGTTAGACCATGAGAGAAATCAATATCAAGGAAATCCAAGGATTTCGTATTGGCAATGCGGAATACCCTGGGGCAGGCACAGGCTGCACTGTTATCCTTCCAGACAAAAAGGCACTGTGTGCTTGCGACATCAGGGGTGGGGCGCCTGCTTCGCGCGAGACAGCACTCCTTTCACCCGTTGCGTCCAATGATGGGGTGAATGCCGTGCTTTTGTCGGGGGGCAGCGCCTTTGGGCTGGATGCGGCAAGCGGCGTTGTACGCTATCTCGAAGAAAGAGGAATTGGCTTTGAAACAGACCATGGCGTTGTTCCAATCGTCAGTGCCAGCTGTCTGTTTGATTTGGGCGTGGGATCCAGCAAGGTGCGTCCGGATGCAGCCCTAGGCTATCAAGCCTGCATCAACGCAGAAGATAGCAACTACCAGGATGGGTGTTTTGGCGCAGGCGCAGGCTGCACAGTTGGAAAGCTTCTTGGACCAAAGCATATTATGAAAAGCGGCATTGGCTCATACGCCATTCGATGCAACGATTTGTGCATCGGGGCGATCGTTGCGTTGAATGCGGCGGGCGATGTGTTTGCCTATGAGACGGGCGAAAAGATTGCGGGATGTTTTGACAAAGAGGCAAAGTCTTTTGTATCGGGTGAAGCGTCCATGGAGGATATCCTCGGCAAAAACCTGTTTCGCCAGAACACCACCATTGCGGCAATCATATGCAATGCATTGATCGACAAGGCTTCCCTGCTGAAGGTTGCAATGATGGCGCACGATGGCTTTGCCCGCAGCATTCGCCCCGCCCATACGATGTATGACGGCGATAGTATCTATGCGCTTGCTTCAGGGGAGGTAAAGGCCGATGTCAATTTGCTGGGGCATCTTTCCTCCATTGCGATCTCCAAGGCGATCGAGGCCGCCGCAAGGCCTTGCGGCGATTGTTTGGGCATTCCAAGCGCACTTGACGTTCTTTGACAAAGAAAAAGGCAATGGATATACTAATGTGATCGGTGAATGGAAAAATTAATTGTACAGATTGCGGTGGCATAGCGAACCACGTTTCGGTGTTTTTGCCTTGTTGCCGTGGAATAAGACGGAGGTTAAAAAATGTTGATTAACAATGATACCATCATCAAGGACACAGATCCTTTGATCCGTGTCAAGTCGGAGCCGGTGGAACTGCCCCTCTCCGAGGAAAACCAAGCTATTCTGAGGGATATGCTTCAATATGTCGTCGATTCCATAGACGAGGAAAAGGCGGAAAAATACAACTTGCGCCCCGCCGTGGGCATTAGCGCGATACAGCTTGGCATACCTCGCCAGCTTACCGCAATCTCGGTGGTCGATGTAGACAAGGACGGCAATGAAATCCCGATTCAATTCATGCTTGCCAACCCGCGCATTGTATCCTATTCCACCCAGAAGGCATACCTGGATTGTGGCGAAGGATGTCTTTCCGTCCAGGATGAACACGAAGGACATGTCGCTCGCAGCGCAAGGATCAAGGTGCGTGCCTTTGATCTTTTGACAAACAAGGAAGTGGAAATCAGGGCGCGCGGATATCTTTCGATCATTCTTCAGCATGAAATCGATCACTTCAGTGGCATATTATTTTATGATCGTATCAACAAGGAAGACCCATTCGAGGAAATTCCCGGCGCAATGGTGATATAGTCCATGTTTCTGGATAATTCGCACTGTTCATTTCGATTTTTAATGCTATAATGTTTCCAACACAATACGATTCGTTTTTTAGGCTACGCCTGATTAACAAGACAGAAAGAGGTAATAATTATGAATGTAACGAGCGGAAGACCAGTCCGTGAAGTCCGTTATTCGAGTATTGCCAACGCAGATTTTCGTGAACAGGTTATTAACCATGAGACCGATACACTTGTTTACGCTATGGGCGGACTCGGTGAAATCGGCAAGAATATGTATTGCTTTGAGCACGACGATGAGATTATCATTGTCGACTGCGGGGTAAAGTTTCCGGAAAGCGATCTGCTTGGCGTGGACTACGTTATTCCGGACTACACATATCTGGTCAAGAATCAGCAGAAAATCAAGGCTTTGTTGATCACCCATGGTCATGAGGATCATATTGGCGGAATCCCCTATTTCCTACAGCAGGTTCGCTTGCGAGAAATCCATGCGCCGCGCTTTGCGAAGGCACTGATCGAAAAAAAGCTAGAGGAGCATCGCATGCTCAGGAATGTCCGCATTGTTGAAATTGATTCGGATTCCCGGGTAAAGACAAAGCATTTCACCGTTGGCTTTTTCGATACAGTCCACTCAATCCCCGACAGCCTGGGCATATTTATCAACACACCCAATGGAAGAATTGTCGAAACAGGCGACTTTAAGTTTGACATGACGCCTGTCGGGACCAATGCCGATTACCAAAAGATGGCATACATGGGACAGATTGGAGTGTCGTTGTTAATGAGTGATTCGACAAACTCATCCGTCCCTGGCTCCTCCATATCGGAAAAGGCGGTAGCCAAGGCAATCATTGAGCGCATGCGAAAGACGCCAGGGCGCTTGTTGATATCAACGTTTGCTTCTAATGTTCTGCGCCTCAACCAGATCCTTGAGGCGGCGGTGCAATGCGACAGAAAGATTGCGGTGTTTGGCAGGTCCATGGAAAACGTAGTGGACATTGGCCAAAAGATGGGTGTCATCGATATTCCTGCAGAAGCTTTCATTTCAGGCAATGAATTGAATACCCTTCCTGCCAACCGCATATGTATTGTCTGCACCGGCAGCCAGGGAGAGCCAATGGCAGCCTTGAGCAGGATCGCCAACGGAACGCATAAATGGCTACGCATCATACCAGGCGATACGGTATTATTTTCGTCCAACCCGATTCCAGGTAATGCGCAATCGGTTGGCGGTGTCATCAACCAGCTGACAAGGGTTGGTGCCAATGTCATCACGAATTCAACGTTGAACTCGTACCATACCACAGGACATGCGCCGCAAGAAGAGCAGAAGCTGATGCTAAACCTGATCAAACCCAAGTATTTCATGCCAAACCATGGCGAATACAAGATGCTTGTTCAGCACGCGGAGACAGCTGTCGAGACGGGCGTGCCGAAGGAAAATTGCTTTATTTGTTCCAATGGCGATATCATTGTCTTGCGCAATGGCGAGTGTTTCATGGCGAATGAGCGTGTGCAGACTGATGCCGTGTACGTTGATGGAAACGATGCCACAGGATTGAGTACCTCCGTCATCAAGGACCGCAGGATTCTCGCCCAAAATGGGCTTGTGGCGGTGATTGTGACGATTGACTCAAGATACAACAAGATACTTTGCCGTCCTTCCATCGTGTCCAGGGGCTTTGTCTACATCAAGGATAACCAGATGCTTCTCAAGGATGCCGAGTTGGTTGTCTATGATGCATTGAAGAAAAAGATGCAGCAGCGGACAACATTTGGCGAATTGAAGAACTGCATTAAGTCTTCCCTTGAGCCATATTTATACAAGAAGACCAACCGAAATCCGATCGTTATCCCTGTAATCTTGAACCAGAAGGCGGCGATCGCGGAAATCCAGTCGAAGATCCAGAAGCGTTGATCACATTTGCAAACTAAAAACAGGCTTGCATGCAAGCCTGTTTTTTTGCGTTTATTGCATTGCGGTAAGCACACAACATGCGTTATGCGGCAAATCTGAAAGCGCGATTTCACTTTGCGGCAACAAGCGGATGGAATCGTATTCTCTATCCAACTGGTCAATATCGCTCAACACATTGTAGCCAGTGTCATCGCGACGGAAGTGCATGAAGATGACTTTCTTTGGCTTAATGCAACGGACAATGTCCAATGCCTGCCGTATGTCAATGGTGAAAAATCCGCCGACTGGGATCATTGCAAGATCCAAACCCTTCAATATGTCGTATTCCGAGCTAGTCGGCATGCGTCCAATATCGCCAAAATGGGCGATTCGTTTGCCGTCCATATGGACAATGGAAATGTCGTTCATGCCACGCTTTGCGCCGCCTTCGTTGTCGTGGGGGACCGTGACAACATCGACATCGAAACAATTGTTGCCACTTGAGGAAACAAGCCCAGATGCATTGTGGTCGCTGTGCGAGTGCGAGCAGAGAACCATGTCTGCCGCAAGGTTTTCTGGCAGCCGAAGACCAGGCACGCTGTTGTTTTCGTAAGGGTCGAAGATAACCGAGCCTTTGTCGCAGGATGCCTTAAAGCAACTGTGTCCGTAATATGTAATGATAATGTCGCCCATGGCTAGACCTTTCTAGACGAGACGATCAAAGAGACGATACAGGTGCTTTCTGCTCTTGCGAGGTCTTTCCAATGCTTCTTGGATCGGGATTGACGAGATTTGGTTGTCGATAATGCCAACGCAATGACCGCCAATGCCTTCCACCAGAAGATCGACAGCCTTTTCTCCCATGCGGCTAGCCAGCATACGGTCTTGCGCCGTTGGTGATCCGCCTCTTTGGATATGTCCAAGGACAGTTGCCCTTCCACTGAAATTGGTCTTGAGCGAAACTTTTTTTGCCAATGCGTCAACATCGCAGATCTTTTCCGAGATGATGACGATCGCATGGTTCTTCCTGACAGCTTCTCCAAGGTATCTCAGCTTTTCAAGGACTTCTAGCTCATCGTAGCCTGTTTCGGGTGTAATGACCATTTCGGCTCCACATGCAATGGCAGTGTACAATGCCAAGTCTCCGCAACGGTTGCCCATGACTTCGACAATGGAGCAACGATGATGGGAACTGGATGTATCGCGCAGTTTATCGACGTTTTCCACACATGTGCGCAAGGCAGTGTCAAAGCCGATTGTTAAATCGGTTCCAGGAATGTCGTTGTCGATCGTGCCAGGCAAGCCAATGCAGTTGATGCCTTTTCTTGTCAAGGCAAGCGCCCCGCGATAAGATCCATCGCCGCCAATGACAACCAATGCATCGATTCCCTCTCTCTTTAGATTCTTGATGCATTGATCCTGGACTTCTTCTTCACGGAATTCAGGAAGCCTTGCCGAGCCAAGCTTTGTGCCGCCTTTGTCAAGGATTTCCGAGACACTGCTACGCGACATTGGCTCAAAGTTGGATTCAAGAAGCCCGCGATATCCATTATGCACTCCAACGACTTCCACTCCATTATTCAAGGCGATTCTTGTGACGGCGCGGATTGCCGCATTCATTCCTGGCGCATCTCCGCCCGAGGTTAATACTCCAATTTTTCTAACCATAAATGATAGCCTCCAGATATTAGTTACTGATATTCTATCATTCAGTAGATATGTTGTTAAGATATTTTGCGGCGATCATCGCCTCTCAGTGGTAAAATATCCGCCATGGAAGAGATTCTTTCAATAATCCTAGATGCTTTGATTTCATCCTCAATGCCTTTGGATGTGAAGCGAAAATGCAAGTGCAGGCTTTCCATGTCCAGGTTGGAGGTAAACCATGTCGTTTTCTTTGCTTCATAGCGCGCATTCAGAACAGGAAAGAGAATCTGGTCACGGTTCCATTCGGTCACGCTTTCTGCACCGAAATCATCCAGGACGAGAAAGTCCGTGCGGATCAAATCGGAAATCGCGACTTTGAATTCGCCTGAAGTAACCATTGTCGTCAAGCGTCTGCACAAGTCGGGATATACGGCAAAGCCAACACGTTCCCCTTTTTTGGCATGGGCATTGCATGCACATGCGGCGAGGTAGGTTTTCCCAGTGCCCAATGGTCCATAGATATAGAGAGATCTGTTCTTCCCTGAAAGCGTCATGGCCTTGACAACGAAATCAATGTATTCATCCTGTTCATCCAGGGAACTGTCGCTTGTCAGGATAGATTCGAAACTCACCGTGCTAAGCTTTTGCGGCATGTCGTTGACCAAGAAACGGTCGAGATGTACGATTGACTTCAGGTGTTCCCGCATGTATTTGCAGGGAGATAGCTCGATGGAGAGATATCCATCATAGGAGAGGCTTTCAAAGTAGCCCTTTTGTTTTTGCCCGCATTTAGCAAGGCCAGGGCAATTGACGCATGGCTGGAAGTTCTTTCGCCATTCGTTGATTTTCCATGGCGACTTGTCGATGCATGCGGGGGGAATGCCTTTTTGGCTAAACACACGTGCAACGATTTGGTCGCCATGAAGCTCGGTGGCTTTGTTTCTTGTCTCTTGGAGCCGTTCTTCTGATGGCTGGGTAATGAATTCTGCCTTATTCATCATTGCTTGTGTTCTCCTTGATCATCTGACGGTATTTCTCAAGTTTCTTTGGATCGACCTTCTTCGTGTCTTTATAGCCTTGTTGTTGCTCGACCATATAGCTGGGCAATGGCTGTCGTGCCTTTTTTTGTGTCTGACGCACCTGCTGCTTTGTCTTTAGAAGTGCCTGCTCCTTGGTTGTTATGCCGTCCCGTGCCCATTCCCCCGCGATCTGCTGGACAAAATTGGGAATGAGTCGATTGGAGGAAATGGCGAGGATATGCTCGACCATGATGTTGATGACAGGATTTGGAAAATGCATGTCGATTGCCAGCATCTCCAGTAGCTTTTTGTCTGCCATTGTGACCATTGCGCCATGTTGGCGCGATTGCAGGAAAGACTTTGGGTCCATGGCGTAAGGGTCTTCCGTGGCGGGAACGTCGCTTGTGGCTTTTTCACAACGGCGGTATAGTTCGGTTGTGTTTAGCGAAAGATTAGACAGATTGACGCATTCCTTTACAATCATGCGCATGGTGTCGGCAGAAAGACCATACACTGTCGCCAATCGCCCGATCAACGACATGTTTTCCTTGGTGCGCAGCTCTATCGGAAACACCAGGGCGGTCGTTGTGGCGAGGAAACGGTCGTAGTCGAACGAGATCTCCTCTTGCCTGCCAAAGTCATACTGTGGCTTGACGCTGACGTAGTTCACCTTATCCTCTGGGATGACGCGCTCGTTGTTTACGGAAGCGCGAGTGATTTCTTGGTAGTCGGATAATGGCGGCGGTCCAGCAAGAAGACGTGCCAATGTGTTTTCATAGTTATGGCTGCCCATGTATTCCACATAGCTGCGGGTCAGCGTGCTGGCATGGCGAAAGTTATCCGCTGTAAGCGGCTTGTCGAGCATGTAGAAATAAGCCGACCTCTTGCTGATGTTTTTTTGAAAGATGCGTAAAAGGCGGTATTCTTCAAGCCTTGCGCAAGCAGCGTCAAAGTCTTTGTCCACTGGGTTTCCCAAAAGACCAAACAAGCGATCATGCGTCTGTTGCGCATTGACTCCAAAGCTTTCCGCCGCCAGCGTCATGTACAGGCTGAATGCAAGGTTCCCGACCAAGGGTAGATAAAGAAGCACAAGCCGTTGCACCACGCCATTGGAGAAATCAAAGGGACATTGCACGCGGTAGGTGTCCTTAGGCTGTGGAATCATTTGTGCCTATGCCTCTGTATTTTCGTATGAGTATATTGACTTGGCGGTCAAGGTCTTTCAACGACCCACTGTTGTCCAGGACGATATCGGCTTTTGCGGCTTGTTTTACGGGATCGATCTGCCTGCCATAGCGAGCCTGCGCTTCTTCCAGGGAATAACCCCTGTCCTCCATCATGCGTTTGATTGCCGTATCTTTGTCGCATGTGACGACAAGAATCTCGTCAAAGGCATCCTCGTATCCCGCTTCAAACAAGAGGGGAACCTCGGCGGCGCAAAGAAAGTTTTCTTTGCGCATGGCAAAGAAATGCTCCATGCCTTTTCTGACATACGGATGCACGACCGCATTGACCGCAAGTCTTTTTTCTTCGTTGGAAAAGATCGCGGCTGCCATCTTTTCCTTTTGGATGTCGCCATCTTCCCCAATTACTTCTTTGCCTAGGATTTCAATCAATTTTCCAAAGCATGGGTTGCCGCGGTGAGTGGCCATCTTTGCATACTGGTCGCTGTTGAACACAGGTATTCCCCTGCGTTTTAAAAGTATGGATACGGATGTCTTGCCGGAAGCGATCGTTCCGGTGATTCCTAGCTTGATCATTTTGGTTCTCCTTTATTTTTGGCATGATGGGCAATAATAGCTGGATCTTCCGCCAATGCGGCGAACCTTTGTTTCGCTCCCGCACAAACCACATGTCTTTTTGGCGTGAACCACGCAATTCAGCTGAAACATTCCAGTCACGCCTAGGCTGGATGTATAGCTGCGGATGGTTGTTCCGCCAGCCTTGATTGCTTCATTCAGAATGCGGCGGGTTTCCATCGCGATGTTCTCGGCATCGGTGTGCGTTGTGCGCTTGCATGAGCGCCCAGGGCGCAGGTGGCATGCGGCAAGTATTTCATCGGCGTAGATATTGCCTATGCCTGCCACAAACGATTGATCCAGCAACAAGGATTTCAAAGGGGTGGAGCGTTTTTGCGCGATTTTTTGGATATACGTAGAATCGAAGGCATCGTCGAATGGCTCTGGACCAAGACCATGCCAATGGCTGAAATCCGTGCCCAAAGGCACGGTTTCCATCCTTCCGAATTTGCGTGTATCGTGGTAGCGCAATGTTTGACCATTGTCCAAGGTAAATACGACATGGGTATGGCGGTCGCAAGGCTCTTGCGAATCAAGAATGTAGAACTTCCCCTCCATGCGCAGATGGCAGACAAGGACGCATGTGTCCATTTGAAGCAACAGATACTTCCCCCGCCTGCCAAATCCTCTGAAGCATTGCCCGACAAGGTTTTCAATGAATGTGGGGACTTCTTGGGAGACGATCTTTTCGTAGCGGACATTGACCGATTCGATCCGCCTTCCCTTGATCTGCTTTTCAAGGGTTCTGACAACGGTCTCCACTTCTGGCAATTCAGGCATTACTTTGCCTCGTACCAATTTTCGCCGACCGAGCATTCGGCGGTTAACGGAACCTTCAGTTCCATGGCGTGTGTCATGCCGTCATCAATGATTTTTTCCATAAGCTCGATTTCATCTTTCGGCACATTGAATATCAGTTCATCATGCACCTGTAGGATCATGCGGCTTTTGACGCCAGCCTCTTTCATCGCCTTGTCGATGTCGATCATGGCGATCTTGATCAGGTCGGCGGCGGATCCTTGGATCGGTGCATTCATCGCTGCACGCTTGCCGAATTCCCGGATCTGTCGGTTCTTGTTGCGGATTTCCGGAATGTCTCTTCTTCGGCCGCAAAGCGTGGAAACGTATCCTTTTTTCTCGCATTCCTCAACCAATGAATTCATGTAAGTCTTGATGCGGGGATATGCCAGGTAGTAGTCTTCGATGAATGCGCCAGCTTCCTTGACGGATACGCCGATCTGTTCCGCCAGGCCAAAGTCACTGATGCCGTACACAATGCCAAAGTTCACAGCCTTGGCCTTGCGACGGTCGGCGGGCGTTACTTCTTCCTCTGTCTTGTGGAAGACATCCATTGCCGTCTTGGTATGGATGTCGATGCCTTCCTTGAATGCCTTGATCAGGCTTTCCTCATCCGCCATGTGCGCCAACATGCGCAATTCCACCTGGTGGTAGTCGCTGGAAATCAAGACACATCCTTCATCGGGAAGGAATGCCTTGCGGATGCCCCTTCCCTCTTCGCTGCGGACGCTGATGTTCTGCAGGTTTGGCTCGCTGCTGGAAAGTCTTCCGGTTTGCGTCGCTGCCTGGTTGTACACCGTGTGGATCCTGCCATCGCGCTGGACGTATTTCTTAAGCCCTTCAGCGTATGTGCTATAGATTTTCGACCATTTCCGATAGGCAAGGATATGGTTGATCACCGGGTGCTTGCCAGCCAGCTTTTCCAAGGCATCGGCGGCGGTGCTGCGCTTTTTCCCTGCTTTCAATCCCATTTCGTCATAGAGAACCTCAGCCAACTGCTTGGGGGAATTGACATTGAACTCATGGCCAACGATGGTGAAGATCTGCGCTTGCTCGTTGTCAATCTCCGTCTTGGTCTGGGATGCGATTTGATCCAATACACCGACATCGCAACGTATGCCAATGCTTTCCATTTCCCTCAGGATGTGGGTCAAAGGCATTTCAATGTTTCGGTAAAGGTCTTCCATGCCATACGCAATAAGCTTTTCTACCGTCCTATCGTGCAATTCCAGGATGTTTCTTGCGTTTTCACAGCTAAAACGTGTTTCGTTTTCCTCTTCTACCAGCATGATTGGCTTGTTTGCCTTGCCATAGATGTCTTCGTATTTGTCTGAAGTAGAAAGACCAAAGGCATCCATGATCTTGTCGGTGCTTGTCAAGGTGGAGTCCACCAGGGATGCCATGATCATGGTATCGTCCGTGAAATTGATTGAAATGCCTTCGCGTTGGCATATATGTTCGCACCGTTTGACATCGTAGCCGATCTTGGCAGGCGATGAAGCGTTCAAGAAAGCCAGTAGCGCTTCATCTTGCTTCAGGTCATCCAAGGCGATATACACCGCATGCGTTGCGTTTGCCAAGGCAATGCCACGCATTTCAGCATGCATGAAAGAAGCTAGGTCTTCATTGACATAGATCGCCAGGTCATCCTTAAGCATATCCCCTGGAACGCGCTGCACCCTTTCGAAGGATGTTGGAGCGCTGGTTGCGGCAGGCAATTCTTCATTTGTTTCCATTGGCAGCATCTCTGAGAAACGCTTGACCAGCATTTTCATTTCCAGTGTTTCGAGGTATTTGACGATACCTGGGATATCCGGGGAAAACGTGCATTCCTCTGCCGTGAGGGCGACATCAACGTTGCGGCGGATCGTTGCAAGCTTTTTGCTAAGGATCGCACTATCGCGTCCCTCGATGATTTTCTTATGTAGCGCGCCTTTGATATTGTCCACATTGGCAAGGACATTTTCCATTGTCCCGTATTCCGCAAGAAGCTTGAGGGCGGTTTTTTCGCCAACGCCTGGAATGCCTGGGATGTTGTCGCTGCTATCTCCCATCAATCCTTTCATATCGATGATCTGCAACGGCTCGATCCCCATGGATTCCTTGAGCGAGGTTGGGGTCATGATATCCATTTCCGTCAATCCTTTTTTCATCAAAAGAACGGTTGTCTCATCATCGATCAACTGCAGCATATCGTGATCGCTGGTCAATATGTATGATTCAAAGCCTTCTGCTTTCTTCGTCATCGTGCCGATTAAGTCGTCTGCCTCGATGTCGGGCATTTCCACCCATTTCACATGATAGGCTTCCAACAGTTCCCTTGCCAAGCCAAACTGGGGCACAAGGTCGTCCGGGGCAGGCTTGCGCCCACCTTTGTATGCTTCGTAAAGATCGTGGCGGAAAGTATGCTTTCCCGCATCGAAAGCAACGAGAAACGCATCTGGATGAACGATTTCCAGCGCCTTGTGGATCATTTGGGCAAAGCCAAACACGGCGTTTGTGGGAATTCCGGCCGATGTACTCATCGGCCGGGATGCAGTGGCGTAGTATGCCTTGAACAACATTGAATTGCCATCGCAAATCAAGAATTTTTTCATAATGTATACCTTCTATTCCTGTGTGGTTGTCAGCGTGGTTGGGTCGGGGATGCTTGTCTTCATTGTCTCAAGGACATTGAGGTTTTCGTACATTACGGACAGATAGTCTTTTCCCGCCGCAGCCTCTGTTTCGGTCAGGCTGGAAAGGTTGGAAAGCTCGACGCGAGTCAAGCCAAGCTCGCTTTGCAAGACATCTGCCAGTTCCCTCATGTCCTCGGTCATGTTTGGCTCATAGACGATGTATTTCACGCCATCTGCGAGAATACGCAGCTTAATTTGCTGCAATTGTTTTTCGTTGGGAAGCACCCCGTATTTCGACAGGATCACGGGATATACTTGGAACCCATAGGTTTTCTGCCAATTGCCAAAGGAAGCCGTCATGGAGACAAAGCGAATCTCTTGGTTATTGTTGACCAGGGAAGTCGCGAGCAATTGGTATTGTGCGTCGAGGTTGATCAATTCCGTTTCCAAGCGACGGAAATTGTCGCTGAAAGTCTCCTCGTCCTGGGGATAGGTCCGGATCATCCAATCCTTGATATACCGCGCCATGGAAAGCATTGAGATAGGGTCGTTCCATAGGAACAAGTCAAGCGTGTCGGTGTCGATGGAATTGAATTCCTCGCCTTTGTAGTAAGGCTCTTCGACATATGTTTGCTCATTGTCTATGGTTACTTGCGTATAGCGCTGGAACTTGTACACGGCGTTCAGGGTAGAAAGGTCGTAGTCGATTGCCCCAGAGTCGGCGATTTCCTTGCCGTAGACGCCAAGGTATGGCTCAAGCGTGCCAATATGGAAAAAGACGCTGCTGTTGGCAAGGATATCCTCGGCATTGGGCTTGAATTGCGCCCGTTGCACGATGGTTGTCTCTTCTTGCACGGAATGTGCTTCGATTTGCCCAGAAGACAACGAGCTAATGAGAAATCCCACGGGATACACAGTATATGCCACGCCTGTGCGTATCTGGGTACAGCCTCCAAGCAGACAAGCCGCCAATGACAAGACGGTCAAACGGCACAATAATCTCTTAATCATATATCATCCACCTGCCTCTTTTTTCTTCCTGGCAAGCCAGGTTTTTCATTGCGGCAGCAGCAAAGGCAGGTATTCATCCATGGTCGTGCCCTTGCCGTACCAGGGAATATTCTACCAAAGATTGCCCTGATTATCCACCATCACCCATGGAGCCGATGATATCACATTCTTTGAGCAGCCCATCTTCTTTAAAGCTGATCCATCCTTTCTGCGTAACGATGAAATGATCCTCGATCACTATGTCCAGCATCCTTCCCAGCTCGATCAATTCGCTTGTAAACTCCATGTCTGCTTCTGAGGGAACCAATGTGCCAAAGGGATGATTATGCGCAATAATGATGCGCTTGCTGTTGTGGATGATCGCATCCCGGAATACTTCCCTTGGGTATACTTGGCTTTTGTCCAGTGTTCCAATGAAAAGAATTCGCGAATGGACAATGCGCCGATGGGCATCCAGGTAGATGCCGTAGACTTCTTCCTGTAGGCTAGCGCCTATTTCGTGGATGAGCCATTTTGCGATTTCCTCGGTGTTGTTTAGGAATTCATTCTGTTGCACTTCTTCATATGCGATGCGCCTAGGTAATTCGAAACAAGCCTTGATTTGCAAGGCGCGTACTTTTGAGATGCCGCGTATCTCACAGATTTCATTGAGGGACATGCGCGAGATACCGGCAATGCCATCCGCCCTTGCCAACAACATGTCTGCCGTTTCCAAGACCGATTGACCGCTTGCGCCACTACGTAGTATCACCGCCAATAGTTCTCGGTTGGACAAAGCCCTTACGCCATACAACAAGGCTTTTTCTTGCGGTCTTTCCGATCCCGGCATTTCCTTGATCATTGCCATGATGAACACCTCCTTGCCTATGTATTACCTTGAACCAGTCCAAACCCGCAAAAAAGACGGTCAAAGACCGTCCTTGTATTTCTATATTGCGTAGCTTCCAAGAAGAAGGGAAAGAAGCCCAAAGGCAAGGGCAATGCCGACAATCAAGATGAAGCACTTGAGAAGGCTCCAGTTTTTCTTTGCGAGAAGATGGTAGGCAAGCCATGTGGCAAAGAGGCCACATATGCCTGGCGCAACGCCATTGAATCCTTGTCCTAGCGTCCATGAGCCATCCTTCAGCATGTTCATATTGGCAAAGAAGCCATCGCCATGAAGAACCGCCAAGGCACCGATCATGAATACCCCGGCGCAACGGCAGGCAAATGTGAAATGATCCTTGTGGCGCAATATTTTTTCGGTGACGCGGGTCGCGTGACTGTAGCCGAAATAGATCAACTGGATGCGTAGCACGACAGTGGCAATTGCTAAAACCAAGGCATACAAGACCGTGCCAATGGCGCCAAGCGAATTGAAAGCCAATATGATCGAAGCAAGAAGCGGAATCGCAAAGCTTGTCACAAGAACCCTGCCCAGTCCTTTGCACGCGGCTGCGACAGATGTACGCACAGACCGAATCGATTCTAGGTCTGCCTTGGATTGCTCAAGGGCAAGAACAACTCCCATTGCAAGGCTTGAGAACATGCTTCCTGTATCGACAAACTCGAGGTGATGCCCCATGCAAAGCGCAAGGTCTTCTTCATCCGAATGAATCTTCTTGAGGCCTGGGAGAATCGCCCAAAGCCATCCCATTGATTCGCCCGTCTCGGCGTTATAGGACACGCCAGAAACCAGGGATCTCAAGGCAATGGAACGCAATGTCGCTTTGTCAAGCGGATATGCTTCGTTTGAATCTTTGTATGTACCGGTTCCTACCACCATTTTGACGCACCTCCCTTTGTGTTCTTATCCTGCGGCTTTGCCAAGCGCATCTGGTAGACAACGTATCCAACCGTGACGGCGGCGCCAGCTGCCACAAAAAGACCGGCAGGACCCATGGCAAGCTTTGCGCAAAGCATCATGATCGCCGCTCCACCAAAGAAGCATCCATATACATCCTTCATCTGAATGTTTCTTAGCAAGACTGCTAGCCCGATGCAAGGGACAAGGCTTGCGGCCATGCGCAATGTCTCCATCAGCCAGCCATTGGCCGCCGTGAAGGAAACAATCCACCCTGAAGCCGAGGCGCCAAGGGATGCCAGGATTGTGCCGCAGACAGCATAGGCGATTCCATTGACCAGCATCGGAATGAAATGATAGATGGAAAGAAGCTTTTCATCTCTTTTTTCCGCCGCGCTCCTTGCCAAGGGAAGAAACAGTGTATCCACCAACGACAAGGCATTGCCCGCCAATCCCCCGATCAGGGCAAACGGCAAGGCAGCGACTGCGGCGCCAGAAGCATCTAGCCCTGCCGAAATCGCCAGGACAACCGCCATCAGGGAACAAAAGGCAAACCCGTCCTCATTGGCGCCAGACACGTTTGTTGTCTCACATGCAATGCAAAGAATCTCAAGCGCAGCACCAACGCTGGCTCCTGTCGTTGCATTTCCCATGGCTGCGCCAGCCAATGTGCAAAGAACCAAAGGCCTGCGCAAAATGCCGAAAAGCCCGCGCCGGTCGATCCCTGCCACAAACAAAATCAATGTAAGTAGCGCATTCATTCAAAAACTCCTTTCATCTCAGTACACCGGAAGGCATGATGAGTTGTCGGTGCGCTTCTTCAAGCGCCATGTTCGCCAAGTCTGACACATCGCTGACATATGCCCGCGCCATGTTCGCCTGCATGACCATTCCAAGGTTCGCTCCGGCAAGGACGCGGATTGTCGCATCGTTGCTACGTTGCTTGTCCGCCAGCTGAGTTGCGATTTTGCAAGGTTGGCCGCTATAGATGTCGGTCATGATCAAGATGCCATTGCAGCCATAAAGAGAAGCAATGGCTTTTTTGAGCCGTATTTCCAATTCATCCGTGGAATCTTCTTGGAGATAGTCCACGGCAATGAATTTCTCGGGCTTTCCGACAAGAAGGTTCACGGCATCCGCCATTCCACTAGCAAACGATCCGTGACCGGTTATCACTAATCCAATCATTCGAATACCTCCGTTATGAGATATTATATCAATTGCGGCATTTGTTATCACCCACATTTGCAATTTCCCCCTTGATACTGCTACACTGTGAGCGATTGGAGAGCATATTCTATGAAAATCAAAAGCGAAAGAGTGTATATCGGGGATGATTTTTTCCCTGCTGTCATTGAAGTGGATGGGCAACGCATTAGCCACATCCTTCCATATGGCGAGGATTGCGACATCGACTATGGCACAAAGAGAATCATTCCTGGCATGATCGATGTCCATTGCCATGGCGCATATGGGTTCGACACAAACCAGGCTGACCCAGATGGATTGCGCAATTGGGCACGGAAGATCGTGACGGAAGGTGTCACTTCTTTTCTCGCAACGACGGTGACTGAGAAGAAGGAAGTATTGCTGAAGGCGCTGAAGAATGTTGCGCAAGTATGCAATGGCAAGTATGAAGGTGCGGATATCCTGGGAGTCCATTTTGAAGGACCGTATCTTGACATGCGTTACAAGGGGGCGCAACCGCCAGAGGCGATTGCCCTTGCATCAGTGGAAGAATTCATGGAATATCAAGAGGCTGCCTCTGGCTTGATCAAGATCATTACCCTTGCGCCGGAGCACGACCATGACTATGCTTTGACGCGCTATTGCGCCTCTCATGGCATCGTTGCATCGATTGGACATACGGGCGCCGATTATTCACAAGCAGTCCTTGCCTATGCCAACGGGGCGCGTTCCATCACCCACACATACAATGCAATGTCCCCTTTTTCACATCGGGAGAACGGAGTGGTTGGGCTGGCATTGCGCATGCATGGCATGTTCAGCGAGATCATTTGCGATTGTAATCATTCAACCCCGCAGGCTTTGCGTATTTTCTTTGACGCAAAGGACAGTGGAAAGGCAATCATGATTTCTGATTCCTTAATGTGCAAAGGTTATGAGCCTGGCAGCAAGTTTTTGTTTGGTGGGCATGAGATCGAAATCTATCCCGATGGTTCCGCCCATTTGACAAAAGAAAAGAACCTTGCGGGCAGTACCATGAAGATGAACGAAGGGCTAAGGAATCTTGTGGAGCGCGCGTTGGTTCCCATTGACAAGGCAATCAACGCTTGCACATGCAATCCAGCTTCGCTATTGGGCATGGACAGGCGCATTGGGCGTATTGGTGCTGGGTTTGACGCGGACATTGTCGTTTTGGACGAAGAATACGAGGTAGTGCAAACGTATTGCAAAGGCGCGCCAATGCTTTGACAAGCAAAAACCCACTGGACCATCCAGTGGGTTTTTATTGCGTTGACGGGAAATCAGTTCATGATCAGCCGTGAGACATCGTTCCATGTTGCCGCAAGCATGATGCCGATCAACAAAACCCAGCAAGCGATCATGATGCCGCTTTTTACCTTTTCCGATAGTTTCCTGCGGATAATCGTCTCGCAAAGCACAAGGACAACCTGACCACCATCCAAAACCGGCAACGGGAGCAGGTTGAATATGCCGACATTTAACGATAGCTCGCCAATGAGGAACAAAAATGCCCAGAAGCCATATGATGCATACGTTTCTGTTGCCTGGTAGATTCCAACGGGACCTGACAACTGGTTGAAGCCAATGCCCCTGAACAAACTGGAAACAACAGAGAGAAGAAGCCTTGCGATGGATGCCATTTCTTGCGCCCCGTAATACCAGCAGTTCAACAGGTTGACGTTTTTAACTTCGCCTTCTGGTCCGCTGATGCCGATCATATAGCGTTCATATTCCTCGTTGTATTCAGGTATGACTGACAATGAAATTTCCTCGCCATCACGCGATACCACATAAGTTAGCGGCGCCTGGTTGCCATACGTAAACGATTGGATGTCTGAATACGTGTCGGGATGGATGGAACTGCCGTCTTCCTTGATGATTTTGACAATCATGTCGCCTGGTTCGATGCCTGCTTGCTCGGCAGGCGAGCCAGCAACGACTTCAGCGACAACGGCTTTTGGTGAAATCGCGATTTGTCCCCCCTGCAGGATGTACATGGAGAATATGACCCAGGCAAGGACAAAGTTCATGAAGACCCCCGCCAGCATGATGATGATTCTTTGCCAAGCAGGTTTTTCCGTAAGTCTTCTCCCCGTTGGGACAGTAACATCGGGATAGGCTTCATCCCCGTCTGTTTCCCCTGCCATGGACACATATCCGCCAATGGGCAAGGCACGAATGGAGTATTGCGTCTCGTTTGTTTTCTTTTTCCAAAGAAGCGGTCCCATGCCAAAGGAGAACTCGTAGCAGTAGACACCGAATCTTTTCGCGGCGAATAGGTGACCGGCTTCGTGGATGACTACGATCACCGACAGAAGTACCAAAAACAACAAGATCGTCATGCGGCAAGTCTCCTCAGCTGTTCTTCGGCGTAGGACCGTCCGAATTCATCTGCCTCGCATACATCGTAGACAGTCTTGAGTTCCTTGAATGGCGCATTTTCAACCGCCCCTGCCACAATGTCTTCGATTGCTAAAAACGGAATGCGACCCTCGCGGAATGCGAGGTTGGCGACTTCGTTTGCGGCATTCATGACCGCCGAAAGATTGCCACCTTTTCTTCCCGCCTCATAGGCAAGCGCAAGCAAAGGGAAACGCTTAAAGTCAGGATTCTTGAAGTGAAGGGTCGCGATTTTTGCAAGGTCAAGCGGCTCTTCCTGCATTAAGGGGTATCTGTCTGGCCATGTCAATGCATACTGGATGGGCAAGCGCATGTCAGGCGCACCCATCTGGGCGATGATGCTGTGGTCAATGTATTCGACCATAGAATGAACCACAGATTCATCGTGCATGATGACGTCAATGTGGTCATAGTCAATGTCAAACAGCCAATGAGCTTCCGTGACTTCAAACCCTTTGTTCATCATTGTGGCGGAGTCGATCGTGATTTTAGCGCCCATGGACCAGTTTGGATGCGCAAGTGCTTGCGCTGCAGTTACATTCGTGAGTTCGTCCCTTCCCAGATTGCGGAATGCTCCCCCGCTTGCAGTGATGATCAAGCGTTTGACATCTTTCTTGCGATTGCCCTGCAATGCCTGAAAGATGGCGCTGTGTTCGCTATCGATGGGATAAAGCGATCTGCCATGTTTCTTAAGTGCATCGTAGATCAATGCGCCGCCACACACAAGTGTCTCTTTGTTTGCCAGCGCCACGTCATGCCCGCTTTCTATGCCTGTCAGCGTAGGAATGAAGCCCGCAAAGCCGACCAAGGCGTTGACCAATAGGTCATAGCCTTCAAGAGCCGATAGTTCTTTCAAACCCTCATCGCCCCAATGCCAGCATACATCGGGGAACTCCTCCTGTAGCGCCAAGCAATCCTCTTCCCTTTGCACGCATGCATGGGGAATGTGATTCTCCTTCAGAATTTTTCTCAATGCCTGAATATTTCTCCCCGCCGATACTGCCTCCAGGGAAAACAGGTCGGGGTGTTGGTGCACCACATCGATTGTCTGGATGCCAATCGATCCAGTTGCTCCAAGCAATACAAGTTTTTTCATATGTTAAAACCTCATCATCAATCTCAAAGCCTGGAAAACCCCCAGGCAGAAAATAATGCTGTCTACTCGGTCAAGAACCCCGCCATGACCAGGGATAAGATTGCCGAAGTCCTTGATTCCAAAGTGTCTCTTGATGCTTGAAAAGCCCAAGTCGCCGACTTGTGCCGCAATTGGCAACAATATGCTGGCGATGACAATGAACTCCCTTGGCATGTACTTCAGAAAGGCAAACGCATACGCCATGGAGCATACGCAGCCTGTCGCAAAGCCGCCAATGGCACCTTCCCATGTCTTGTTTGGCGAAACACGCGGGATCAGCTTATGCTTGCCCATGAACACGCCAAAGAAATAGGCACCCGTATCGCACAAGAAACAAGCAAGCCCAACATACAGCATGGTTAGAAAGCCGTTTTCTCCTGGCGCATTGTACATCGAGGCAATCCCACGCAAGGCAAAGGCAACAAGCATTGTAATGGCATAGGTGTACGCCACTGCGTCCATCGTTGTTGTTTCATCGACTAGCTCTAGGATAAACAGGACGATTAGCCAGCAAGCGGAAGTCGCCGCAAAGCGATCCAACCCGGTCATGGTAAGAACGACCAGCGCCGCAAAGCATAAGGCAGCCATGACCCATGTGTTTTCTTTTTTGAATAGATTTGAGATTTCATGGGAAATCAACAACATGATGATGCCCAGCAACACGGCCATCGGATATGATCCAAACAAGAAACATGGAATCGCAATCGCCGCCATCGCAAGACCTGTCAAGGTCTTTATTAGCATCTTTTTATTCATTTATTGACACCGCCAAAGCGCCTATCGCGGCTGTAGTAGTCGTCAAGGCAACGCTTTAATACATCTGGAGTAAATTCCGGCCACGATTCAGGCACAAACTCTAACTCTGCATAGGCAATCTGCCAAAGAAGATAATTCGAGATGCGAAGTTCACCACTCGTGCGGATCAGGAAGTCGACCGGCGGAAAGCCGGAAGTCATCAGATACCCAGAGAATTCTTCTTCGCTGATATCCAATGACGCTTTTCCATCCACGACATCCTTGGCGTATTTCATCGCCGCCAGGGTGATTTCCCTTTGTGATCCATAGTTCATGCATATGTTCAAGTTTAGCCCGGTATTGTTCATCGAGGACTCGATGCCGTAGTTCAACACATCCTGCGTTGCCTTTGGCAGGCGGTTCATTTCCCCAATGATGTTGAGCTTGAAATTCCTGTCAAGGAATTCCTGCATGTATCTCTTAAAGAAATATGACGGAAGTTTCATGATATAGCCGACTTCATCAGAGCTTCTCTTCCAGTTTTCCGTTGAAAAAGCGTATAGCGTCAAGTATTTGACGCCAAGATCGTTGGCCGCAATGGCGATAGTGCGGACATTGTCCGCGCCGACAAGATGACCAGCAGTGCGCGGCTTTCCCTGCGCTTTTGCCCACCTTCCGTTGCCATCCATGATAATGGCCAAATGTTGACACGAATTCATAGCATACCTCCTTTGCCTGGAAATCATTATAATTATAATCGTTGTTTCTTCAAGAAAAAAGGATGCCGCGGCATCCCCTTGCAGATTTTCTAGACCTTCATGATCTCCGCGCTCTTGGCGTCTTCCATGCCATCAATCTTCTTGATGTACTTGTCGGTCAGCTTCTGGACTTCGTTCTGCGCGTCCTTCTGTACATCTTCGTCCATGGTCTTGTCCTTTTTGATGATCTGGTTTGCATCACGGCGGATATTCCTGACCTGAACTTTCGCGCTCTCAGCCATTTTTCCGACTTTCTTTGTGAGTTCCTTGCGGGTTTCTCCCGTCAGTTGCGGCACGGTCATGCGGATCACTTGTCCATCGTTTTGCGGATTGATGCCAAGATCGGCGATCATGCACGCCTTCTCAATCGCCTTGAGGCTGCTTGGGTCGTATGGCTTGATCACCAAGGTGCGTCCTTCCTGCACCGTGATTCCAGCGATCTGGTTCAATGGGGTTGGCGATCCATAGTAGTCGACGTTAACCTTGTTGAGCAAAGAAGCGTTTGCCATGCCCGTGCGGACCGTGTTGAGTTCCGACTGGAAATGATCGATCGCCGCATCCATTTTATCCTTGATTGAGTCTACAATAGCGTATGTCATAATTATTCCTCCTTAATTGATAATTGTACCAATCTTTTCACCTTTCATAGCTCTGACAATATTGCCTTCTTCATTCATGTTGAAGACCATGAGCTCCATGTGGTTGTCCATGCACATGCTGGTGGCCGTGGAATCCATGACCTGCAGGCCGCGGTTAAGCAAATCCATGTATGTCAGATGTTCAAAGCGCTTTGCGTCTGGGTTTTTCCTCGGATCATCGGAATACACACCATCGACGCCATTTTTTGCCATCAGGATAACATCCGCCTTGATCTCGGATGCACGCAATGCCGCAGTGGTATCGGTTGAGAAATACGGGCTTCCCGTTCCACCGCCGAAAATGACAACCCTGCCTTTTTCCAAATGGCGTATCGCCCTTCTGAGAATATACGGTTCTGCCACCTTTTCCATGTTAATGGATGTCTGAACTCGGGTATCCACGTTGATTGCCTCAAGCGCGGACTGGATCGCCAGCGCATTCATGATTGTCGCAAGCATTCCCATGTAGTCGCCTTGGACGCGATCAATGCCGATTTCCGACACTGTCTTGCCGCGGATGAAATTCCCTCCTCCAACGACAATTGCAATCTGAACGCCAAGCGACACTGCTTCCTTTATCTCTTGCGCCAGCCTGTGCAATACCTCTGGGTCAAAATTCTTCCCCGTTCCGCTGAGCGCTTCACCGCTAAGTTTCAACAATACACGTTTGTACATGTCTTTCCTCCAAACTGTCTGCCAACATTATACCATTCCCCTATTCAGTTTTCATTCCTTTTTCGCTATGATATCAACGAGGTGATTTATGAAGCAATATGGAATCGTCGATACAGGCTCGAACACAATCGTACTGATTGTCTATGAAATACAAGAAGGTCGCCCAATCCCCGTCAGGTATTATTCCGATCCAGTTCATTTGATTGATTATGTCAAGGATGGCGCGTTGGAACCCATCGGCATAGAAAAAGCAAAGGCTTCTTTGATGCAATACGCGGAGATGTTGGATACGTTGGACATTGAATCAAGGCATTGCGACATTACCGAGCCATGCCGCGTCTTAAACGCAAGCGAGCTGATTTCCGCCTTGGAAGAAACAGGCTTTGTGGTGCATCCGTTGAGTGGCGCCGAGGAAGCCGCATGCGATTTTATAGGCGCAAAACTCAGCTATCCATCTTTGAAGGACGGGGTGGCCTTTGACGTTGGAGGTGGCTCAACGGAATTGATCTCGTTTCAGGATAACGAGATTGTGGATGCGATGAGCTTTCACCTTGGTTGCGTTAGGCTGGCGCATCTGCCGCTTGACACCAGCGCCTGCATGGAAGAGATTGAAAAGGCTGCCGCGCAATATCCTTCCCTTGCTAAAAAGCAGGATCAATTGATTGCGATCGGAGGAACAGCTAAATTTGCTACGCATGTGATAGAGGCGCTTCATGGCCAAGGAAAAACCTACCCTGTCGCTTTCCTAAAGGATCTTTTCGATAGGCTATGCGATAAAGAGCCTGC
>OMYM01000458.1 GCA_900315225.1 uncultured Erysipelotrichaceae bacterium | reverse complement strand
TCTTGCTTAGGAGTCTCATCTGATAATTCTATCGTCACTTTACCGATACCTTGCAAAGCAAGGTATCTTAACATGCTTTCTTTCGCTTCTTCAAAGGTCTTGTCTCTATCGCATCCATCTTTCTGTTCCATGCGAAGCACCAGTCTGTTCATAGGATACGCCAATACCTGAAACCGACGCAACCCATGCACTTCCTTCAATACTGCATACAAGGACAAAGGCGCAATCTTTACAACCTTCCCATCAACGTCAAAGGATGTCACATCATCCATCCTACCCTCTAGCGTTAGCCAAGGAGATCTCTTTCCACATCCACACATCTCATGGTGCATGACCACCCGGTCCGTCACTTCATACCTGATAAACGGTTGTGTGTAGTTATACAGATTTGTAAGAAGGATCTTGTCCGATTGCACGCCGTCAGGCACAGGATTCCCTTGGGAATCCACTGGTTCCACAATCAACCAATCATCGTTCACATGGAAGTGTTGATAGGTACACTCACACGCAACCGTTCCCCCCTCTGTGCAAGAATATGATGTCTGCACATAGCAATGGAATGTCTCAGCCAATTTCTTCCTCACACGATCAGAAAGATACTCCCCACCCGTCATGATAATGACGGGTGAAATACTTAAGCGTCCTGCTTCTGCTTCATCAATGAGAAGCTCTAGGTTAGAAGGATATCCCCCAAGCATGGCAGGCTGAAAAGCATTCAACTGTTCGACAATCTTGTCAATCGGATACAATGCACTGGAAACAGCCATCTGTTTCTTCTTCCAAGGCATGCTAAGAAGACGGGAACGAATACTGCTATTGCCAAGATAAAACCCATCATCCGCAAACACCCCAATACTTTTTCCTCCCCTTTTAACAAAGGCTAATAGATCTTCTTTCCTAGCATAGCTACGCATTGCACTAATGCCACCCATGATATTATTCGCTGTCTTATCACACACGCAAACAAGTGGATTCCCCGTAGATCCAGAAGTAGTAAACACCAGATACTTCCCCATCAGCTTCCTGCCAATGTTATCCTTGTCTTCCATGAATTTCTCTACTTGATCCAATGTCAAATCCCTGTCACACACCCAATCATTCCAATGTTCCATGAGTGTTCTTTTATCTGTTGTAGGAAGGTCTTCCAGCTCAAAGGTTTCCGGTACATCCTGATATAGTTGTTTGAAGTATGGACTATTCTTTCTTGCATGCATGACAAGATCCTGTAGTCTCTTCTTACGTATTTCTTGTTGTCGGGCAATGCTCATGTTGTCATATTCCCTGCATTTGAGCATTGCTTTTATGACGCCTGTATTCTTCATAAAAACCCCTTATGTTCATGTATCATGATACATGACAGAAACACCTGCGTCAACGGTTATTTTTTCTCTTGCATGATTTCCCTGCTAGAGGTATAATGTTCATGTTTCACAAAAGAGGAGGATTTATGGGAAGATTAAAGACATTACGCGTATACGTAGAAAACGAGATAAACAAGATGACAAACGAGGATAAGAGAAACAGCGCTCTTGTCCATCTGTATGGTGTATCATTAGCCGCAACCATGATCGCCAAGAAAAGAGGACTCGATCCCGAGATTGCGTCCATGGCTGCCATGTTACATGACTTGCATGCATACAAATCAGGATCATACAACGACCACGCCCATCTTGGCGCAACGCTTGCAAGAGAGATACTTCAGGAACTAGGCATCACCAATGATGACGAGACAGAACAAATCTGCAGCGCCATCTACCACCACGACGACAAGCTTGTCATCGATGGTCCAATGGATGAAGTGCTAAAGGATGCGGATGTCATCCACCATTGCATGAACGACTTAAGCAAGCCTATCAAAGACAAAGAGAAAGACAGATATGAACATCTCTGCGATGAATTTGGCATGACCGACTAATTCCGAAATATACAGCGATTCAAAAAAATCGCTTGGGCAAATGATCGATTACGCCCAAAGGAGGTAACCATGACAATCAAACTTGCGATCGGACAATCAAATTTTGAAACAATCAGAGAAAAAGAAGCATATTACGTCGACAAGACACACTTTCTGGAAGATTTGTTAAAAACAGAAGTCACGGTAACATTGATCACCCGTCCGAGGCGATTTGGCAAAAGCTTGATGCTTTCGATGACAAACGAGTTCTTTAACATATGCAATGACAAGGAAGACACAAAGAAGCTCTTTGAAGGTCTTTCCATCATGAAGCGAAAAGATCTCGTGGATAAATACATGGCGGAACATCCTGTCTTACATTTTTCCTTCAACGGTGTTGAAGGAGTGAGCTTCAATACACTCATTGACAGTATCCTTGATAGGATGCAGTATTGGTGTGAGCGTAACGAAAACACCTTCGCCTTTGATAAGTGCAAGAAAACCAATATCAAGATTTTCAACGACCTCGAACAAGGCACAGACAACCCTAAATACCCCGATAACAAGAAAGGTTGGAAGAAAAAGATCTCCGACATGCAAAAGTTCCTGGTCACAATGATCGCCATGTTGTATGATTCGTATGGCAAGAAGGTGATCGTTCTGCTTGATGAGTACGATGTCCCCCTCGCAAAGGCAGCCTTAATGGAAGGAAAAGTTCAGTTTGAAGATATGGTTCTTTCACCATATGAGGCAATGAAAAAGTTCATCGCTTCCTTGTTTACCCCTGCCTTCAAAGACAACAAGCTTATGGAACGTGCTGTCATTACAGGCTGCTTGCGCATAGCCCAGGCAAGCATCTTCACAGGAACAAACCATTTTGCTTGGTATGGCGTGGAGAGCCCTGAATACTCTGACTGCTTCGGTTTCTCCCCGCAAGAAGTGAAGCAGATTCTTCAAGATGCAGGCTTTCCAAGGAAAATGAAAGCCTTCAAGGAATGGTATGATGGATATGTGTTTTGGCGTTCAAAGATCTACTGCCCATGGGATGTCCTGATGCAAATCGGACTTCTTCAAGCAGACCGCACTGTGGACATGCGTTCCCATTGGTCTGAAACAAGCGAAAACGAGATTCTGCGAGAAATGCTGCGTAGCCCAAACCTCGACATTGAGCCACAGCTAACAGCTTTACTCAAGGGAGAATCCATCTCCGCAACAATTAACAATATCATCACCTATGACATTCTCGAGGGGAATGAAGACAACCTATGGAATATCCTTTATCAGACTGGCTATCTGACCAAATCCTCTCGCAATGAAACGGGAGATGAGATAAATCTCGCTATTCCCAATAAGGAAGTGAAGATGCTCTTTGAAGATACAATCGCTAGGCATCCGCAACGAGTTGCTTTCTCATAACGCTCTATTTCTGAGGTTTCTGATATATCATAGCGAGAACCATCGGTTCTCGCTTTTCATCATATTATACCAGAAGATATCCCAGAAATGAAGAGTTCGATAATTATGCTTTACAACAAAATGGGATTGGGCTAGAATAATCTCGCCCTGTCAAAGTGTTGCTAGGAATTGCGAAGGCTGGCAATTGTGTTCCCTGCGCATGTTTATGGGGCTTGCGACAGGACACGCCTACTATCTCACTGACGATGCCAAGGATAGCGGAAGATTAGTAAAGTACGCTGCACTGAATCATCGCGCTGGCAAAGTCAACCATATGTTCTTTCAGATTTGCTTGGTCACTGCGGAAGATCACGCGTGGCCAGAATAGCCGCTCACCCTGCCACAAAAGGGTTGAAAGCCAACGACAATATACTAGAAGATACACGACATATTGGCATTCAAGAAGAAGCGCCATTGCCCTAGGGCAATGGACAGACAGGAAGACGGCATGATCCGAAAGGAGCATCATCACGTTTGCTTCAAATTATGTGCAGCAGTATCAGCCGCTGCACCCTCTTGTTTTTGCCTGCATTTTTCAAAACGAAAAAAAAGCAGGGCACGCCATGCTGGAATTTCTCAACGCCCTCCTGGATAAAATCGGGGAGAAACGCGCCACGGAAATCGTCAGCATGAAGAGCGAATACACGTTAATAGGCCAATCGGCCCGGCAAAAGTACTGCCGCCTTGATGTCGTTATATTGGACAATTTCGGCCGCATCTTTGACATCGAGGCACAAAACGACAAAGATGCAATGAACGAGCGACTCTTGTTCTATGGAGCAAGGGCAATTAGCGATGCTACGGACTTGGGGACGGAATACGACGAAATCCCCATCGTGCGTGCGTTCGGTCTGGTCGACTTTCGCATCAGAAAGCGTGATCGGAATTTGATCGTTTCCTCTTCCCTCAGGTATGACGACACGTTGAACGTCTCGGCCAACCAGCTGAGGATCACCTGTGTTCAGCTTCTGGTCTTCCGGAAGAAATACAAGACACTGGAGTCGGTGAAGGGGGACCCGTGCTCGAATGGCTATACCTTTTAGACAAGGCTTATAAAAGCCGAAAAGAAATGGAGAAAATGGCGAAAATGACAATTGGAATGAGAAACTTTGTCGAGCGATACTACTGGGCAATCAACAGCTCCACTCTTGTCAGACGCATGCGCATGTACAAGGATGGGGAAAGAAATGTCCGTTCCTGTATCTCATATGCGAAGAAGGAGGCCGCAGAAGAGGCTAAAGGCTAAAGCCAAGGAAGAGGCTAAGGCCGAGACTGCGCAAAAGGTTGCTGAAACAACTCGATTGCATGCAAAGGGAATGAAGGAACTGGGAGTAGATTATCAGGTGATTTCGAATATTATTGGGTTGTCTCTGGATGAGATTGAAGCGCTTTAGGTTGAAAAATTCCAATGAAAGAAATAATGCGAGAACCATCGGTTCTCGCATTATTTTGTATCACTTCAAACCATAGGTCTTCATGTGATCTGGCATGTTGATTGAGATCATCATCTGTTCAAAGTCTATCTTTTCCACAGAATTGTCTTTTAGCTTCGCTGCCAACATGCAGGCAAAGACAAAGCCACTGGCATGTTCGGCATCTTGCCATATGTGATATGTTGCGGCTTCTGGACATAAGCCAATATAACCGAATTCTGCGTCTTTGCCAATCTCCATCAACAGGAACGAACGCATATTA
>OMYM01000492.1 GCA_900315225.1 uncultured Erysipelotrichaceae bacterium | reverse complement strand
TGGAATCCCCGTAAATGCGTCTTTGAGTATACTGGTGAAAAGCTAGTGGCGCAGCCTTTCAATTGTATCGGTCGTATCCTTGTACTGCTGGCTCAAAGTCGTATTCTCCGTAGTTAATGCTTTGCTTTCACAAGCGCCTTGCCGTTCTTTTTGGCCAAGGTGTCGAATGCCTCCCGGCATGCCATGCCCAGTTTCATTTTTCCTTCCTCCGTCTCGAAAGCACGGTGAATCTTTCCATGTCGTATGCGTCTCTATACTTGAGTCGTTGTCCTGCCCCTGAACCTCGATGTCGACATATGCATCGTTGCTCACCCACTCGCTGTCCCCAGGTCTACCTCGGCTTAGTCGTCGAGCCTGCCCCCTGGAGCCAATGTTGTAGATGGTGCGCTGGAAGACGGACTGCCCCACCTTGACACTGCGTTCGAGGACAGTGCTGATCGGACATTGATCGATGGAGACCCCCTGTACTATGTCTATTGCCTAAGGAAAGAGAAACCCACAAAATTCCCTGCAAAAAAATCACCGCAAGGACAGCGGTGCGGGGATTGGGGGATGTTGCCTGCGATGTCACGCGCAAATGTACGATACTCTTCTTGCTATAATGGAAGCTGTGTAGAAATTTGTTCCAGATTTCTACAGCTTCTGGTATAGTGTTTTGTGTTTGGCAGAGCGATTGCAAATATCTGTTCTGAATGTTTGATCACTCTGGCATGGCTTTGAAAAGGAGGAATTGAATGGAAGGAAAAAGCGAAATCGATTTGAAAGGAATGCCGGAAAGAAAGACGGCTCCCTATGATTGGCAGGTAACCTTTGATCAGTCCACGATTGAAGCAGCTAAAAAACTGTTGCCAAATGTGGTGTCGTTTGAAAATAATCCAGGAAGGTCGTTTGAAATTGACATCAAGGCCAGTGCCAAGGCAAAGGGCACTTACCATGTTAGCCTTACCAGCTTTCCACAGTCTTTTGGCACTAAAGTGAATATGTATCAAATGCGATGCACATGCCCGACAGCTAATTCAGGATATTGGGGGCAGAGCGTTTGTCCGCATAAAGCCGTGCTTTTCATGAAGATGTACGAAGAAGTCGGACCAATCATGTTGAAGGAAGGCAACGATACCTATTACAAACGTTTGCGTGCATGGCATGTTGAGCAACTGGAAAAGAAGCGTTTGCAAGGTATCCAGGAGAACAGGCAGGATATTCCTGTCAAGCAGGTTTTACAATAGGCGATCAAGTCGTCTTCGTTTGTAGCGTATGATTTGGACCGCATTCTTGATGGACTTGTCACAATTGGGTATTATGCCGAATTATATCCCAAGGTGAAAGCGACCTATGGTTCCAGCATTCAAGAAGAGAATGAGCGAGGAAGCCGAAAAATCAGCGGAACTCTGCACCTTGCGACAGAAGATGCTTCAGGAAACGTTGAACTCTATGTGTATCCTTCAAAACTGGTTACCCTGCGTAGTTCCGTTGAATTGCGCGTGGGGCAATCCATTGGCCTTAGTGTGTCCTTTTCTAGGTTCAATGATCCAGACAATGGGAAATATGTGAATGAATTTGGCTTGGCCGCATTGGCAACGTTGATTGAAAAGGTGAATACCCTCAATGTTGTCAAGGACCAGACGGATACGGCAGCGGAGAAGTTCTTCTCCAACCTTAATCAGGCAGAACAAGACGCAGCCGCAGCAGTTGCTTCCACGGTGGCCGACAAGCCACGTATCTTCCAGTTCAAGCCACGCGTTGTCATCGAAGATGGCGAGGCCAAGTTGACGTTCCGCCTAGGGGAAGTGGGCAAGCGATTGTTTGTTATCCGCAATCTTGGGGACATGATGAGTACCTATTACCGAAACGGGATATACGAGTTGTCCAAGACGGCAATGGCGGACTTTTCCAAAGGAACCTTTACGGAGGATTCCCAGGCAGCGCTAGAGTATGTTGAAAGAAGGCTGGGCGAGATTGATTCGATCAACGAAAAGATAAACACCGCCCGCTATGGATACAACACGATTTCACTGCCCTACGCTCAATCCCTCAAGGGATCGATGCTTGACACATTTTACGATACCTTGGAAGGAAAGACGTTGGATTATTCCGACAAGAGCAACTATATCAAGGAAACCGAGATTGCGATTGGGCATCGCCCGGTGCATTTCAAGCTGACCGCCGACCGTTTGAGCGATGCCCGCGGCAAGTTTGCAGGCGTGGCTGTCACGGGTATTGTTCCAGTAGTGATCCAAGGGGCTTCTGGTCGCTACATCTTGGATAAAGACGGATTGAGCCGCTTGAGCTATGAGGAAGAAAAGGTTTTCCGTCCTTTCTGGACGGTGGCGGATGCTTCGGGGTATTTCCGTTTCCAAGTTGGCTTGAATCGCTTGAGTTCTTTTTACTATCGCATTCTGCCAAGCCTTTTGGACAATCCGATCGTTGATTTTGACGACCATTGCGGTGAAGAGGCGGAGCAGTATCTGCCCCCGCAGCCAGTCTTCCGTTTCTATCTTGACTATAACGACAACATTGTCTCATGTAAGACGATGGTTTCCTATGAGGACAAGACATACAACATCCTGCAGGTAACGCCATCGGAATATCGCGACAATGAAACAGAAGAAAGCATTGTCAATGCGGTAAAGGTTTATTTGCCTACCATTAACAAGGAATCCATGCTCTTTGAAAACGTCATGGATGACGACGACCTGTTCTCTTTCATGAAAAACGGAACGGGCTGGCTGGAGAAATTCGGCATGGTTTCGGGCACAAGCGCCTTGCGGGTGACCAAGGTGCGCCAGATGCCAATGATTCAAGTTGGCGTATCGGTCAAAAACAATCTGTTGGATCTTTCGGTCACTTCCAAGGAACTCAGCGATTCAGAGCTGATCGATATCTTGAACAGCTATGTCCATAAGAAGAAATACCATCGCCTGAAATCAGGCGAGTATGTTGACTTGGAAAACAGTGATCAGCTAGAAGAAGTCAGGGACTTGATGAACAGCTTGTCGTTGGAACCCATCGATGCGATCAAGAAAAAGATCCATCTGCCCATGTACAGGGCGTTGTACATCGACCGCATGTTGGAGGAACACAATGGTTTGGTTACGTCAAGGGACAAGACATACCGTACTTTGGTCAAGAATTTCAAGACCATTGGTGATTCCGACTATGAGTTGCCTGTTTCGCTAGAAGACACATTGCGTCCTTATCAGGCGTATGGCTTTAAGTGGCTCAGTACCCTGCAGGATGCTGGCTTTGGCGGAATACTGGCGGATGAGATGGGATTAGGCAAGACGGTGCAGGCGATTGCATTGCTTGTCAAGGCTAAGGAAGATGGTGCCAAGGAACCTTCCTTGATTGTCTGTCCTGCCTCGCTTGTCTTTAACTGGAAGGAAGAGTTTACCCGCTTTGGATCTTCGTTGAATGTCTGCGCGCTGGCTGGCGGAGCCGCCGCCAGGCGCAAGCAGTTGAAAGAAATCAGTGAAGGCAGTGAATATGATGTCTTTGTTACTTCGTATGATCTTTTGAAGCGAGATATCGAACAGTACGAAAACATCCAGTTTCATACGTGTGTGTTGGATGAAGCACAGTTTATCAAGAACCAGAAGACTTCTGTTGCCAAGGCGGTCAAGCTTGTGCATGCGTCACACCGCTATGCCTTGACAGGAACGCCGATTGAGAACAGGCTTTCGGAGCTTTGGTCGATCTTCGACTACCTGATGCCTGGCTTCTTGTTTAGCTCGGAAGAATTTGTGCGCAACTACGAAACCCCGATCGCCAAGAACAAGGATGAGGAAACGACTGCCAGGCTGAAGAAAATGGTCACGCCGTTTATCTTGCGCCGAAAGAAAGAAGATGTTCTCAAGGATCTTCCCGACAAGCTGGAGGAAGTGCGCTACGCTCGTTTCGCTGGCGAACAGCAGAAGATTTACGATGGTCAGGTTGTTCACATGCGACAAGTCATCAGCGAGATTTCCAACAATCCCCAGGATCGAATCAAGGTCTTTGCGGAAATGACGAAAATCCGCCAGATATGTTGCGACCCATCGCTTGTCTTGGAAAACTACAAAGGTGAATCCGCCAAGCGCAATGCTTGTCTGGAGCTGATTGAAAGCGCCATTGACGGAGGACATAGAATCCTGTTGTTCTCCCAGTTTGTCTCGATGCTTGAATTGCTCGAAAAAGACCTGCAGGAAAAAGGCATCGCCTATTTCAAGATTACAGGCTCTACCCCCAAGGACAAACGTATTTCGCTTGTCCACCAGTTCAACGATGGCGATGTACCTGTCTTCCTGGTTTCTTTGAAAGCAGGTGGAACAGGATTGAACCTGACTGGCGCGGATGTCGTCATCCACTACGATCCATGGTGGAACATCGCCGCAATGAATCAAGCGACCGATCGTGCTCATCGCATTGGGCAGACGCGCAAAGTGACGGTGTACAAGATCATTGCCAAGGATAGCATTGAAGAAAGAATCATGGAACTACAGGAAGCCAAGCGCGACCTCGCAGACGCAATTCTGGAAGGCAAGGGAGAATCTCTTATGTCCTTGTCCAAGGAAGAATTGTTGGCTCTGTTCTCTTGATCAAGACATGGAAAAGACTTGCCGCAAGCAAGTCTTTTTACATGCTTTTCTGAGGTCGTGCGCTAGATTGGCGACAAGCATTTTCATGCGCGCTAGGGCTAAAGCCATTGGCTTGAATGCATATGCTTTTCTTCTTGGCGACATTGAGCCAGGCAAGGTGAATCCTAGAATAAACGGGACTTATACTTGGACGCACAAATAGGAAGAATTCTACATCGTCTGCCTGCGGAATGATTGTAAATAGCTGTTTCAGATATTTGATCGCTCCAGTATATGAAACACGGTAGAAGATAAAAAAAATTAGCTTTCCAAGCAGAAAATTGTATAATAATGGGTGGGAGAATGAATATGAGAATAGTGATTGAAAGACGAAAGGATGAGATGGGCATGGCAATGCCCACCGAAAGTGTTCAAAACGTATTCATCAGTCATTGCCGGAATGAAAACGACCCATGGCTGAGGGAATTGGTCGATGTGATCTTGGAAGAAGCCGATTGCAACGTTGCGTATGCTTCTGGAAATGGCGAGGAATACTCGGATGAAGAGGTGGCTGAATGGATCGCCCACAGCGATGCCTTGATCGCAATGTTGTCGCAACAAGCAGACGATTGCGAATTTATATGGGGATCCCAGATCAAGGCTGCCAGGGATCATGGCATCCCTGTGATACCTGTTCTTTGTAATTATCCGGCGGGAGACAGAATTGTTGAAAGAAGGTTAGGCTTGTCGATTCCCTCGATGTCAATGAACAAGAAGGGCTTTGCGGATGACTTGAAGTCATTCCTCGGCAAGGTTCTTGTGCCGCTGGAGGAAGAACGGCAGATCTGCGCGCTGTTTGCGAGCGGAAGGCATTTGAATGCTTTCCGTTTGTCCAAGGATGAAATCCTTCTCATGGCAAAGGGATACGGGCGCGGCATTGGCGTAGAGAAGAACATGGATGTCGCAAGAAAATACCTCAGCGTGATTATCACCGGGTTCGAGACGCGCAAGGACATTGTCATGGATGCGATCTTCGAAAAGCTGATCCGCCTGTGGCGCGAGGTCGATGGAACAACAAAACAAGGCATGAAGGCCTTGAGCATCCTGAAGAAGGATGCCATGGATCTTCTGGAAAGAGGGGACAGCACGTTCTGTTTCATTATTTCCGACATGTATCGCTTTGCGACAACGGGAATGACCTGTTCCCCGGCTGATGCGATTCTTTGGCTGTGCGCTGCCGCAGGGGCAGACGATGCCGATGCAATGTATGCCTTGGGCGTGTTGTATATCAATGGCATGCCGTACATGGAGCGTGATGCACGAAAGGCATATGATTGGTATGATGAAGCGGCGGGAAAAGGCGTATCCGAGGCATATTGCGCCATGGCGGAAATCGTTGCCAGAGGATTGCAGGGAATGCGTTGGGACAATACCAAGGCGGTCAGCCTCTATCAAAAAGCTGCCGCAAAGAAGAATGCCGAGGCATACCGTCTATTGGGAATCACCTATGAGCGCGGGCTGTTCGATGAGCCAAAAGACATGCGCAAAGCCATTGAAATGTACCAAGAAGCCGCATCCCTCAATGATTGGAGCGCCTTGGAACAGATCGCAGACATTTATATGGAAGGCAATGGGGTAAGAAAAGACCCCGCATACGCTGCCCTTCATTATCGCAGGGCGGCGGAAGCTGGAAACGTCAGGGCAATGTCCCGCTTGGGGGAACTCTATCTCAATGGCGCCGCCGACTTTGAACAAGACAAGGAAATGGCGAAACTTTGGCTGGAAAGAGCAGTCAACGAAGGCGCAAGCCAGACGGCAATCCTGCTTGGCTCTTGTTATAGAGAAGGCTTGCTGGAAGCAGAAAATGCGGATGAGAAAGCACTGTACTACTACGAGAAAGCTGCTGAACTGGATCCTTCCACAGGAGGATTGATCATTGGCACCTTGTTAAAGAGTGGTTTCAATTCCATCCGACCCAATGTTTCCAAGGCGATACATTACTTTGAATGCGCCAAGGAAGAAGGAAACCGCAAGGCAATCATGGAATTGATCGACATTTATTCGGGCGGCTGCAAGGGTGTTGTCCCTGATAGAGACAAGGCCATTGGCTACCTGAAGGAATTGATTGAAATGCAGGGAGATCATGCGGCGGAATGGGAAAGAATCGGAGATATCTATCTTGATAATGCATGCGGTGAAGTGGACATCGAGCAAGCAGCCAATGCCTACCGCAAGGCAGGCACGGCCAATGCGCTTGCTAAACTGTCCAATGCCTACTCAAATATTGACAATGGCGTGGAATACGATGAAAAAAAGCAGATCGTCTATATGATCCGCTCAGCCCTCAAAGGAGGCAAGTCTTCCTACGAAACAATCATCAAGTATGAAAAGGACCGCCTTGATGAAGCCGACAGTGATATCTTGATTCTATTGGGTGATTTCTACCGCAAGCCATTCACCGGCTACACCGATCCCATTCATTCCATCGAACTTTATACGATGGCATGGGAAAAAGACGATCCAAAAGGATACGAAAAGATCGCCGATCTATATTCCCGTGGTCAGCAAGATTTTATGGCAGACCCAGACGAGGCTCTTGTCCTCTACCGCCAAGCGGCAGAGGCAGGCGATGGCAATGCCATGCGCAAGCTTGGAAAGATCTATGAGTCAAAACAAGATGGCGCCAATGCGGTTGAATGTTTCCGTAGGGCATTGGACATGGATCTCACGGACGATCACAGGGCAGATGTCCTCTGGTGCCTTTCCCAGATCTATGAGAAAGGCAAGCTGGGCATAGAACAAGACATTCCCAAGGCATTGGAGCTACTGGAAGAATCCAAGAGGCTTGGACGCTTTGATTCCGCGTTGCATTTGTCTCATCTGTACAGATACGGGGACAACAACGTCGAGATCAACCTGCGCAAATCCATCGAGATCATGGAGTATATCCTCTCCAACATGGATCTGAACGAAGAAAAACGCAACCGCGCCATCTTCGAGCTGACTGATATCTACGAGAAGAACAACGAGTTCCTCGACGATGCAAACGAGAGAATCATGTACTGGTTCACAAAGCTTGCGGAAAGCGGACACGGCAAGGCGCAATCCATCGTTGCGTCCATCCACCGCTTTGGCAAATACGGACAGAAACCAGACGACCTCAAGGCAGAAGTCTGGGCGCGCCGCGCCGCCCGCAAGAGAGGCAGGTTCACCAAGAAGAAGCCAACAAAGGGAAGAAACTAGATAAGCAGATGCGATGAGCATCTGCTTTTTATGTGTTATGCCAGAGATCCGGATCTCACGAACCATATGACGATTATCGCAAAAACATAAAAATATAGAAAGTTGTGGGGGATTTCCATCTTTCCAGGCAATGAAGTATGAAGGCGTTGCCTGGAAAGGAGAATATACATGTTCTACAAAGATGGCAGGGACGATCACCATGCTGCAACGTATGATGTCTCACATGTGCATCGAGTATACCATGGTTTCTACAACCTGCAGCTTTTCGAGGAATGCTATCTCGTTGGTGGGGCGTATCGTGCGGATTTGGTTGGAGTCCGAAGAGGTGCAAAGCTGGATAAGGAAGATATCTTTGGATGTGATGAAGAGATTTTCGTGGCTGAAGTGAAGCCGCCAGAAGAATACGTTACCTACGATGATGTGCAGAAACTTGGCGAGGCAGCAACCATCGCAAAGCGCGAGCTTGCGGAGAAGAGGTCGCTAACGGTTACGGGGGAGGATGGAGAACAACACCGCGTAAGCATCAATGTAAAGGATAAAAGCCGTGTTTGTGCAATCATGATTTGCCACAAGTTCTCAAGGAGGCTGATGCGAAAGATCAAGGCTGAGTCAGGGTTTTCATTTGAACAAGTGGCAAAAGGAGTGTATAATCTTGATGGTGCATTTCTCGGGCTGGGATTGC
>OMYM01000564.1 GCA_900315225.1 uncultured Erysipelotrichaceae bacterium | reverse complement strand
TTGTCAAATCTGGTTTTGGATAATGTGGACAAGGCGATTGGCGATTTGAAGTTGAATGGCTTTCTTTATGCCAGATATTGTGATGACATAATAATGTGTGCAATGAGTAAAGAAGATTGCGAAATTGCTCTTGATGAATGTTCAACAAGCCTTGAAGCGTTACACCTCAGAATGTATCCTGCCAATCCTGATATCTTGTATAACGCGAATTATTATGTAGCCAAATCAAAAGGTCCATTTTTGTGGGGAAATCCATCGGTCGTTGGAGGGGCAATTTCTTGGGTTTCGTTCCTTGGATACTCCATTTATTACGACGGTTCGACAAGGCTGCGCAAAGAGACGTTGCTTGCACATGCAAAAAGCATTCGCGAGGAATGTGAGACATTTCTTTTGCATGCTGGAAAGTTTGGCTTCAGGGATCCGTCGAACAAGCCTAAGGCAGTCGGGGATTTTCTGTGTCGCTTAATGGCGAAAGGAACGGGTAGAATCAATATTGAACCGATAAAAGGGTTGGGACGATGCTGGCTTTCTGTTTTTAGATTTGTTGGCGAATCAAAATTGGGTTTGAAGCAAATGCGATATCTTGATTATGTTCGCTCTTCTGCCATCGCAAGATTGCTAAGGAAGTTGAAGGTTAGAAAAGGAAAGCTAGGAGATAATTCTGCAGAGGATGCGAAGGCTGTTTTGTATTTCGGTAAACCATTCAGTTATTACGGAAGTTGCAAGCGGATGAAGAGAAAAGCCATTGCAGCAGATAATGAATTATCACTTTGTGAAGATGTGCATGGTGATACGAATGTCGTAGTGGCAGAGAAAGATAATAATACAGCAACTCATCCCAGCAGTAATATACCAGAAAGTGATGATATTTCTGATGAAAAGTACGAAACTTCTGGATGGGGTAGGGCAAGTGGGTACTTTGGATAGCGGAGGTTTATGATGAACGGATATATGTCAACAAAGTGTTTGCTTGAAGGCATCTATGGGGGCTGCCCCCATGGGTGTGCAAATGCCTTGTAAAGTAAGGGAGGTGGCTATGGCAATAGTTAGATTAGTTGATAAGCGCACGGGCGAAGAAATCCTTGATGGAGATATGATTGATGTGGGGACAGGAGAATCGCAGGCAATTGCTGCTGCAAAACTTGGCAATGTCGGTGACTTGAAGCTGTTACATGAGCGTCATGCGAACTTTGATTGTCAAGATCCTGATGGCTGGACGGCACTGATGACCGCATGCGCAACGCATCATGTGGACTGTGCATTATATCTCATTTCTTGCAACGCCAATCTTGAATTGGCTGCGAAGGATGGCTGGACAGCGCTGATGATTGCTATAGACCATAATCAAGAAGAAATCGTAAAATCGTTGTTGGATGCTGGTGCTAAAACAGGTAGGTTCAATTATTCTGGTGCATGCGAGTTGTGTATCGCAGCGAAATATCCACGATTGGCTGAATTGCTCCTTGAACATGGAGCTAACCCGAATCAACCACATCCAAAACTTCCTCTCGTCAAGCCTCTTTTCTTAACCCTTTCCCATTGTAAAGATGTCCACCCAGAATTTATTAAGACGCTTGTTAAGCACGGAGCGGAAATCAATGCGCAAACAAAAGAAGGGCAGACGCCATTGATGGTTTCTGTCATGAACGCAGGCATAACTAAAGTGTTGCTGGAATGTGGTGCAGATCCATCGCTTCATGATCAAGACGGTGAGACGGCTTTGGATTATGCTCAAAAGCCAGGTGTCGATCCAAGAGCTTATGAGATATTGACTGTCGCCATGCAGAAAATGGATAAGGACAGGAATAAAAAAGATTCCGTTGTTTCGACTATAGCGGAAAAGGTTGGAAAAAGATATGATGAGATATGTGCGTATTTTAGAGACAATCCATTCGGTTCAAGCTCATTAGATTTGACCATTCTCAGCTTGTTGCCGCCAATCGATAGGTGTTTGATTATCGAACGAGTGATGAAGTTCGACAACAGTGATAGTCTTACATGTATTGATAAGTTGTCAATGGCATACCTAAAGGCG
>OMYM01000239.1 GCA_900315225.1 uncultured Erysipelotrichaceae bacterium | reverse complement strand
GGGATAAAGTCATAACTGTCTTTGCGAGTGATATGGGTATTGCATGGGATTTGATTGCATCGATTCCAAGGTGATCAGATATTCACAATCGTTCTACATATAACTGTAGGCAGACAATGCAGAATTATGGCTAATAGTGCATCTGAGTATACAAAGGCGAACACATCATTGGGGAAGGCACACTTCTTCGAATAACTGGTATCATGCTGTATTGACAGAAAAAAAGAAAAGCTGAAGTAGAAAGTTAAGTTCCAGTTCTGAAAGCGGCGAAAAAAAGAGGAATTTAGTCGTGAAACAAGGCGAAAACAGCTGGCGTTGGCACGGCTTCCATGCCCAAAATTGACCGGAACTTAGTCATTGAGGGGAAAAAGAGCGAATTTCCCATCCGGGAAACCGCTCTTAAAGCAGGTGAAGCAAAAAAAGAAAAGAGCAAATGTGCTAGTTGACGGATTCAGGCTTTCGTTGGTATAATACAGTCGTGATTCATCATGATCCACATGAAATGAATCAAGAGAGGAGGCTGTTATGGCGCGTTACTACTTGAATACAGATCCAATCAGAACCTACGAAGATATTTGCAACGATAAGAACTACGTTGACAAGACGGGGCTTATCGCGTTTGTTAATTCGAAAATAAGAAATCCGCACAGACTAATCCTAGTCAGTCGACCACGCAGGTTCGGCAAGACGTATGCGGCGGTGATGTTAAAAGCGTACTACACCATCGGCTATGACACAACGTTCCTGTTCAAGGACAAGAAGATTTTCCAGATTGATCCCGCCCTGACGAACCGCGGAAAATTTGATGTGATCTACATCGACATGGTGAAGTTTAAGGCAAGAGCACAAGGAAGGCAGGAAGAACTTGACGAGGAGGCGGAAGAAAAGGGAACGAAACCCGTGAGGCTCGACTGGATCCGCTTTCTTTCTAAGACCCTTATTGGTGAAGTCGCTGACATGTATGGGGAGGAACTTGTGGCAGACACCCTTGCGGACACCTTGGTCAATACGGTAAATAAGACTGGAAGACAGTTTGTCTGGATCTGCGATGAGTGGGATCTCTTCTTCCGCGAGCCAACGGATGACTCGAACGCTAAAGCTAACTACATAGAGCTTCTCAGGGATTTGTTCAAGGACAAGGATACATACATGACTGTGTTTGCGGCAGCCTACATGACGGGCATCCTGCCGATGATCAAGATGAGGGGTGATTCGGCCCTGACGGAATTTTTTAACTACACGATGTTCTCTCCCGGGGATTTAGCTCCCTACATCGGCTTTACGGAAGACGAGATAAAGGCTCTTTTGCGAAGGAACCCAGGATGCCGCTTGACATACGATGACCTTGCCGGGTGGTATGAAGGCTATGAATTCCCTTGGACAGGTCCGATCTTCAACCCGAAGTCGGTAATAGAAGCAATAGAAAAGAAATACTGCGATACCTACTGGAACGATACCAATAGCAATGAACGCTTCAAGGAACTCGTGTCGCTGGACAACGATGGCCTTCGGAAGGACGTGGAAAGTCTGCTGCGGGGCGAGGGAATCCCTGTGAATACAGGGACATTCGACAATGACCTTGCGACTTTGCCCGCAGCTGGGGTCGATGCGACGCTTGCGGCGATGGTTCATCTCGGCTATCTCAGTTATGACCAAGAGACGCGTTGCGCCCGCATCCCGAACCAGGAGATCCGTGGGAAATATTTATTGATGCTGAAAAACAGCACGTATTCAACGATCTACCAGAAGATCGCAGGAGCGGACGACATCCTGATGAACACGCTGAAAGGCGAGGAGCAGAAGGTCGCTGATGCCTTCAGAAAGATACACTACTACTATGCGGATCCAAAGGCGGGCAACAGTGAGGCAACGTTGAAGGAGACGGTGGATCTTGCCTATTACACAGCGGAAAGGTTCTATGTGAGGATGTATGAGTTGCCAACAGGCGAAGGGTACGCGGATATGGTGCTATACCCGAAGGCGGGCAAGGCGATGCCATTGATGGTGATCGAGCTGAAGAAGAACAAGGCTGTCAACACAGGGCTTGACCAGATCAAGAGAAGAAGATACCCTGATAGGTTCAAGGAATACGGGGGGAGGCAGATGCTGCTGGTGGCGGTGAGCAACGATGCAGACAAGCTGGAGAAAGAACATTACTGCAAGATTGAACGAGTGCAGCTACCCAAATTCTGATAATACAAACAAAAGCCTGCCTGTCGATAGACATCGACAGGCAGGCTTTTGTTGTATGATGGTACCAGTCTTTGTGGTGATGAAGTTATACCTGAAGAATTCCATCTAATTGTTCTTCTGAGTATCCTTGGCAGGTCGGGTTGCTTCGTATTCCTTGTCTCCTGGTTTGTATACTGGTCCATTTTCGAAGAATTGTCCATCGATCAGTATTCGGAACATGATGACCTTGCCGAAACGGAGTGAACGGATGCGTTTTTTCGCGGTGCGCAATGCCTTTGCGGAATCATCGGTATCTGCTTCGAATTGCATTTCTATCCTGCTGTTGTTTTTGACATATCTGTATTTGGGATCTTCGCAAGCAAGTAATGTTTCCTTGATCTCGTCTCTCAATAGTGGTGATGTCACATTGATTACTACCATAGCTTCTCTCCTCTTGTGCCAATATAATATCATTGTCTAATTATCGATACAAGAGAAATAATTCATTTTCCCTGGGGTATTCT
>OMYM01000518.1 GCA_900315225.1 uncultured Erysipelotrichaceae bacterium | reverse complement strand
TTATGTTGCTGGTTGAGAAAGAGGTTTTAAAAAGCTGTCTCGTATTTTTCGAATGAGACATCTGTGTAGCGGGAATTGCAACGCGCTGAAGATCCCGCTTCGCATGAAGATGCTTACGCCTACGTTCACGGCACGCTATAGGCTGTAAGTGCGCAGGAATTGCTATGCTTTTGGAAGCGCGTTTAATGATAGTGCGCATTAGGAACCGACTGTTGCTCATGTCGGTTCCTAATGCTCTGGCAAGAGCACCTGTGCCCGCATCTCCACAAGGCTGTGGGATGCCAGCGCAGGAGTGATCAAGATTGGTGGAGTGGATGGCAATACATTGATCCAGAGACCCTGTTGACTGATTTTGCCATGGTGTTCTAAGAATTTGTCCTGTTTGACGATACCTTCATGAAGAACATTCACCTAGGCAAGCGTGATGCCACCTATATGGAAGTTAAGGAAACCGACAACTGCGATTTGTTTGTTGAAAACTCTTCATGGATACAACACCCCGATTGGTCAAAACGGATTAATTGGCAATCTTGGCATGCTCTGCGATGGTATACGGCTTTTACCATATGGCAAAAAAAACCAATTTTCCAATAAATAAAATGGAAAATAATAAAACCGACACCCCTGCCAGTCAATACTTGAGGGTCATCGTTTTTTCGGGAATATAATACCGCTGGATCAAAAACAGGCTATAAATCAAGCGTTATTCAAGCTTAATGACATTCGGTCGAAGAGACAATCCCTGAATCATCATAAAGCTTTCATTCTATTTCAAGAATTGATATAATGAAGGCTGAATAGGAGAAGATGATGTTGAAGATTGCAATTGTGGATGATGTCAAAGAAGATTTGGCGAGAGAAAAAGACGCTGTCTTGGAAACACTGAAAGAAATGGATATAACGTGTTTTTCTTCTTTGCAAGATTATTTGGATACAGAAGGTTATTACGATTTGGTGCTGATGGATATTCGGGTTGGCGATGCCATCAGCAACGAGTATATCCGCATCATTCAAAGAAGGGCAAAATACGTCTTGTATGTTACGGAAATAGAGGATATGATGGATACCTCTTTCCATGCCAATGTTGTTGGTTATCATGTGAAAGCCAAGGGCATTCCTGCTTTGAAAAACCTGTTGCGGAAAATCAATGAAATCTACTTTCATGAACTGGCCGACTTTTGCCTTGACTTAGAGCCAATGCCCGTATATCTATCCAATATCAAATATATCCGACAGGAGAATCGAACGAAATGGCTCCATAAGGCTATCGGTTCCCCTGTTCCTCTCAATCGCATGAATTTCTCTGAAATACTGAAAGAATATCCAGATGTCTTCATTCAGATCAGTCGGGATATCATTGTCAATGTCTCGTATATTATAGGTTTTTCAGGTAATCAGATTGTACTAAGAAACGGTGAGAAACTGGATGTATCTCGTCGCAGATTATTGTATGTGAAGCAAAAGGAGAATGAACTAAACGGATGGAAGCGATAAAGTATGCAATCACGTATTTGTTACATATGCTATGTTTCTATGTGCCGAAGGGAAGCCGTGGCAAGCCACGGCTGTTCTTGGCATCGGTGCTTCTGTTTTTGGTCATGTTTCTAATAGGGGAACCAATCTACTATACGAAACCTCTTTGGATACAATTCTCCATTCCCTGTGTTTTCTTTCTTTTGGCAGACAACAAGCCAATCTGGGCTCTGCATGACGCATCTTTGTTTCTTTTGATTGCGAATGCATCGATTCCCTTTGCCTGGGCAATCGAGCACTTTCTTTCCTTCCTAGGCATACTTCCTACGCTTACTATCACATTTCCTTTCCTTCTTTTTCTGAGAAAAATACGCGAGGCTTTGATCTATCTGTTGATCGGTTTCTTTGGCAAAGCTCGAGAGTCAAATACGTCTGTATTTGCGACCTGTTTGCAGGGAATTCTAATGTTTATCTTGGCGATTATCCATATATTTATCATTAGGCTTGCGGACAAAGCAATGTCCGAAGGACTTACGTATATCTTTATCTTTGCGAATGTGTGTGCCGCAATGTTTCCCTTGTTAGGGATTGCGACCGATTATCTCATTCATCGAATTGGCGGTATCGCCAAGGAAAAAGAAAGACTAGATGCTATCAAGGATATGTACGAAGGTGTTATCGCCAACCTTTCCGATGATAAAGTCTTCAGCATCATCAGCAAGCATGACATCATGAAAAACCTACGTCTCATGCAGGAATACATTGACCATGGTTCCACATCTGCCGCCGATGAACTTCTAGAGAAAACACTGCATACATATGATGCACAGCGCGATATTGTCCGATATTCCAACAATATCTATATCAATGCCTTTCTAAACTATGCTTCAGCCATTCACCCAACCATTGATATCCAGGCGGACATTCAAGTCAAGAACGACTACAAAGACTTGAACAATGATCTTGGCGTTCTTCTTGTCTGTCTTTTCGATGCTCATGTCAAAATGATAGAGTCTCATCCTGTCATCCGTCTTCGGATGACAGATTATGGCGAAACACTGGATATCCGGATACAGTCGCAAAAGGCAAAAGCCGATATCAGCACAGAGATGACAATCATCAGACATATCCTTGAAAAACATCACCCCATCGCATATGAACATCTCGCTGATGGAACAACCCAGATCATCCTTAAGATCTCTTAGT
>OMYM01000093.1 GCA_900315225.1 uncultured Erysipelotrichaceae bacterium | reverse complement strand
TGTCAGCGGTCCGGAATATGGAGGTGCCAACACAACTCAATGGCAACCCGTTGCAGGGGTGGCACCGATTACCATCCGCAAGGGACAAAGCGAAGAAGAACGGTCGTTCTATAATCTACCTAAATATATTGAGTATCCTACCACTGGCAGCCTTTACAGAATCATCTACTCTCTGGATGAAACGGAATACAATCTGTGGCACAACGGAAACCTTGAAAGCAGCTGGAGCAAAAACGCTGGTCTAACTGGGGAAGACTTCTATGCGCCGCAATATCCTCATGATGCAGGTGATACAGAAGACAATTACCAAATGGACGAAAGCGATGAGAGGTTCTACCATATTATCGTTACGAACAACAAGAGTAACGAACATGTTGAAGAAGTCTTGGCGGGGCTGAAAATCCATAAATCATGGCCAGACGGCACCTTTGATTCGAATGGTTTCAAAGAGACTGACGCATATGCATCTTTCCAGCTCAAGCGCTATGTAAGCAAAACTTACCGGACGTATACGGATGAAACTAATTATACGCCATGGGACAATTCTGAGCCAGCTGAGGAAGACATGGTATTTACAAACGAAAAGCATATCTACACACTAAGGAAGAGCGACAATTGGATACAGGAAATCAATAACCTGCCGAAGACATCAGTCAGTGATATTCATGAAAATGAACAAACTGTTTATCACTATACCTATTACTTCGAAGAAACAGGCTGCTATCCATCCAATTACACCGCAACCTATAGTCCTGTCGGTGATGTCGAACATCAAGTAGAAGCTGATAACACCACGGTAGAAGCAGAAAACCACGAAACCGTATCAGCGATCGTTGTAAAGAACTGGAATGACAACAATAACGCAAGTGGAAAGCGTCCTGCTAGTCTTGTGATGACCTTGGTGGCAGATGGGGAGATGACCGAACACACAGTCACTCTCTCTGAAACAAATGATTGGGCATTCGAAATCAGCAAACTTGAAAAGTACAACGAAGAGAATGAGCCCATCCAGTATTCCTGGCACGAAGACCATATACCAGGCTATCTGCAAACCAATATCACTAGAAATGACAATACGACAACAATCACCAACACCATATCAACGTATGATCTGACAACATCGTATACCGGTACGAAAAACTGGAATGACATGGAAAATCAGTATCATACCCGCGTGCAGGATCTGGACATCAAGCTGTATCATAGCTTGATGGACCCGACCACAGGTCAGTACGGAGATTATACGGTATTGCCTAATGAATACGAGTGGATAGTGGATTCGGGAAACAACTGGACATATAACTTTGACGATATCCCTGTTTATGATGAACACGGAAATCTCATTCTCTACAGAGCCCAGGAGAATCCTCCTCACGGTTACACCGTATCTAACAGCTTCAGCGACACAGTTTATAGCCTTGGAACAGTAAATGAGATTGGACAAATCACACCTGCTGAGGCAGCGGAGAAGACGATACAATTAGCCTCGGATATTGACCTTGCTTATTGTGTGATTAGGCTATCGCAGAATAGCACCTATCTGATCTGGACACACAGAGTTCCAACAGACGAGGAAGTCAAACTAATCAATGAAAAATACAGAGGTGAGATTGGAGGCAGAGCCAAGACCTATGTCAGTGGATCTGGAACGTTTGATGTGGGCACGGATTCTATAAGCTTCACTGTTACAGAATCCGATACCGAAAGAAGCGTCACCCTTGCGCCTCATAACACCAGTGAATGGGTACATCTGTATTATGGTGACTTTGCGGATGACAGCTATTCCAGCGGAGAAACCACGTTTACCAATCACCTAATTACCACAAACATTAGTGGTACAAAGACTTGGAACATCAGAGGGTTGACAGATCCTGCGAATCCGATACTGACTCTCACAAGAGCTGTTGAAATCATAGATGGTCAAAACATCACGACCTCTGAACCTGAAGTTGTGACCATTGGTCAGGATGAAAATGTGGTCAACTTACAGCCGAAATGGAGGAAATTAGAATCTTCTATAACCTTCACATACCAAGACGTGCCTATGTATGACCAGCAAGGTCGTCAATACATCTACGATGTGACCGAAACAAGCTTTACCATTGGTACTGGCGAAGATATGGTGACCTATACCGTGAACAAAAACGAGGATGGCTCTTATACGGCAAATCCCGATAAACCAGATGCTCCGTCTTATCCAGTGACCATAGTCGTTGACAACAGCGGCACCAACATTACAAACGGAGAACCTACGGGGGATCTAGAGGTCATTAAAGTGGAAAAGGGATACAAAGACAGTGAGCATGTACTCGGTGGCGCAGTATTCCAGTTGACCAGAGTGAACGATGACAACGACTACAACTACACAGGATCCGATGCATATCAATCGGAGGAGCAAACTGTAGATGCTACTACAGGAAAAACGACTTTCACCAACCTTAAACCTGGCAGATACAAGCTCGAAGAGCGGAAGTCGCCAGAAGGATACATCCGGTTTGAATCTGCATGGTACATTACCATTGATTCTTCTGGAACGGCTTCTCTAGAGAACACCAACTCTCTCATGTCTAAGAATGAGGATGCATACAACTCATTCTTCATTGAAAACGAAGCCGGCGTTGCCCTTCCGAACACGGGTGGTTCTGGAACATCTCTTATCTATCTCATCGGCTGCATCCTAACAATCCTTGCAGGCGTTGGAATTGTGATAAAGAGGCAATGGAAAGAATCAGCGTAATTCCCATTTGTAGCACATAGAAAATGCTGTAACACAAGATAGACCAGTCTTCTGTGAACAAACTGTTCATAGAGAAGCTGGTCTTCTTTTTCTATGCCTTATTGCACAGTTCAAAAAATAGTTATATCGTTATGTGATCATAGATATTTTATTCAATTATATTGTTGCCTTGTCAACTATTACAAATGTAATATTCATTATTTTCAATGTGATAATAAATCATAATAATAGTATTTTGCCTTTGTTCCTTTTGATTCTTTGTCATTAATACGTATACATTTCATTATTCCTTGTACTCAAAAGATTATTGCTGTATAATATCGAATGTTCTGCGTGCGGAATATTCCCGTGCCTAAGAATAGCACCATGGGTTTCCTTCTTTGAGAAATTCATGGGGTTTCTTGCTTCACGTTCACTGTCATTGCATTGCCTGCTCATTCATCAAAAGGGATATGAATGAACAGGCATGGCAGTCGGATAGGTGGCTGTATCACGGCCAGTCCCTGTGACTCGACTAGCGAAGTTTATCGCATAAGAGGGGAGAATAGGAGAGCATACTATGTCACAAAGCAAATTGGATGTAATGAAAAGAAGATACATCAAGCGAAACAAGCAAAAAAAGAGATGGACCTTGGCGATCATATTCCTGTCCATCATAACAATGGCGATCACTACCATTCAACTACGCAGCAATGTTTCCGCCATGTCAGGCAAACGCGTATGCGGCTTGGAGGAACACGAGCATACAGAAAGCTGCTATACATTGGTTCCCGAAGCAATCACATGCGGCATGGAGGAACACACGCACGGTGAAGACTGCTACGAGGATATATTTGTCCTGGATTGCGATATCAACCACGAGCATGAAGTCTCATGCTACAAGGAGGTCAATGAATTAACCTGCACTAAGCAAGAGCATTCGCACACCGATGCGTGTATCACCCCCGCGCACAAGGAGTTGACGTGCGGGCTGAGCGCGCATGTCCATAGCGATGCATGCTATGAGAAAGATGATTCGCTCATCGATTCAATTCAATCAACACTTGGAATCGCTGGCGCAAGCGAGATTGTGGCAGAAAATAACGACTACGCAGTCACGCTTCAATACGACAAGCGGGAAGATGCAAAGAAGCTACCTAACGTGGTAACCCGTGAGATCACAGAGGAAGACGAGGAATACGCCGCTCTTCTTGCGCAAGCACAGAAAGAACTTGGCACAACAGCGGTCTACGCGCGCTTCTTCGAAATCACCCCGCTTCAAAAAGACATGGAGGAAGGTGAACCAACAGGCGACACAACCGTCACGCTAACCCTGAACAACTACCAAGAGATCACAGACGACACATCAGTCAGTGTCCTTCACTTTGGCACAGACGCACCAACCGAGATGGAATCCGAGATACACGATGAACAAGAACTGACCGTTACCTTCACCACCGATGGATTCTCCGTCTTTGGCATCGTCTACACAGTGGATTTCCATTACGATGGACTGGAATACAATCTAGCGGGAGGTTCTGCTTTGCGGTTGAGTTCCCTGCTTGATGCGCTAGCCATTGAGAATGTCAATGGACGCATCAGCGTCTATGACATAGAGAACGTATCATTCTCAAACGAATCGCTGGTCAAGGTGGAAAAAATAGACGCCGACACATCCATTGGCTCCCTGAAGGAAGCCAATGGAATGGAAATACTTGACGGGGATTACGATGATATCGTCTACTCGGTTGATTGGATTCTATTGTCCTTGCAGCCGTTTGAAAGCGAAGAAGAACTTGTTCTCACGTTAAGGGATGGAACCATCATCACAATCAAGGTGACGGATGCCATGGGTGAATACCCCTACCCTAAGGGAGAGGAATTCCTTGGCAGAGATACGCGCCTGGATGGAATCAAGATCGATTTGTTCGACTATGGACCAGTAGAGCTAGACTACATGGCCAATAGCCTTGACAAAGACATGCAAAGAAATACCGATTGGCAAGGTCACGTCACCTCCTTTGGCTATCAATCTGACAATGGATTCAATGGCACAAACTGGAATGGTGCCGGCATTAACCAAGGGCATGCCTTGAAATTTTATTCCTATGGCAAAACGCCTTGGGAAGACAATTCCAACACTTCCCTAGATGGCAATGTGCGGCTTGGCGCAAACAACTTCACCAGCTGGGACTATGCGGCGCAAGGTATCGTGGAACCTATGCTTGGAGAGGATGGCTACCCTGTCCTTAGGCATTATGACACCGTCGCATCTAGCAACGAAAGCCTGGCATACCTGTTTAATGAAGAAGAGATTGATGGCGCAAAGAAAGTCTATTCCGATGTGACCGCCCTGTTTCAGTTCGAAAACGAGAAGTATTTCTACAACAGCAACGATAACTACGCATACTTTAATCCAAATATTGCGGAGAATCCCAATAAGCAATTTGTTCTGTGCGATACATTCCCAGAGGAAGGCAGTGATTGGGGCGTTGGTTTCTTCCCATTCGACCCATACGACAGCACCCATCGATGCATCCATGGCAAATATATCAGCTGGTGCGATGGCGCAAAAGCCAATAACGGCAATGCGCCAGGATACTACAACCACCACTTTGGCATGAAGGTCGAAGGAACCTTCTACATGATTTCGGAGTATGACAGACAAGGACGACCAATCGAATTCAACTTCTCTGGCGACGATGACATGTGGGTGTTTGTCGATGACGTGCTTGTCATGGACGTTGGCGGTGTACATAATCCATTGAAAGGAAAGATCAATTTCACAGAAGGATATGTCGAGGTCGACAAGGCCATTGATGTTGGCACAATTATCTCCACTTATAACACATTTAACAATAAAGGCGAAAACGTAACATATGTTGACGAAAACGCTACGGTCGTCAAGAAAAAGGAATCAACCGAAGAAGGAAGAACTTCGCACATCAAGCTACAGGATATCTTTGCAGCACAAGGAAAAACCTGGTCCATCGATCCTGATGTTCCCCATACGCTAAAGGTGTTCTACATGGAAAGAGGCGGTTGCTACTCAAATCTAGCAATGGACATCAACCTGCCGTTTGCTAGAAAGGTTGCCGATATCGCATTCACCAAGTATGACGAAGAAGCAAGGGATCTTCCCATGAATCACAAATGGCCCCATGCCCTTCCTGGCGCAGAGTACACGCTGTATACAGATCCAGCATGCACAAATGTCGCATTGGATGAAAACAGCAACCCATATGTCGCCATATCGGGCGAGGATGGCTCTGTCCTTTTCAAGGACATTCCAGTGGAAGAAACCCCTTTGCGCAACTTCTTCATGAAAGAGACAAAGGCTCCCATTGGCTACGAAATTGACACTACCATTTATCGTGTAAAATGCACGCCTAGAGGAAGCTCAATCAAAGACAATGCTGTTGAAGAAGCCGCTGACTCCAAGGGATTGGAAAAGCCTGAATCCGATAGCATCACGGAAATGTACAACGCCAAGGACACGATCTCCCTGACGCTTATCAAGTCATGGCCTTCAGGAAGAACAACGCCCGATAGCGCATCATTCGAGCTGCACAGGGCGGGAAACATTTCATCGCATGGCGATGAAATCCTGCCTCAATCCTGTAGAGTGCGCTTGGTCGACCAAGACCAATACAACCCACAAGAGCTTTGGAGCATCAACAACGTTTATGTCGGCGATGAAATATACATCAAAGACTATGAATTGCGATACCATGACATGTCGACCAATCCAGAGGAAAGCCCTGCTACCAATGTCAACGTGGTTGATTCCAGCGGAACCGTGATCGACACCGTAGGTAGAATGCAAACAACAAACAAGAGGGATGAAGAGAACAATCTTGTTCCCGATCCTTCAACTAGCGCCGAAGTGTCCTATCTGGTCACTAAGAGCCACATTATCAATGGCGTTGTCACACTGAAGTTGGAATCCAAGTCGAAATACGAATTCAACAACCTCGACAAGCCAGGCCAATTCGTCATCGGCCTAGAGCATACAAAGCACTACAGCTACACATACACTCTTGGCGATGAAGTGGTTCAAACCGTTGTGTTACACAAAGACGAAGACGAAACAAAGAACTTCACCGAGACAATCAAGAATCTTGAGCATGTTGATGGCAAAGGCGATCCTTGGAACTATTATTTCAAGGAAATCGATATTCCGGAAGGCTATACCCCTGTATTCAGCGGCTTGGGCGATGAAACCCACCCTGTATCTGAGACAACCGTCATAGAAGTGCAAAACGTCACTGGTCCTCCGCTAATCGTTGAAAAACAGTGGGTTGGCGGCAGTGAGGACGATCATAAACCCGTCTTGGTCAAGCTCTTCTGCAGTGATAGCGATGACAAGTCAAACCCCGAGGAAATCGTTGCGGACTTTGAAGACTTAGGCATCTATTACACCACCATCGGCGAAACCGGTGGATACCTCTTAAACAGTGAAAACAACTGGCGTATCGCCTTCGAAGGAATGCCAAATCACCAATTCTATTGGATCGAGGAACAAGGCGTAGTCATTGACAATGCGGTCGCAGACATTGTGTCATGCGGCGCAAAGAACGCATACTACGCCGCCAACAAGGACGAAACCGCAACAATCCCAACCGAAGCAAGCGATGAAAAACAATATGTCGCAGGAAACGTTGGAACCCTTGGCGTTGTCAATATTATTGAAACCAAAGAATTCTCTTTCGCAAAAACATGGTTTGATGCCTCTGGAAACAAGCGTGAATGGAATGTAGATGAAGCCATTAGCGTCACCTTGCACAGGTATATTGGCGACAACGTGGAAAGCGGTACACTTGATGAATCGTTCGAACAGACGTTCACCATCAAGCATACAAACGATGCCGATGCGCCATTCGAAATCGTTGGACCAGCCACAACGCTCAGTTATGTGGAAACGGTTGACTTTGTTAACAAGTTCCATTTTGCCAACCTGGCAAAATTCGATCCCTCAGGCAAGGAATGCCATTACACTCTATCCGAGAACGATGCGCCTGATGTCCAATACGTATCTGACATCGAGAGAATGATCGAAACAAGCAAGGACTACATCATTGATGGACAGTTCATTATCAACCGCGATAACGGCGGCTACCAGCTGCCAGAATCCGGCGGCATGGGCACCACTCTGTTCAAGGTGAGTGGTACGGTTATTGCCCTTGCTGCGCTCGCAATGCTTGCCCGCAAGAAACATTAACTAACCAACGAAAAAAGCGCATATGCGCTTTTTTCTTTGCGCGCCAAAGCTACCCATCACCTGAATAATGGTGCGGGATTCCCCTAGCGCGCCCTATATTTATGCACACTGTGTGTTGTAATTTTCAGAAAACCACAATCGTTTTGGAATTCAGCCACTTTTTTGCCCTTTCCCGCAGTTTTTCCCCTCTTTCCATTGCATCCCCGCAACTGCACAAGTATGTTTTTACCATAAGGAGGCCATTTCATGAGCGCAAACGCAAGAAAGCCATCAAAGAAGAAGGCGGGCAGCACCAAGGCACCCTCCAAGAACAACAAAAACGTCCAAAACAACAAGAACAACAAGAACGACAAGAACGACAAGAAGGAACCAGAGAAGAAAGAGGTGAATGTGCAGTTCAAAGACTCCATCTTCGGCACGATGTTCATCAGCCAACCCACCTACAAGCTCGACGCAGTG
>OMYM01000110.1 GCA_900315225.1 uncultured Erysipelotrichaceae bacterium | reverse complement strand
AGGTCGGTGCAAACCGAACGCAATGAAATGAATTTCAATTGCTGAGGTGCAGCCCGAGCTCGCAATTTTTTTGCAAAGATAATAAATTATATTGGAAAGAAAAAGAAAAATGCGTTATTTTACTACGGTAACCCACTTTTTTGAGGGGTTACCGTAGTGCTATCAACAAATTTTATTTGTTTCAGAACACATTCGTTTTCTCTGGGACATGGCCGACTCTGTTCTGTTTCATTCGTTGAATGCTTTGTTCTTAGAAATCCCCTGATCTGTCCCCCTAATCTATCTTATCGCCATACACCGAAAACTTCCCGCGTTCCTTCAGTTGCAAAAAGCAAGCGTTAAACTTGTCCTGCGGCATTTTCTTCTGAAGCAAGTTAAAGAAGTTCTGGTCATGCGTCGTAATGACAATTTGCTTATTCAATGTAAATGCCACATTCCTCAGCAGGTCTATCATCGATAGTATATTAATGTCATCCAAAGCCTGTATTGGATCATCTACGAATATGCAGTCAAGTGCCTTACCATCATCAGACTTGGCAAACATGGCCTTGGCCATAAAGATGCAGAACGACAGGATATTAATCTGTGCCGTACTCAAATAGAGGTTGGGTACGATCTTGTCATTTCCGTCCTTGACCGACTCCATGATAACAAGCAACTTGGGCTTCTTCTGGTTAAAGTCACACTCAAAACGCACCTTTTTATAGCTGGGATGCGGGTCTATCGTGTTATAAAGTCTGTTTATCAAATCCAACTGGAAGTACGACTGGACAAACTCTTCTAGATAGCTCTTCAGTTTTTCTATCTCTGTATCAATATCTTCCTGACGTTTTTCCAATCTCCCTATCTGTTTTTCATAATCTTCTATCCTCTTCTTTGTTTTTTGCTGCCCATTATATTGCTCCGCACTCTTCAGCAGATTCATATAGGCAGCCAATAGTCTACTTCTATTCTCGCAGACATCTATCAATTCTACATAGTGTTTCTTGGTTTTCTCAACCTCTTGCAATATAATATCTGGAGTAGTTTCTGTCTCAACATTCTTTACTTTACAGTCCTCCTTCACAAATTGGATGGTCTTGAAATATTGAGTTTCCAATGCATTCTTAACCGTTGAATAATTAACCGATTGTGCAGTCAAAACGGTCTCTTCTGTCAGCAAGACACCATTTTCCTCCATATTAATCTTATCTTCTCCTGCTGTTGTTATTTTCTCTTTATACGAAGCTATTGCCTTATTAATTTCATCGTACTGTTGCTGCCATAATTCTAATGTTGCATCCTTTTCACCGCGTTCGTTGAGCTTGCGCTGATAGTCTGCATAATCTAGTTGGTTTTGCTTTGCCAACAGAGCTTTGTTCATTCCGTCAATCTGTTGTGTCAACTGCTGATGGTCAGTTCGCAGTTTGTTCAATGCCGCTGCAATTTCGTCTTTCCGCTTTGCTGCTTCTGCCAATTGTTTTTCTGCTTGTTGTAGCCTTTCTTCATAGATAGCCAGCACCTGCACCTCGGTGAGGTTTTCAAACTGGCTATACTTCATAGAAATCATTTCCACAGTAGCTTGTCGTATTTGGCGGGTCTTTGCTATAGCCTCATCTATCTCTTTCTTTTCATCCTTCAGCTTCTCTATAGCGGTATTGGCTATAGTAATTCGCTCCTGTATCTTATCTTCAAGTTGACGATACTGGTTATTGCTTTCCTGTTTCAGTTTTTCTATCTCCTGCTCTGTCTCGACCTTCAGTTTGATGGTATCTTCTATACTTTTCGAGATAGACTTGTTACCCTCAATGGCTGCAAGGAGTGAATCCACCTGACCATGGTTCTGCCCGCATAATGGACACACGCCTGATTTCAGTGTAACGGCCATCTCTCTGGCGCTGACAACCAGTGCCTCTACCTGCCCCATATAGCGTTGCTGCTCTTGGATGGTTTGCCCTAATTTGTCAGCCAGAGCCGTTTTTTCTTTCTTTGTTCGGGCAAGGGCTATTATACGTTTGGATTCTTCCTTATAATCATCCAATTCAATAGTCACGGCTCCACGATGTACTATTGTATACATACTCGCCAACCTTTGGCTTTCCTTCTCCTGCTCTTCCATCTTGGGGGCAAGCTGGCTTAGCTTCTGGTTTTCTTTCTGCTCATCTTCGTTAGACTTTTTTATCTGTGTCAGCAATGCCTGATATTTAGCGTATTCGTCTTTCAGACTTTCCTTTTTGTTCTTCCAGCCGTCGCGTTCCTTTGTCTGGTTGCCATGTTGATCCTGTACATCGTTCAGTTCTTGTCCTTTTGCACTTATTTTACCATTCAACAGTTCCTGTTCATTTACTTTAATATCACGTTGTCTGGTTTCTTCTATAATTTCCTCTGCAATCTTTTTATATGCAGGGTATCTCTGTATCAAAAAGTCCAATTCTTTGCGGACACCCTCACATTTTACTAACTCTGCATTCAGTTTCCCTATCGTCTCTATAAGTGTTTTCAGAGTTTGTATTTTTTGCAGTTTTGCCTGAATCTCTTTACTCTTTCTTACCAACTTTGCTATTTGGCTCAATACAGCCGCAAGTTCGCCTAGGCCAATCAGTCCATCCTGCCCGCTTTTTGCCTTCTCGATCTTTCCGACAACTGCACGCGAATTCTTCAGTTCCTCATCAGTCTCGAATCTTCTCTGTTCCCCTTGCAGGGAAAGATCCTCGATCTGTTTGTCACTAATAGTTCTGTTCCACCTTATCTCAACACCTGCCTCTGCCATTTTCTCAACAGCCTCCGACAGATGTTCTACAATTTTTTCGTCAATCTTTTCTTTTAGTTCCTTCTTCTCTGTAGCAATCTTCTTGTTTCTATCTGCGATTTGATTTCTCAATACCCTGTGCGCTGTTTTCATCTGCTCATAATACTCCAACAGCCCATTAGTATCCTCAAAATTCTTGGTAAAAATCTCAAACCTTTGTGTGGCATCGTTCGCTGACAAAAACCGGGTAAACCAGTCTTGCGAAAGCATCACTTCGCTGAAATAGCCGTTCTCAGGGTCGCCCTTCAACAATTTCATCTCATCATCAGGTGAAACCTTTCTCTCCTTGCGTGTACCATCTTCATAGGTTATCTTAATACCTATTTCCTTGTCTGGATTGTCTTTATTATGAATAAAACTACTGAAGTCATTCTGTGCCTGATCAGACTTCACATCTTCTTTAAATGAATTGACATGCTTCAGTCTTTGGATGTTGTTAGTCACACAAAACTCAATCGCATCAAACAATGAGGTCTTACCAAATCCATTGGGTGCATGAATGGCTACCAAGTTGGCACATTCGTCTTGATGATGAGGGTTCACGAAGGGTATTTTCTCATCATCAAACAACCTGAAAGAATCTATCTCTACCTGTTTTATTTTCATTCCAAGTCCTCCTTTATGCGATTAACAATCCGTTCAACCAGCTCATTCTTTGTAAAAAACTTATTGAACTTCTGCTCCTTATTCTCAATATCATACTTAATGAATTTCTTCACAAGATTGTCGCACAGTTCATCATCCACCACGCTGGCATCAACCACCATCTTCCTTGATGAAACAGTATCATGCTCTATCTCGTATTTAAGGTTGAGGTCTATCGTGGGGGTATCTACCACATAGAACAGATAAAAATTCCATCGTTCAAACTCATCATCAAGGTCAAACTGGCTTCGCGCCACATGGTTTCTAATAGCTTTCCAGTTTAAAGACAACGTATGCTCATCCAGCACCTTTGTGACAAACACATCGATGTCGGAATCTATACCGAAGACATCTCTCTTTATACTCCTGTAAATCAATTCTTCAACCATAAACCTTTTCATTTAAAAGTGATTGATACGTTTCCAATTCCTTACCTCCCAAATCTTTCAGGGTTGGACCGTTAAGTTCCATTACATCCCGAAACAGATGGCAATTCACGAATGTTAGGTTATTCATACATTTAGCACCGCCGTCTGCAATATCAAATTCCTCACTGCTGGTAGCGTTACTAATGTCTGGCACCTTTTTCCCTGGTAGTACATCATACGTGCATGTCTTGCTTTTGATGCCACCAATAACATAGATGCAGCCTACGCCATAGAACTTTCCCATCTGGTTTATATTCAAGCATTTTCGTGCATCCAACATATCAAAATCTTCTTCAGAATAGACATATTGGAAGTGAGGTACTATCTTGTCTACATCATAATCATCTATCTCTTCAGGTTTCAAAAGCTTAGCCGCCAACAGAAATTCGGCAAACCTTGCCCAGTCTTCCCTTTTCAATATATCAGGCATCACCTTTTTGGCGCACTTCCGTTTTTCCTGAAAAGCTTCAAACATCTCTTTCGGATTCTTCTTGATTAACCCTGCCTGCATCAGTGCCATAGCTCCAAGCAGTGCCTCTAGATCTTGCATGGCCCCTTTATTATCGAATGTGAAGATGTCATCCTTGAACGGATTGAAGGTAGATAAGTCAAACTCATATACAGGCGACAAACCATTTGTAGCAATCAACGCATGGTAGCATCTGCATGGGATATAGAATGCAGAGCCTAATTGTTCGTCTTTGTCTTGATAGGCAGACTGTTTGTGAATACCAAGAAGCTGAAACTTCTCATT
>OMYM01000076.1 GCA_900315225.1 uncultured Erysipelotrichaceae bacterium | reverse complement strand
GTCATTGCCGAAGTACATATTTAAAGCCAGTCGTACCTGGGCGTTTGTCTTGATCTGTCTCGCGTGGAAAGCCGTCAAGCCCAGCTGATCATCCTCCGAGAAAACCAGAGCATCATTTTCCGGCAGGATATTGATCAGAGTCAGTTCATTAGGACCTTCGCACATGATCAGCCGTTTCGTTGCTTCAGCACCTTCTTCAGCGCCATGAGATCCTCATAATTAACAGCCGTCCTGAAGGCATTACTGTAATACTGCTTGCTCTTGAGCAGCGCCGGACGGATATGATAGTCCTCATACATATTGGTGAGATGGATGTGGCTGTTGGTATTGCAGATCCAGATGTTATCCTGCCTGCCCATCTGATCCAGCACCTCGCAATAATGCGTTGTAAAGATCAGCGTCGCATTGTTGCGGTTTACACTCTTATCCTTGTACAAGCTGATCATATTTTCCACCAGCGTCTTGTGGAAATGATTCTCCACCCCGTCGATCAGCAGATCAAATCCCTCTTTCAGCGAGGCTACCATCAAAGTGTACAAAAGGACGCCCTTGGTTGTACCACTGGAAAGGAAATAGATCAGCTGTGTATCCGACATGATCCGCTCCCCATTCTCGGTCATCACACGGTAGTTGTGATCATCGATCCGGGTCAGCTCTTTGATCATCTCATCAAAGATGCGGATGATCTTTGCCAGTACATCCATGCCGATATCGTAATTCTTCAAGGCACGGAATAGCAGCAGATAGGTATCTGCTCCGCCGCTGTAACTATCGAAGAATACTGCTCTCGTCTTTTTCTTTTTCAGGATAAAGAACACATTAGAAGTATCCTCTGGCAAATCGCCCAGATTCGTCAGCTCCTCATAGCCGTCATCCTCGAAGATCTCTTTTGCATTGGTCTTGAAGAATTCTTTCTGGAAGATGCGCTCGTTCTGAAAGCTGGCCTGATTGCCCATGGTGTTTCCAGACGAAAGCGCAGTCTCATACCGATACAGGTATCCGTCATGGAAAAAAGTAATCTCCAGCTCCACTCCGTCATAACTGTAATGCTTTCCCTCCAGTCGGAAATCTCCCAGTATGGAATAGGCACAATCTAGCAGCTCGATAGCCGTCGTTTTACCAGATGCATTCTTTCCGATAAAAGCAGCGGTATTGAACACATGCAGATCTGGTGCGATCTCCTGGAGTTCATACTCTTTGTCCTCTGCTGTCTTCCTGGACTTCGATGTCAGATCTATCGTAAAGCTATCGCAGCAGTTCTTGAAGTGACTTGCCTTCACTCTAAGCAATTTCATCTTGCCCACCTCCTGTCTTACGTGTCCATTGTAACACACTAAGAGAATTTAATCAATTATTCTGCTTGAATTAGTTTACAATCTTTTGTTAACGCCATTTTAAGCATGTTTCGCGCATCAAGGACTATCAAAGCCCGTGTTGTGGCTTATGTGTGCAAGGAACATGTACGCAAAAGAGATCCGAAGGTCCCTTTGTGACCGTCCTTCCAAATGGCCAGCCAAAGCTCACTTTCGATCCCTAGAAGGACCAGATCGTAGGTGACTGTGTTATAGCCCCTGTGTGGCAGGCTTCCGTCCTCCCCGCGAAGCTGTGTGCCGTGGCGGATCAGGCTTTGGATGTGGTCATAGCTTTGTTCTCCCTGCCAGGTGTTCTGTGCCTTTCGGCATGTGTATATACCACTCTACTCGGGGAGAATAGCAAGTTATTTCTTCCAGAAATTCTGGTAAATGGAAAGGATTTACTGTTAGGATGGTTCTTATGAAACCCCCAAAAATAATTTGTGTTATCTGTATTCGGTGTCACAATAGTGTTGAATTTACCGATGTCTAATGTTAGGGACTGGATGACTTATATTCATCAGGATACGGTTAATGTCAAACGGAAAGATATACAAAAGCTGACTTTTTTATCTTTTGGCAGAAAAGAACTTGACATTCTCTCTGGAATAGGGCAGGATTTTCATCGTTGTTGTGTTTCTGCTGGTTGTTGTAGGCATACCGCGCAGAAAGAAAGTGCGCCTGTGCATTGAACAGCGCTTTGCAGTTGCGAACCCCAGAAATTGACGTGTTGTAGACAACAGCTTGAATAAATGCGGGAAAAATCTCTTGTTTGTAGTTTACCACCGTATATGATATACTATCCATGCAAAGAAGATACCAATGCTTCATCAGAATCTAGAACAGGAGGTGCTTTTTGATGAATAAAGAATCTTTCTCATTTGTCATTTATATGATTCATGCCTGTGCAAACAAGTGGAGCAAAGCTCCATCTGATGTATATCAACTATTGCATAAATCTGGCTGTATAGATAATTATCTGGTTCCACATTACGAAATTCTTCATACCCAAGGAACAGATTATATCGTAGAAGATATTAAAGAATATCTTGGCATCAGAGGGGTGAGCGTATGATTGTTTACCACGGCTCAATAGTGACAGTTGTTAAGCCAGATGTCAATCATTCCTATCGTCCGCTGGATTTCGGCAAAGGATTTTATGTAACATCAGTTCGCAAACAAGCAATGCAATGGGCAAGAAGAAAAGCAGCTTTTCTCGACAACGGCAAGGCAATCATGAACATCTACGAGATGGCGAAAAAAACAGATGGATTAAAAGTCAAAACATTTGATCCCGACTTGATGGAATGGATTGATTTTGTCTGCGAATGCCGTGACGGTAAGACTGGATATAAGGAATATGACCTTATAATCGGTAAAGTTGCGGATGACCGTGTTTTTCGAGTGGTAGATATGTATCATAGCGGGATTTGGGACAAAGAAAGAGCCTTGAAAGAAATCAAGGTATATCCCACATATGACCAAATTGCATTTATCACACAGAAAGCTATTGATAGGTTACTGAAATTCAAGTCATTTCAGGAGGTGTAAACGATGAATGAGGATCTATTGGAAAAAGTATATCAGGAGAATCTCGAAGAACGAATCATCTCCTTCCTTGCTGAAAAAGAGAGGATTTCTCTTGAAGAGGCAATGGACATTTATTATAATAGCAAACTTGCGACCATGATTCACAAAGGGGAGTATGGCATCCAATACCTGGATTATAAGGTACTGGTTGAGATATTGTTAGAAACAGAACCTGAACTTATGCAAAGATCGTAAAGGATTTACTGTGAGGATGGTTCTTATGAACCGAGTTGTTCATATACTGGAACTGATATTTACAATCGTTTCACATATAACAGTAGGCAGACAATGCAAAACTCTACCTATTTGTGCATCCAAGTATAGATATTAATCAGAGATCTGAATTAGATTCTGATTTATGTCACTTTTCCTTGATCTAGGAAGATGGTATAATCTTACTGTACGAAAGGAGAACAATATGGATATCAATAATCGTGTGGCGGTTATTACTGGCGCTGCCAAAGGTATCGGTAAAGCCATGGTGCAGCAATTTGTGGGCAAAGGGGCATTTATCTATGGCATTGATGTAGATGATGCGGAGGGAGAGAAATTGCAGGAGGAAATGGGTGATACTTTCTGTTATCTTCACGCTGATATCAGCAATGAACCCGATATCGAAAATGCCCTGCGGATAATCCTGGCAAGGCACGATCATATCGATATACTGATCAATAACGCAGCTGTGCAAACCCAGGCACCGTTTGCGGAAACAACGACAGAAGACTTCCGGAAGGTGATCAATATCGACCTGATCGGGACATTTATCTGTTGCAAGGTGTTTACGGAACACATGATCGATGGCAGTGTCGTGTTGAACATGCTTTCGGTGCATAGTTCTGTTCCCAGGAAGAACACATATGCCTATGACGCTGCCAAGGCGGGCATTGAAATGCTCACCAAGGAAATGGCTCTTGACTTGGCGGACAGAGGCATCCGTGTCCTTGGTCTTTCATATGGAGCGGTGTATACACCGATGAATGCCAGAATGATTGTTCACCCTGAACTTGCCCAGATAGCCGTGTCCAAGGTGCCGTTGCACTGGATTGCGAAGGCGGAGGAGATTGCGGCTTGCGCCCTTGCCGTGGTGGAACACTTCAGCGACTACTCCACTGGCAGCATCTTTACCGTCGATGGTGGCAGAAGCCTTACGGGTTGCTAAGGCAAGCCATGGGAAAAACACATAACACGGTTCTCTTAAGGAACCGTGTTGTTTTGCTGTGTCTCTTGGTCTAGGCAAATGGCTCCAGAATTATTCTTGGCCATGCCACTCTTCTCTATCGGGATGATCCCCCTGCGGCTTTGTTCAAGGGTTCTGCCATCCCTCTATCCGCAATGTCCCTGTCACTCTTTCCCCCGTGGAGGTATGAACGGCATAGGAGCCAGGGACTAGCGGCGCAATGTGTTCCCTGGTTCCCTCCGCCGTGTATTGCCATGCGAGGTTAGTCATCTCTGCATCCGAATAGAAATCCAGATACAGGATTCCTTCCTGTAAGGTGGATGTAATCTTTACGTAGTCATCGGTGCTTTCAAACGGCTGGGTTACGCCGCTGCTTTGGGCAGTTTCAGCCGTCACAGTGATAATGCCATCTTCCGCTTCAGTGCCAAAGCGGGATGGACTACATCCCATTAGCCATAACACAAGTGTTAGGATCAGTGTTGTTTTCTTCATGCGTTTCCTCCGGCAAATGCATCATACTGTCTCGTATTATAGGCATCAATCAAGCGATGCTCTTCCTGCGTCAATGCTGTGTCGTGCTTGAGTATATGCACCGAGTCTGTGAGTTCATCCCTCTTTCCGCCCATTATATTACTATCAATCAACAGGCAAATCAAACGGAATCAATGTGCCGACCCATCAGATTCACTTATAGATCGCAAGCATGCAATGGATTCATTGCTTCAACGCCATAAAAAGGGCTTTTTCAAGCCCTTGATATTGCATCTATTCGTTTGTCAAGTCTTCGCCAAAATACTTGATGGACAGTTCTTTCAGCGTGCCATCGGCACGCATGTCATTCAATGCCTGGTTTACCGCCGCAACAAATGCATCGTTGGAGCCATCCGAAAGCTTTCTCATCGGAATAGCATATTTGACTGTGTCAGAAGCATCGACCACCTTGAATGGGCCACCAACCGTGTTCATGTAGTCTTGGAAGGATGTATTCGCATTGATTGTTGCGTCTACGGTGCCGTTTTTCACGAGTTCCAGGGTTTCCGCAAGGGTGTCCACGCCTCTGACCTCAGCGCCGTATTTCTCGCCAAGTTCCATGTACGTGGAGCCAATGGAGTTGGATGTCAACTTGCCTTTTAAGTCTTCGAATTGCTTGATTTCCTCATTATCTTCTTTGACAATGAGGACGGTCTTGTCATAGGCATATGGATCGGAGAATGTGAATGTTTCTTCTCGATCAGGGGTTACGTCGACGCCATTTACCACCATGTCAAAGACACCAGTTTCTAATCCTGCCAACAAGCCCTCCCATGCCGTGGGGACGATCTCTGCCGCAACACCGATTCTATTTGCGATTTCGGTTGCGACATCGGTATCGTAGCCAACGATTATACCGTTGTCATCTTCGAAGGAGAAGGGCTGCCAATCTCCTTCTAGGCCAACAATCAATGTGCCTCTTTCCTTGATTTCCGCCAAATGATCCTTGGCGCTTCCGGATGTTGCCGTCTGGGCACTGGAAGGTGATGCACATGCGCATAGCGCAAGTGCCAGGATAGCTGTTGTTTTCAATACGTTTTTCATGTCTTTCTACACTCCTTTGTTACTAGACAATACGGAATCCTGTTCAAGACGCAGGAATTCCTTTGTTCGATCATTCTTTGGCCGATTGAAGAATTCTTCGGAAGTTCCTTCTTCCACAATCACGCCATGTTCCATGAACACGACATGACTGGAGACATTCTTCGCAAATTCCATTTCGTGTGTCACGACCATCATGGTCATGCCTGTGTCTGCCAATTGTTTCATGACGAGGAGAACCTCGCCAATGAGTTCTGGATCAAGGGCGGAAGTGGGTTCGTCAAAGTAGATGATATCTGGCTTGGCCGCAACTGCCCTGGCAATCGCAACACGCTGTTGTTGGCCACCGGAAAGCTGTCCTGGGTAATGTTTTGCCTTATCGGCCAAGCCAACCCTTTCCAACAGCTCCATGCCCCTTCTCTCCGCTTCTTCCCTTGGGGTTTTTCGGGCGACTGTCAAGCCAATCGTCACATTCTCCAAAGCTGTCTTGTTCTTGAAAAGGTTGTAGTTCTGGAACACAAAGCCAGTTCTCTTGCGGATGATACCAATGTCCTTGCTTGATGTATGCGCAAGGTCGTACGTCTTTCCATTGAATGTCATTTGTCCTTCATCCGCTGTTTCGAGGTAGTTGATGCACCTGAGCATGGTCGTCTTGCCTGAGCCAGACGGTCCAAGGATTGCTACGACGTCCCCTTTTTCAACCGTCAAGTCAATGCCTCTTAGGATGACATTATCGCCAAAAGACTTTCGTATATTCTTGATTTCCAGCAATGCCATATCTTCACCCCTTGTCAACGCCATATCGGCCTAGTCGTTTCTCGACAATCCCTTGGGCAAACGTCAATACAGTACAGAACATGAGATAGACGATCGCCACAAGGCAATACATAGCCATGAACTTATAGTTCTTTCCTGCAATGCGTTGCGACCTATACAACATCTCCGTCACCGTAATACCCGAGGCAAGGGAAGTGTCCTTGACCATGGAGATCAAGCTGTTCATCAGCGATGGCAATGCTGTGCGCATCGCTTGTGGCAAGACGATGTGCCACATGATCTGCATATAGTTCATGCCCACGCAATACCCTGCCTCTAATTGTCCCGCAGGAACGGATTCCAATGCGCCACGCATTGTCTCCGAGCAATACGCCCCTTCGTTCAAGGCAAACACCACAATCGCTGCCGCCCAGGGATTTACCCGATATCCCAGGGAACTAACGCCATAGAATCCTATCATCAGCTGCACCAATAGCGGTGTACCCCTGATCAACCACACATACAGACGTATCAATTGCGTCAATACGGGAATCTTGGCATACCTGGCAAGCGCCGAAAGGATGGCAATGACAAGCGCCAAGCTAAATGAAACCAACGCCAAGGGAAGCGTTGTCGTCACTCCTTGCATAAATATCGTCCAGAAATTTTCAATCATTACCTCCAGCATTTCCCATACGCCCCTTTCCAACGCACATAGTCTACAACCCCTCTCCTTCATTTGCAATGGTTTTGCTCTAGATGTTCATGGTATAATCAGGAAAACACAGGAGGAGTGATATGTCTTACGTAATGAGCGCCAACATGTTTGCCACAACCGCATTGTCCATCGCCAACAATCTCAAGACACTGTATGTGCTAGGTGGCTATGGCCATCCCCTCACTTTAGAAAACAAAGATCTTTTGATCACGCAATGGAACGATGGCGATGCCTATAACAAGGAACACGCCAACGAGATACGACAAGCTACGGAGGATACATTTGCTTTTGACTGCATCTGTCTCATCAAAGCCATCATGTGGGGCTTCAACGCCAATTTGAGCCATCCTCGCGGTGGTGCTTTCATCGATGAAGCAAAGATCCCAGACAAGAACGCCAATGACATGTGGAACACGTATTGCGTCAACCACAGCAATGACTTCACCAGCATTCTTCCTGGAGAAATGCTGTGGCTAAATAACCATGCCGGCATCTACATTGGCAATGGCTTCGCCATAGAAGCAACCGCAGCATTCACCAGAAACGTAGCCATCACCAACGTCCAAAACATTCCCTCCCAAGCCAAAGGCTTTCAAAGGATGTGGGTTGGACACGCACAATTGCCTTGCATAGATTACACTGAATCATGAGAACTTTTTCGTCAATCTCATTGTCATTGCATACGTGATAATATCGGGACAATATGATCCAGTACTTCCTGGTATCCACATGTTTCTTCCCCTAGGTAACAAACGTTTTGACGCTGGCACCCGCCATGGCATATGCGAGCATATTCGCATGTTTTGCAAGGCTTCTTCATGCATATCCTGCTACGCATCTTTGTGGCGGGTGCAGATCGTGCCAGTTCCAACAACGACATATCTTTGACATTCCCCATCCTGTAGTCATCTAGGCAATAGAAATCACACGGAAATACATCGCCATTGGCTTCTACGACAAACTGTATCGGACATACCCCCATCATGCCACATTGGTATGGATATCCCCCGTGGATCAAGGAATAGACGTTGTCAAACAGATTGACGCTCATGGGATATCCTTCCATTGTCCCCTTGAGCCAACAGTCAAAGAAAGCATTGAAAAAGCAGGCATACTCCTTGATAGGCATAGCATATGTACTTTCCCGCCCACCCACCCCAGGAAGGCATGGAATCAGTTGCACATATTGAAAACAATGGTTACGAAAGAACTGATACAACTCTTCTGGATGTCTTGCGACCATCTTGGTAACAACCGTTAGAACATTGAATTCAACCCTCTTCTTCCGTAAAAGAGCGATTGTGTCTAGAACCCTTTGATATACGCTTTCATTGTTCACATCCCTTCGGCATTGGTCATTGTTCTTCTGTTCTCCATCCAATGATACGCCAACAAGGAACCTATGACTACGAAGAAACTCTACCCATTCCTCATTCATTCTCATCCCATTTGTCTGTAGCGAATACCTTGTTTCAATCGCTGGATATTTTTTCATTTCTTCGACAAACAGTTTAAACAAAGACAATGGCGCAAGCGTTGGTTCTCCACCTTGGAAACTGATATTGGCGATTCCTTTGGGAAACAATGCTTCATTGATTCTATGGCATATCGTAACAACCGTTTCTTCCTGCATGATGCCATGGCTTGTGACTGCTCTATGCTTGCTTTCATCCAAGTAGAAACAATAGTCACATCGCATATTACACGATGAAGATGCAGGTTTGATCATAATGGATATCTGTTTCATAGCGTATTCCTTTTCCATGTAGTATACTCAGATGCACAATAAAGTGGAATTCTGAATTTTTGCCTACTGTTGTATGCGGAACGATAAAATATCTGTTCCAGTATAAAGGGTTATTTCCAACTGCACCTTATCCTTCAAGCTAGAGACAAATTTAGCGGACAGGAAAATCATCGCAACGATGCATCCTACCAAAAAGCACAAAATCAATACCATATCCTTACGTTGAGTGAGCATTCGCATGGCATGGCTGCATCCACCCTCTTCACCCGCAATCAATTTTTGATTCACAAACTCCAATGCCCATGGTATCATATCTGCGCTGGATTTTGCAACTGCAAGGCACCCATTGTCCGAAGAAACGGAAAAGCGCCCGCACAATGCGCAGGCGCATCTCCGTACTGCGCGGAATGCATGGGCAAACCGGCAGAATCAAACCAATACATTATTGATTCTACCCCATTCCTGAGAAAATGTCAAACCCTTTTCCGCCAAAATCCAGAAAATAACAATCACGCCAAGGAGGAAAACCTGACATGAAGCAAGGCACATGGACTATGAATATACCGAAGCAACAACCGCCCTGGCAACGACCGAAACGACAACCTGCGAAGCCATGGAAAACGCGCCACACCAATGAAGTTTGCGTTCAGCCTGCTTGAAATGATGGAGACCGATGCCACCAGTGGGGCATCGCTGCCACTGTACCACATCGCGGTGATCATACACTTACTTTACCAAAAAGCGGATTGCCAGGCATTCACCTCGTAATCCGCTTTCGAATTTTATTGTTTCTTTGTTGCACGGCGCCTTCTTGCCCGTGGCTTTGGCAAGGTTTCGTTCTCCGTGACTTCCTGCATCATGCATTCCTTCTGATAGCATGCCAACCCATAGCACATAACGTTCTTAAACTTTGTCTTGACACCTTCGATGTACTTCTCGCGGATGCATTGGTCAACAGCCTCCTTCAGTTTCGGGGCATAGTCCATTTCCTCCTTCGCATGCTTCACCTCGATGACGACCGCTTGTTCATACGTGTCGCCTCTCAGGAGGATGTCCGGCCGGCCAAGGCCGTATTCCTTGTCGAGCTCGACCGTGTAGCCGCCTCTTTTCAGGTAGGCACCGATGAATCCATGGTAGAAGTCCTCGTCGTAGTTGAAGTAGCTCATGCTTTCAAGGAGGTGCTTTGAGAGAAGGCTTGCCGCCTTGCCCGCGTCGTGGGCAAGGAGCGCCTCGATGACCTTGTCCGGCTGCGAGGTGTCGGAACGGTCCACCATCCACTCGATGATCTCTTTTTCGTATGCCTTTCGAACCTCCTTGTTCGGGATCACAAGCTCCAGGTCATCGCCGTCCTCATCGGGGTCCTTCTTGGTAAGGTATCCCGTCTGGTACAGGATGGTCCAAAGGTTGTCC
>OMYM01000212.1 GCA_900315225.1 uncultured Erysipelotrichaceae bacterium | reverse complement strand
TGCTTCTCTTTTAGTTTGTTATGATATCACTGTAGGCACGATCTAGCAGGAAACATAGGTTCTGTAGCATTTTCACATTGCCTGGACCATTGGAAAGAATGGCTATGACATAGTCTCCTTCGTTACGATAGACGATGCCGCAATCTCCCATGGAACGGTATTCCCAGTCATTGATCCAGCCTGACTTAGATTGGGTGCGGTAGGGAAGTGCGTTGATGGAAGATACATGGCTGGGGTTTTCCAGCATTTGACCGATTCTTCTTCCATTGTCGCACACAGTGAAGAATTCATGCATATATAGCCATGCCCGTGCCATTTCTCGAACGGACAAGTCTTGGTAGGAGTAGTTGGTGATTGCCAGGCGTTCGTTTCCTGCCATGCGTTCAAAATGTGAGGTGTGTTCGGTGCCAAATGTATGTCGTATCACTTTGTATGCATCGTTGTCGGAATATACCAGTGAACGTCTCATCTGGTCTTCGTGGGTGTTTAGGGGGAAGGGGGTCATCATGACAAGACCGGCAATGTTGGGTGCCTTTAGCGTGCTGGCAGAATAATATAGTCGGTCAACATTGGCACCAACGCCTTTGCCAGTCCTGGTATCGGCTATGACGAATGATACATCATAACCCTTTCGACGGAAAGAATCTCGTTCTTCACGCAACAGTCTCTTTGTCTCTTCCGAGACAAAGGCACCGTTGAAAGTGAACACTTCGTCTGTATTGGACATTTCGTCCAGTGCCTTGCGGGCGACATCGTTGACGTGGGGGTTGTCTATGTGTGCCGCCATACGCAGTTTTCCCGTGGTCTCATCGAAGTAGTACGGGATATTGTCGATGATGTGGTTTCCCTTTGCCATGGCGCCAGTCTCGTAGTCAAACCAGTTGAACAGGTTCCATCCCTTCGCCATGTGCCCCATGTGGTCGTAGCGAACCCACTTTCCTATGGTGTCCTGCCCTTGGAAGGTGTATGGTATGAAGACATCCTTGTCAATTGCCTTTGCGCCATTGGCATTGGCATCAAGCCAATACCATGCGTCTGTCCCTGGGTCGTATATCTCCCTGCCTCTTTCCTCATGGTTGAAATCTGTGTCACGGATGTTCAGTGGATCGCCATACACGCCTTGGCGTATGCCCCGTTCATACCAGTAGTCGATGCCATCGGTGGTTCTCCATCCATTCGCATCGACCTTGCCGGTGATTTCATCGAACCAATAGAATTTCCCTTCATCGAACAGGCTTCCCTTGTGCATTGCGCCAGTGTCGTATTCGTAGTAGTACTTTCCATTGTTGGTAATGTACCAACCCTTGATCATTCTTCCATCCGACCCGTATCTGACCCATTTGCCCCGGGTGCTTCCAATGACTTCATCTTGGAAGATGTATGGCATCCACACTTCCTTGTTCACGGCCTTTGCGCCATTGGCATTGGCATCGAGCCAATACCATGCATTGGTGTCGGGGTCGTATATCTCCCTGCCACGAACAATGCCATCCGCAACAAAACATTTCTTGTCTTCCACGGTTCCTTGGCGGATGTCGTTTTCATACCAGTAGTCCGATCCATTCTCGCTTACCCACTGGCTGTGCGCAATGGTAGCGACCATTGCGAATCCAAGCAAAACATTCATCTTGCGTATTCCTCCTTGTGCAATTCTAGCATATAATTTTTAAGCTATCAACGATATAATAAAAAAAGAGAAGCAAACGCTTCTCTTCTTGTACTATTTTTGACGAATTCCGGTAATTGGATCGAAGTAGTATGCTTTTCCATCGATAATCGCATCGCCTTTTGCCATGGCACCAGTGATCTTGTCGTAGTAGTATACATTGCCTTCACGGTTGATATACCATCCTTTGATCATTCTGCCAAGGGAATCGTATCTGACCCATTTGCCTTGGGTGCTGCCAATGACTTCATCTTGGAAGATATATGGCATCCATACTTCTTTTTCTTTTGCGACATGTCCGTTGTATAGTGCATCAAGCCAATACCATGCGTCTGTTCTAGGGTCGTATATCTCGCGGCCTCTTTCCGTATTTTCGTACTGGGTATCCCAGACGTTCTTGATATCGCCGTATACGCCTTGTTTCTCGCCGTTTTCGTACCAGTTTTCGTTGTAGAACTCTAGGTGGAGCTGACGGAAGATGACTTTGATTTCAGTGTCTGTATCGATCTTTACGAGGGTGGAGGACTTGCCATATTCGACTTCTTCGCCATTGACGAGAAGTTTGTCGATGACATTGCCTTCTGGTGCCTGGTAGGCAACGGTTACAGCAGTTCCTGGCTTGACGGTGTCTAAGCCTAGAAGGGTTGCTTCACCAATTCCTTCAGTAACAAGGTTTACCTTGCATGTTTCCGCTTTATCGCGGAAGAATGCCTTGATCGAAAGATCAGAAGTGACAATAACAGTGAATGTGTTATCGGTGACGGGAACGGAAATGCCGTTGACCAACACTTCCTCAACCACATATCCTTCGTCTGGTGTGAGCTTAAAGACCACGGTTTCGCCATCGGCAACGGTGAATGTACCTGCAGGATCAATGGTTCCATTGTATCCAGCGGATGCGATGACGGTGAACTCTGTTGGAACAGGTGGTTCAGTGATAATAACATCATCTCTGTTTCTGACGCGGATGCGTGGGAATGGTCCTTCCGGTGCATTGAATGTATCATCATAGGAGCTAAGTCCAATGACTTCGATTTCATTGCCATCGGCGAGGTTTTTTACCTCATTGGCAGTGCTGATGTATCCATCAATGAACACACGTGCCACATCGCCATTGGCATCCTTTACCATGATCGTCTGTACCAAGCCATTCACAATCTCATGGCTCACAATGGTTCCCTTGAGCTTAATCAGGGAGCCAAGGACAGAGAGGTCATTGATCTGTGCTGCTGTGACTTCTTTTGGTGCGATTTCGTTTCCTTCATTGATCAGGGTGATGGAAATCACCTGGAGTTCTGGTTCTCCTTGGTACCAATCGGTTGTTCCAGTGACTCTCACCTTGTCGCCAACCTTGAAATTGCCAGATACCGGGAATATGCACAAGCCACCTGTTTCATCCTCGATGTAGATGCAGTCGAAGAATGCGGTGTCTTTGTCGTATCCAGAAGCATTGGAGGTAACGATTCCCTCGATGGTGAACTTGTATCCTTCCTCGGTGATTGCCTTGACAGTCGCAATCGTATCAATGGTTGCACTGTTGATAGACTTCACTAGATTCTCGCAGATGCGATAGTTGGAGTAGTTCAACTGTTGGTCAGCATCGGATGTTCCACTGGAGATGCTTGCCTGTACTTCGAAGTTGGACATGAATGCTGCACCGGAGACAATGATCAAACCCTTGCCTTCGATCTGTTCACTTGCTATCATCATGAGTCTTGCGTCACCATCACCGACTGTGTATTTCGGTACATTTTCCCCACCAATGCCAACGCCGTCTGTCTGGGTCGAGAAGGTGGACGCATGTCCATACACGACTGGTGTGACGGTATCCGGGATGGTTGTGGTAGGAGTTCCATTCTCATCTACGACATAGATGGAAGCGCCGCCATAGTGGCTGAATACCTCGGTATACAGCCTGTCGTGAGGATGTTCCTCATCCACGATGACACCTTCGTTGAGAGGGTTGTCAAAGTCGTATGTACTGAAGTAGAGACGTTGCGATTGTCCTCCGTTTAGTTCATTGTCATTGACACCATCATCGCTAATACGCAACTTGGAGCCAAGGGCAGCCAAGAGCTTGTTCTGTTGGGCGGCCATATGGTCATCCGCTGGGAACTCTTCGTAGTTTTCATAGTAGTCGGACCATCCGGCAAGGATGAGAATGCCATTGTTGTCATTGAATGCGACAAGGGCATTGATCTCTTCATCGGAATAGTTGTTGTAAGGTTTTCTTAAGGCAATACCGTCTCTTCTGCTTGGTGCGGTAAGGATGATTGCCTTGAATTTATCGTTGTTGCAGGCGTTGATCAAATCTTCGCTCGTATTGAGCTGTACCGTACGAATAGAATATTCTGCCGCAAGACCGCCAAAGTTGCCCATGGAGTCTTTGTAGTTTCCATTGACGTATTCGTTTTGGTGGGAAGCATCAATGCCAATATAGACAAGCTTATCAGCGTCTAGTACATCCAGGGTGATATCCTTGGAATAGGTGAATTCCTTGCCATCCTGTTCCAATACCACGGTAGCCGTGACTTTCGTGACACGAGCCTGGGTTGGCGTGTATTTGAACGGGATTTCCAGGCTGGATGAAGCAGGCAGTGTGTATCCTGTCGTATCTGTGCCAATGACGACAGAACCGTTGGTTGTGTAGATAACACTCTTGATGGTTGCGTCACTTGACTCAGAGTTGAACAATGTCGTTGTCAGCGTCAGTTCTTCGTTTGTTACAGGCATGGCAACCGAGGATTCAAGCGAAGAAATGCCAATCTTCAAGGTTTCTCCTACCCATACCGGGGAAGTGACAGCGATGTCTCCATCGGACTCTGTGACTCTGACATAGTAATAACTATAGTCAGGTGCCAATGTGCATGTGAGTTCTCCCTTGGCAATCTCGGAAGCATCGTCCCATGTGTAGATGCTCTTGCCAGAGTTGACGATCAGTTCCACCTTTGCGATGGAATCCGAGGCATCTGGATCTGATACATTGACTTTGAAGTTCAATTCTTCGGGGATCTCGACAATGGAACTCCCCAATGGCAAGCCGTTGACGTTGTAGTAGATCTCCAGATTCTTGTCTTCTGTCGCATACATCTTAAGCTGACGTATTGCACTGTATAGACCCTGTTCACTGAAATCATCGGTCAATATGACATCGCGGGCATCGTTCGCATTGCCCCATCTTCCCTTGTGGTTGTCTTGGTTGTTTGTTGGCGCGACATGCCATCCCTTGTCCAATGCCATGGTATAGTATTCATAGCTTGGATAATAGCCACCTTGACCAATCTGGCCTTCGCCATTGCCTACTTCCACCATGAAGATACGTGTATCTAGCAATGCATCCCAATAGCTGAAATCAGAGAATGTACCAAAGGTATTTCCAGGATGGTTGAATTGCGATAGTGTATCGCTTCCCTCAGGTCTGCTAAGCAGGGCGTAATACGCTTTCATGCCAGCATCGTTGGTCTTGTTGTTCAACGTAGCGTTGTTTCTAGAGACAATGCCAGGAGAGTTGAATGTGTTGATATGACCAGGTCCTCCCGACCAAGTCATTTCAAAGCCGGCGATGGCGATCATGTTACTGTGGGTTTCATTGAAGTGTTCAGCGGCACTCTTATAGGAATTCCACAGATCTTGCGAAGCTTCTGAAGCAACGCTCATGTCGTACAACGCATCTTCTGGATTGGCACTGGATGTTGTATCGAAGTAGTTGGAATGGTCGGTAAACGACACAAAGTCGATGTTTGCACTCTCAGGCAATGCCTCGATGTATGCCAAGGCGCTATCAAGTGTGCCAGCACCATCGGAATACTGGGTGTGAGAGTGGAGCTGTCCAAAGTACAACTGTTCCGTTGCCTCACCCACAAAGAAACTCCATCCCTTTGTGGCGGACATGCCATCTTCCCTTGTGACGGTAACGGATACCGATGTACGTCCATCCGCCATGTCTTCCTTTGCCTGGTAAGAGATCAATCCACCCGCAAACGTTGCTTCAACCTTCTCCCCATTAACAACCATGTCAATGACAGGATTGTTGGAGACATTGAACACCTTGACGGAAATCACTGGTCGCTTGTCTTCATTTGTCTCGGAATTAGGGACAGGGGATGGATCTTTGAAGAGAACCTCATCCTTGACCGTTAGGTCAAAAGTCCCACTGTATCCTTCGCCACCATCGTCCACAAGTATTTCTACGGAAATACTTGTGGCACTTGCTGTGACATCGGCAGGGATGAGGAAGGAATACTTCTTGTCTGCCGTATTCTCAAGCCTTTCCACAGTTGTCTTTTCACCATTGACGGTGTAAGAGGCACTGACCTTGAAATCAATGTCCCTAAGATCGTCTAGGCTGAATTCAAAGGCACAGTCATCGGACTTGAGCAATTCATTCAAGCTGTCCATCCGTACCATAGGATTGTTTACCATGCCATTGTATACGTTTGTTCCTTCTGCCAAAGGGTGGAAGGTAAACACATACAGCTCAGGTGTGGAACTCTTGAACGACCAACCCGAGAAATACCCTGAGAAGAATTCAATGCATACACTGGAACTATAGTATTTCGCTGTCTTGGAGTACATGACGTATCCACCATTCAACGCTTCCAATGTCCAGTATGTGCAATTCTCTGTTGTATCGCTTAATGTATCCGAGAGATACAGGTTTTCATCGTTGTTTGTCGCAAGGTATTTTCCATTGGTTTCAAACGTATACACGCCATTGCTTGCGCCAACCGTCCAGACAACGGCACCATTTCCACATGCGGCAGTGTTGTTTTCATTAATGACGGCAGGAATCGGCACAAGGGACACACCCATGTCGTTGACGCCACCCATGACACTTTCCGCATTAGGACTGTAGATGACAATCTGCTCGCCATCCTGTAGAGGTCCTTCCGTTGGTTGTTCTTCCGGCTCTTCGGTAACCAGATAGAATCTTTGTTCAAAGAGATCCTTGTTGTTATCGGAGATCTTTCCATAGGAACTCCAGTTGTCCTTGTCCGCATACCATTCGATGTAATTGTTACGGACGACATTCTGGATGTGATACCCATCGCTTCCCTCGACTGGAAGAATACGCCAATCAGGGTTTTCGTCATCAAGAGGCATGCTGGAGTATTGTGCTCCCATGGACAGTTTCTTTCCATCGCTTGTCGCGAAGGTGAATGTCTTTGTTTCATCTGCCTCATTGATCCCAACAGTCCAGATTTCTGTGTTGGCATAGCCAGTGAGATTTCCCTCGACAAAAGCGATATCGACACCCTTGTTATAATTTCCAGTGTATTCACTGCTAAGAGCCTTGTTATATGCCTTGTTGAAGATGACGACTCTGTCTCCATCCCTCAGGTCATCCATAGCCACAATGCCTTCTTCTGCTGGGATTGGCTCTGGCTCTGGAACATCTGTGGCCAGATAGAACTTCAGCTCGAACATTCCCTCTGATCCTTCATTGATCTTGCCGTATCCACTCCAATAGTTCTTGGCATCATACCACTCGATGTATGCCTGGCGTACTACGTTCTTGACGTAGTATGCATCGTTGGCAGCTGGCTCAATGGTCCACTCTGTGTTCACATCATCCAGTGGCATGCTGGAATACTGATCGCCCATGGACAGCTTTTTGCCCTCTGTGGTAGAGAATGTGTATGTCGTAGCGGTGTCTGTCTCATTGACACCAAGCGTCCATATCTCGGTATCGCCATAGCCCAAGAGCGTTCCATCCGTGACCGTTGCATCCACGCCATTGTTGTAGAAGCCGTTGTATGTAGAGCTTAATGTCTTGCCATAGGCGGGATTGAACAACACGACCTTATCGCCATCCTTCAGTTTCTCAATTGAAGCAAAGCCATCCTCTACTGGAATAGGCGCAGGATCATCGTTGACCAAGTAGAACTTCTGCTCAAACATTCCCTCCGACCCTGCATTGATCTTGTTGTATCCACTCCAATAGTTCTTGGCATCATACCACTCGATGTATGATTGGCGTACTACGTTTTTGACGTAGTATGCATCGTTGGCGGCGGCTTCCATGACCCACTCTGTGTTCACATCGTCCAATGGCATGCTGGAATACTGCTCGCCCATGGACAGCTTCTTACCGTCTGGGGTAGAGAACGTGTACGTTGTAGTGGTCTCTGTCTCATTGACGCCAACGGTCCATACTTCCGTATCCCCATAGCCTAGAAGCTCTCCCTCTGCTTCTGTCACATCTACACCGCTATTGTAATATCCGTTGTAGACGGTGCTAAGGGCTTTTCCGTAGGCCGAATTATATATGACCACACGGTCGCCGTCTTTAAGCTCACTTGCATTTACCGATGTAGCGCGTGATAGAACTGCGCTTGCTAATGCGAATACCTTTGTGGGGAATATCGTCAATGACATAAGCAGCGCTATCAAGGCACATAGGATGTTCTTAGTGAATAGCTTACTCATATACCCTTTCCTCCTGTATATCTATGCATATTCTATCACACCCAAAAGCAAAGAAAAAGAGAGAATTATTCTCTCTTGATAAAAAAGAATCAGTTGAACCCGTAGATTTTTTGGGCAATGTGGTAAATGCCGATGACGATCTTCTTTCCCGCCTTGGTAGGAATGTGGAAGGCGTTGTACACAAGCCCAAGCCGCATCTTGTGATACAGTTGCGTGTCTGCTTCCTTGATGTAGTCCCAGAGACTGTCAATCTCCTTGTATGCTTCGTCATCCCCCCTGATCATTAACATGAGTTGTGTGATCATGGTGATGATCGTCATGTAGCTATACATATAGTTATAGCAATGCTTGTCAACGTCCTTGGCAGCGACCTGGGTATCGATCAAGATCTTGTTAACCCTCATCTGCTGGTCAAGACGCTTGATCATCACTTGTTCATTGACCGACTGATCATCACGCCCAATGAAATAGTGATAAAGGTTCAGGTTGACATAATAAAGCCTCTTGACATAGGGAAATGGAGAATGGACAAAGATATTGTCCACATAGAAAGTATGTTCTGGAAGACAAAGCTTTGCGTCCTTGAGCATATCCAATCTGTATATGACAGAATGCATCAGGATATATGTGCCAATAGGCAGCTTCCTTGCTTTGTCCCAGCCAAATACTTCATTCTGCGGTAGATACCTCTCGTAAGAGATTACTTTCTTATGCTTGACGCCAACTTTGTCATAGACATAGTTGGCAATGAACATATCCACTTCATCGATTTTTTCGAGAATATCCAAGACTCTTTGCAAGACAGTGGGATCTAGCCAATCATCGCTATCTACTACCTTGAAGTATGTTCCCGTTGCATTGGCCATGCCTGTGTTCACGGCACCACCATGTCCCTTGTTCACCTGGTGGCAAGCCTTGACGATGCCAGGATATTTCTCGGCATACTCATCGGCGATCTGTGGTGTTTCATCCTTAGATCCATCGTTGACGATCAGGATTTCGATATTTCTATTCTTTGCGGTTAATAGGTTTTCAATGCAATGACGCATATATGCGGCACTGTTATAGCAAGGAATAGCAAAGCTAATCAATGGTTTCATCGTTATCACCTCTTTCATACACCCATATTATGCCACAAAATGGGAGAGAGATAAACGATAAATTCAACAATTCATACAAAAAGCCCCAGCCAAGATTATGATGGTGACGACTTGACAAGACAGATTGCTTGTTGTAGGATGGTCTTGGTTGCAAGGGGGAATTGCCACATTTAATGTGGCAAAGCATGTTGCGCATGAAATATACCAGAAGCCTCAGAAATATAGAACAGATTTCTACAAGGCTTCCGCATATAACAGCAGGCAGACAATGCAGAATTCCAGTTAATTGTGCATCTGAGTATAGGAGGGCA
>OMYM01000130.1 GCA_900315225.1 uncultured Erysipelotrichaceae bacterium | reverse complement strand
CTCGACAGGTTTTTCCTCAGCCTTTTCCTCGGTTTCGGCTGTTTCGCTTTCGGATGGAGCTGCCTCTTCTGTCACAGCGGCTTCTTCCTCGACCGACTCTTTTGATTCATCGACCTTGGCTTCCTCAGCTGCATCTTCAGATGCCTCAGCAGCCTCAGGCTTTGCCTCTTCCTTCTCGGATTCTTCAGCCTCGATTGGCTTTTCATCAGCCTTTTCCTCGGATTCAGCTGTTTCGCTTTCGGATGGAGCTGCCTCTTCTGTCACAGCGGCTGCTTCCTCGACTAACTCTTTTGATTCATCGGCCTTGGTTTCCTCAGCTGCATCTTCAGATGCCTCAGCAGCCTCAGGCTTTGCCTCATCCTTCTCGGATTCTTCAGCCTCGACTGGCTTTTCCTCAGCCTTTTCCTCGGATTCAGCTGTTTCCGCTTCGGATGGAGCAACTTCTTCTTTCGCAGCGGCTGCTTCCTCGACCGATTCTTTGGATTCGTCTGCCTTGGTTTCCTCAATAGTCTTTTCAACTACTTCAGCTGCCGGCTCTTCGACTGTAACTGTTTCCTCAAAACCAGCTGCCTCTTCCTTGACTACTTCAACAGGAGCATCAGTTTCGTTGGTGTCATCACTGACTTTTTCAATGCTTTCAGTCGCCTTTTTCATTCCAAAGAGCGATGCAATCGCCGCTGCAAAGAATCCCTTTTCCTTTGTTTTTTCAGTCTTGGATTCCTCAGCTTTAAGTGCCTCTGATTCCTCGGACGGTGCTGCTTCAGTCTCAGCAGGTTTTTCCTCAGCCTTTTCCTCGGTTTCGGCTTTTTCCGCTTCGGATGGAGCTGCTTCTTCTGTCACAGTGCCTGCATCTTCGGCTGATTCTTTTGATTCGTCCGCCTTGGCTTCTTCGACAGCTTCTGTTTCAGCAGCTTCAGCAATCCCAGGCTTTTCTTCTTCATTCTTGATTTCGTCAACATGCGCAGGTTTTTCCTCAGCCTTTTCCTCGGATTCGGCTGTTTCCACTTCGGATGGAGCAACTTCTTCTGTCACAGTGGCTGCTTCTTCGACCGTCTCCTTTGGTTCATCAGCCTTGGTTTCCTCAATAGTCTTTTCAACTACTTCATTTGCTGGCTCATCGACTGCCTCAGGCTTTTCTTCCTTGACTGCTTCAACAGGAGCAGCGGTTTCTTCGTTTTCATCGCTGACTTTTTCAATGCTTTCAGCTGCCTTGTCCAACCCAAAGAACGATGAAACTGCTGATGCAAAGAAGCTCTTTTCCTTTGTTTCTTCAGCATCGGATTCAACAGCTTCGTCAACATTCTCGGAGTTTGCTTCTTCTACAGCTTCTTCCTTTTCGGTTTCCTTGGCTTCATCCTGCTTTTCCTCAGCTTTAGGTGCCTCTGATTCCTCGGACGGTGCCACCTCTGTCTCGGTGGCTACATCTTCGATAACCTCTGGTTTCTCCTCGGTTTCAGCAGCTTCTGCTTCTTCGGATTCTACAGGAATATTCGCGGTCTCTTTGTCAGATTCCTCGGTTTTCTTGGCTTCAATTTCTTCTTCAACGTCCTCGACCTTTGTCTCTTCTACCAACTCTTCCTTTTCGGACTCATTGGCTTCTTCTGCTGGTTTTTCCTCGCTGGCTTTTGAAGCATCTTTAGCATCAAGCGTCTTTTCAATGCTATCCTTTGCCTTGCTCAAACCTAGAAGCGATGCGATTGTCGTGAGTATTCCCTTTTCCTTTGTTTCTTCTACAGGTTCAACCGTCTCTGTCTCACCTGTATTCTCCTCAACCGTTTTTTCTTCAACAGCATTGGTTTCTTCGAAAGCCTCTTCTACAGGCTCTGCTGCCCGCTCAACTGGTTCCTCAATTATTTCAACCTCTGCGGTTTCTTCAGATGCGGTCTCTGGCTCATCATTTGGCTTTGCGTCGGATTCTTCAGCCTGTTTAACGCTTGCTTCGGTTTCCTCGACCATTTCGATAGCCTTTTCAACTGTCTCTTCTGTCTCGGCAGGTGTCTCAACGAGGGCTTCTGTGACTTCCATGGTTTCAGTCTCTTGCGCAGCAGGTTCTTCAAAGGCTTTTGTTTCTTCAGCCTTTGCTTCTTCTACTGCCTCGACCTTTGCTTCTTCTGTCATTGCCTCGCTTGCCTCATCCGCTGCTTCCACGGTTTCTTCCGCAACAGAACCAGCAGCCGCAGCTTCAGCAGCGAGCCTAGCTTTCTCGGCACGCTCGCGTTGCTCTCTTTCTGCTCTTTCCAACATTTCTATCTTGCGCTTCAATTCTTCTACGGTGCGCGCAATCGAATCAAATGTTGAACTTGAACCCCTTCTATCGTTGCTCATGATTCTATCCCTCCGATTTTACCTCTACCTCCGGTTCTGCTTCGAATGACTCCGCCGCTCCACCGGTTTTATCAGCCACCTTTGCCTTAAGCGCGTTCATATTATCCGCCAAGGAATTCAGGTTTTCAGTTGCCGCGCCGGCTACCCTTGTAAGTGTCTCAGATGTTTTGTCGTGCACTTTATCAAGCGAGTGCGAGAATTTGACGACAGTATCCAAAGGCGCCTGCACCTTTTCAATGCTTTGATCAACCAATCGTAAAGTTGGATCCAGACCTTTGACAATATTGGTGATTTCTTCGATCAGTTTAGCAATCTTATTCAAAACGATGCAAAGAAAAATCAAAGCAACCGCACCAAAAATAGGAACAAGTTGCTCTGATACATTTTTTAATGCCAATAGCAGTTCATCCATATCCAATGCCTCCATACTGGCATTATAGTCCAAAATGAAAGCACTTTCAATACTATTGACATTGTTTCACTAGATTTGCAAGTCCATAGATGTCTTTGCTGGACATAAACAGGAATACAGCTGGCGCTTCCTTGACAAGGATCTTTGCTCCATCCATGTCTTCGCTAAGAACATGAGAGCCAGGAATCATTTTTTGAAGATAGGTAATGTCAATGTCCGTGCCGTCCTGTTTATCGTCTATGCTTGTAAAATCGCATAGATATATTTCATCAGCTTTCATCAACTGGTCTTTGAATTCTTTAGCAAAATAAAGCACGCGCGATGCGCGGTGTGGCTTGAAAATCGCCACAAGCTTGCGACCAGGGAAACGCTTGCGCGCAGTGTCAATGGTCACGCCAACCTCGGTTGGGTGGTGCGCATAGTCATCAACAAAAATATTCTCGCCATGCTTTTCCACGACAAACCGACGTTTAACTCCTGTAAAAGAAGACAAACCAGATTCAATCGTTGCAGGATCAACACCTTCAAGAATACCAATGCCAATGACCGCAAGGCTGTTCAACAACAAATGGTGTCCGACAAAGGGAAGGGAAAAATGCGCAAAGAATTCATTATGGAAGTAGACATCAAAATACATCCCATCCTGACGCTCATCAATGTTTTTGGCCTGTATGTCATCGTTATCCGCTTCGCCATACCATAAAACAGGTTTGTCAATGCGCATTTTGCGCGCTTCCTTGTCCTCGCCCCAAATCACAAGGGTGCCCGTTACGTTTCTAGCAAACTCTTCATAGGAAGAGCGGTAGTCGTCTTCATCCTTGAAATAGTCCACATGGTCGATTTCGACATTTGTGATAATCGCGTATTCAGGGTGATATGCAAGAAAATGACGGCGGAATTCATCCGATTCAAGACAGAAATAAGTTGTATCTTTCTCAAGATGACCGCTACCATCGCCAATTAGCCATCCCGTCTTTCCAAACGCATTCATCATTGCACTGCACAGCCCTGTTGTCGTAGTCTTGCCATGGGAGCCAGCAATGGAAATCAAGCGATAGCTTTTCAGGAATTCGCCAAGGAATTCATGGTACCTGGCACAGACGCATGTAGGATTGTTCCTTGCGGCAACAACCTCGGGAAAATCTTCGAGAAATGCGTTTCCAATAATGACATGCATGCCGTCCTTGATGTTGTTTTCATCAAACGGTAATATCTTGATGCCGCGGGCAATCAATCCTTCCTCCGTAAAGAAATGCTTTTCAAGGTCGCTTCCTTTGACGTTATGCCCTAAGTCATGCAGCATGCAAGCAAGGGAAGCCATTCCTGTCCCCTTGATGCCTATAAAATAGTATTCCATCTATCTCATTCCTTGCGACGGTTAAAGACAATGCTCTCGCGCAATGATGCATCGTCTTCCTCGTCATCGCCAAATGTAAAATCAGGGAAGATCGAATCATCGGTATCCACCGCTCTTTTTTCCTTGGCAAACTCTTCATCGCCAACCTTCAGGATGTCGTCAAGCGAGAATTCAGGGATTTCATCCTCGACAACAGACGGTTTTTCCTGTGGTTCAGGTTCTTGAATGATGGCTGGCGCTGAGACTACCGGCGCTACCGTTGGCTGAATCGAAGGCATTGATGGCATCGAAGACTTTGAGTGAACCATTTGCGTTTGCTGCGGCTGGGGTGCCGCGAGTGTGCTTTCCTCTGTCGACTTGCCATACATCGGCGAAATAATCGGCGTAATGTTCTTGTCTGGCTTTGTCGATTCCCTCGTAGATATTTTTGAATTCGTTGTCTTTACCGCATCAAGATCCTTTTCGTCAACGCCAAAAATCGGGCTGATGACTGGTTGGAATTGGTATGCCGGCTGGGAATCCTTTTTCTGTCTCTCTGGTCGGGATGACCTTGCCGAAGAGCTTGGCGCTGAAACTGGTGCGTCAGCCTTGATACCAAGCGATGACGGCTTCTGTTCTGTCACCGGACGGATGGACGCAGAAGCAGAACGGCTGGACGCTGGCGCCGGACGGCTTGCAGGAGCAGGTCTTTGGGCAGGCGCCAATGATGGCTCGCGCTTTGTTTCGCTCACAGGAGTATCAACATTGCGAATGGTTGTTGGCATTTCGTTGAAAACCGAATCAGTCCTTCGTGATTGTGAACGTGCAGTGCCATCAGACTTGATATTCTGCGTAACATCGATTCTTTGCATCACTGTGCGTGGTGCCTCTTCCTTGGGCTGCTCTATTGTGACCTGCTCTTGAACCTGCGGCTGCGGTACAATCGTCTCTCTTTTAGGAGCCTGCGGTGTAGAAATCTGCTCCCTTCTGTAGGTTGGCTGCGCCACTACAGCTGGCTCCCTCTTGACAGGCTGCTGGGAAATAGGCTGTTCCTTTCTGGAACTAGACACTGCAGGCTGGATGTTCACCTGTTCTCTTCTCGAAGATGCCGAAGGCCTTGGGGACGGCGCTATCACTGGAGACTGACCAGTTTCATCATCCTCGACTTCATCATCGTCAATATCGTCTTCAAACAACAGACTTGAAATTCTTTTTAGCATAAGATCTCCCTTTCATACTTCACTGAACCATTTTAGCATACCTACGATAAATTGTAGACGCTTGGTAAAAATCTATTTCCATGCCTAGCGGAACAAATCGTTAGAATGCAACCGTCATGGCATATCGACACATGCACGGCTGCCTATCGCATAACACGCAAACATGGATAACTCTTTTTGTAAATTATTGCCAGCCTGGAAGAATCATTCCCCCAGCTCAGTATTTTCATTCGACTCGCCATCAAGAGGAACCTCCTCTTCAGACACAAAACCGTTTTCATCTTGGGGCAGGTCCTCTTCTGGACCCATCGAGGAATCCCAAGCGTCGTCGCCAGTAAATTCGCCGCTTAGAATGCCAAGGTAGCTTTCCCCTCCCTCGTTCATCCAGTCGCCAGACTCAGAAAACAACTCTTCCAAGGTTCCGCTTTCAGGAGCAACGTTTTCAAACAATGCCACCTGCTTGCCTTTGTAGTCAATCGTTTCGCTGATCGCATAGTCGGTCAAAACTTTATTTTTGTTTACCTTGACGCTTCGCGCCACCTCCAACATCGCCGAGGCAAGTTCCACGGCATGCGCATCGTCCGTCAAGGCGCTAAACTCCATGTACCCAGCGTTCAACGCAATGGTCACATAGCCATCGACTCGCCTCAGCCAAACAGCGAAGGGATACTTGTCGTGAAGAAAATCTTCGTATTCCCCGCTCGCCTGGGCAATTACCTGCATATTCGCCAAAGGGGCGTCCTCGCTGCTTGCCGAGCGATAGTATTTCTCGTTTACTATGGCCGACACGTTCACATTCATCAGAAACCGAACACCGTCCAATACGAAAAGATTACTGGTCGTATCCGCCTCAAGCCTTCCGATGGATGGCTCGATATAGTAGGAATAATAGTCCTTGTTATAATTCGGATACCCGGGTTCATAGGAAAGAACCCGCGTCAAAGATTGGTCAAGGCTTTGCTGGATATCACCAACCTTCTGCCTACATCCGCACAGCATCAAAGCAAGAATACAAACAGTCACAAGATGTTTTTTCAAGCTACACCTCCGCGTCTATTTTATCATATCTCTTTCTTTCGTGTCATGTCTTGCACAAAGCCGGTAGATTGGCTGCCCTAGTTCTATGAATCTTTTTTCATACTCCGTTACTGCATCTTCTTCATGTGGCTGCCTGCGGTAATCCACCGAAATACTCGTCAGCATAAACCCACTCTGCAAGAAATAAAGCACAGAATCTTCGAAAAGACCGCTGTTGTCAGTCTTCATTTGAATTTCGCCATCCCTTGCCAACAAGTTTCGGTACATATCCAAGAACCTCTCGCTGGACAGCCTTCTCTTATGCGCATGTTTCTTTGGCCAAGGATCGGAGAAATTCAAGTGCAAGACATCGATCTCCCCATCCGCAAACCAATCCAGAAGATTTTCCGCATGGTTGACAATCATTCGCCTATTACCAAGATCCTCGCCACTTTCCACCGCCTTCCTTGCGGCCACTGCGGCTGCACTGCGATCCTTTTCAATGCCAACCCAACCCTCTTCAGGATACATGAGGGCCATGTTGTTGAGATAATCACCTTTTCCCGCCCCCAATTCCACATGAAGGACGGAGCATTTCAGGGTATCGTGCCAAAATCCTTTCAATTCCACTGGATTATCCAACGCATAATCCCGATGGGCTTCCAGCCATGGATCTGCCCATTTCTTTTTTCGCATTCTCACGCCATGTTGCTCCTTTATCACCAATAGGTATGGATATCATATATGATTTTCCCGTTATTTACCATCAAAAAAAGGCATATAGCATGCCTTTTCATTTGATTAATCGTTGTTCTTGCGACGGAACACTCTTCTTTCGACCGTTGCGGAATTGCCTTGCGGAACGGGCTTGTGGGGGTTTGGACCCTTCCCATTGCCGTTTCCAGAACTACGCGGCTGCTTCTTCGGCTCAACGTAGCCTTCCGGCTTTTCCATGCATTCTCTTGCGGAAACCTTGATCTTGCCAGCTTCATCGATACTGATGACTTTTACCTTGACAACATCGCCGACATGGAGCGCGTCCTGGATATTGGCAACCCTCTCCCATGAGAGCTGGCTGACATGCAGAAGCGCATCTGTTCCCGGGAACAATGTCACAAACGCAAACGATTCCCTGACCTCGGTAACCTTGCCCTCATAGATCTCGCCGATCTTGGCTTCACGAATCAAGTCTTCGATAATCTTCTTTGCCTTGTCGATCATCTCCTGGTCCGTATGATAGATAATACATCTTCCATCGTCCTCAATATCGATCTTGACATCGTTGCATTCTTCGATAATCTTGTCGATCTGCTCGCCGCCTTTGCCGATAACGATGCGGATCTTGTCGACTGGAATCCACAGTTTGTCGAGCTTTGGCGCATACTTGGAAACCTGCGGTCTTGGTTCGGCAATAGCCGTCTCCATGTTGTCCAATATCTGCATGCGACCTTTATGTGCCTGGGCGAGAGCCTCCCTCAGAATATCCTCGGAAATGCCTGTCACCTTGATGTCCATCTGGAGCGCCGTGATTCCCTTGCGCGTGCCAGCAACCTTAAAGTCCATATCGCCATAATGATCCTCCATGCCTTGGATATCTGTCAGGATAGAGTATGTGTCGCCAACGGTAATCAAACCCATTGCAACACCTGCGACCATTGCCTTGATCGGAACACCAGCCGCCATTAGCGACATCGTGCCCGCACAAATACTTGCCTGTGAACTGGAACCATTGGACTCTAAGACTTCGGCGCAGGTACGGATTGCATAAGGGAAATCATCTTCGCTTGGCAATACCTGCAGCAAAGCACGTTCACCCAATGCCCCATGACCAATCTCTCTTCTGCCAACGGATGTCATCCTGCCGACTTCGCCAACGGAGAATGGCGGGAAGTTATATTGGTGCATGAACCTCTTTTCTGTCGTCAATGTAAGATCGTCAATGATCTGTGCATCGCTCAGAGGACCAAGGGTCGTGATCGACATGACCTGCGTTTCACCACGGGTGAACATCGCAGAGCCATGTGCCCTTGGAAGCAGGTCGACCTGTGAATCCAACGGTCTCAATTCATCCAATCCTCTTCCATCCGGTCTGATCTTTTCCTCGGAAATCAATCTCCTGACCTCGGCAGCCTCGACATCCACACCATATTCATGCGCTTGCCTGACAGCGGTTTCCTTTGCCTTTTCATCTGGCCACTCCAGCTTAGCAGCTTCTTCCTCCATCTCGGCAATGATCTCATCGATCTTGCCGTATCTTTCCAGCTTTCCCTTGATAGATACAGCCTCGCGGATCCTATCGGCGCCTTTTTCATCGACCATCTGTTTGATGACTGGATTTATCTCGTACAGGACAACTTCCATCTTTTCCTTGGCGCACTCGGCAATCACTTCCTCTTGGATTGCGCACAATTCCTTTATCGCGCTGTGACCGATCATCAATGCCTTTAACATATCTTCCTCGGATGCTTCCTTGGCACCAGCCTCAACCATATTGATGGCGTTCTTAGTGCCTGCAACCGTGACCATTAGGTCGGAAGCCTCTTGCTGGGCAACGGACGGATTGATGATGAATTCTCCATCAATCCTGCCGACCTGCACGCCTGCGACAGGTCCATTGAACGGAATGTTTGATACGCACAACGCCAAGGACGAGCCAAACAACGAAGCCATTTCACTGCTACAGTCTGGGTCAACCGAGAAAACCGTGTTGACAACCTGAACCTCATTGCGGAAACCTTCCGCAAACAAAGGCCTGATCGGACGGTCGACCAATCGAGCGGTCAAAGTCGCATGCTCACTTGGCCTACCTTCCCTGCGCAAAAAGCCGCCAGGAATCTTTCCCGCAGCATACATCTTTTCCTGATACAGTACAGTCAGCGGAAAGAAATCCGTGTCCTTCGCCTCACTGCTCGCCGTGGCAGCCGAAAGAACCACGGTGTCTTCATAACGGACTAGAATCGAGCCGCCCGCTTGTTTTGCCATTTCGCCGTTTTCCACTGTCAATGTTCTTCCGTGGAAATCCCAGCTTCTAGTAAATTTTTCCATTTCTTCTATCAACCTCTTTTGCTTTTACGATTCTTTTCATTTCATTAATATTCGAACTGCTATATTCTACATCAACCATTTGGCAAAGACAAAGAAAATAATCCCCACAGACATTAAAATTCCATTTCCACACTGGATTTTCCGTAAAAAACTGACCAAGCGATAAAAAAACAGCGATGATACGCTGTTCTCTGTGTCGCTTAAAGCTCTTTCTTCCAAAGTCCATGCAGATTGCAGAACTCATAGACAGCCACCGGCTTGTCTTCCGTGAGGAATTCTGCATGCGGTGCATCGCCTGGATTCAGATAGGCAATACTAATTCCTTTGGCTGTTTCGAGGGCAACGAACTCAATATAGTGGTTGTCCAGCATCGGGTGGTCGACATCGCCAACATTGACGATCACCTTGTTTCCATCGACAGTGACGGCGGGAACGTGCTTTTCAACAGCGGCATCGGTCGTATTGGCAACCAGCTCCTGCATCTCTTCCCCGCAACACACCAGCGGGCAGCCATGTGGATGGATGGAAAGAACGATCTTCTTGCACTTTGCGCAACGGAAAAACTTTGTCTCAGTCATAATGAACCTCCTGTAATTGCTAATGCTATTATCATATAATAACGGCTTGCTTTCAACTAATCTTTTCTTATATGCCTTGCTCTTCTTTTTTATGTGCCACTCACGGGAAAGCGCTTCTTTCTTGCTGGCGAATTCCTCTAGGTAGATGATGCGCACTGGCGGATGGCTTTTTGTGTACCTTGCGCCTTTTCCTGCGCAATGCACCTGAAAGCGTTTGTATGGATCGGCCGCATACCCAGTGTACCAAGAACCGTCCGAACACTCTAGGATATAAACGTAATGGGGCATTATTCCACACTCTTGAGACTTTCCACCATCTTGATAGAGTGCAGGCGCCCAGCCATCAAGCGGTTGATCAACATGCCGAAGAAAACCGTCAAAAGGACGCTGTAGACATAGCTTGGCCAAAGTACCTGCCTGCCAAACATGACATAATCCATCTCTACCATGCGCATGATGTAGTGGTGCAGCCATGTCCCTATCGGTAGCCCGAACAATGCGCCAATGAATGTCAAGACATTGTTCTCGCGGAATATATACTCGCTGACTTCCTTGCGCCTAAAGCCAAGAACCTTGAGCGTTGCGATCTCACGCTGCCTTTCCGCCAAGTTGACGCTAATCAAGTTGCCCAGGACGACAAACGCCAACATTCCCGAGGATATGATCAACGTCCAGACAATGATGTCCAGCCCCTTGACCATGTTCGAGAAATTGTCCAGGGTAACGTCAAAGAACGAAACTCCCTTGATTTCCTCCATGGCAACAAGCTCTGCCTGCAGGTTCTGGGAAGTCGACATATCCCCTGCCACGGTAAGAAAACTGCTGCGCCTGCTTGGCAATGCGCCAAAAATCCCTTCAAAGCAATCTTCCGTCATGAACACATAGTGATAGATATACATCTCCACGATGCCCGAAACAATTACTTCGCGCGCTTTTTCATTTTCATCCTCCAGCCACATCACATCGCCTGGCGCAACGCCAAGGTTTTCCGCAAGTTTTTCACTGATGACAACTCCCGCGTTGTTCAGGGATACCGCTTTTCCCGTTTCTCTATTGCGCAAGGAATAAACATTGTTTATATCGTTGCGGTCATGGAAAACCTGGACATTCGCCGTCTCTTTCTCGCTGCCCTCGACATACACGCTGCCGCTGTAGGAATAACCGTCATAGGCGCTGGCAACATCACTGCGACCGCGAATCAGCTCGGCGATCGACTCGTCTTCAAATGTCACCACCCCATCATATCTATATATATCGTAGAACTGGATATCGACCATGGAATTGATCGAGTCGCGGATGCCAAACCCCGTCACCAACAAGGCGGCGCAGCCCGCAACGCCAGTCACCGTCATCAAAAACCTTTGGCGATAGCGGAATATATTGCGCAATGTCACCTTCCAGGTAAAGGACAATCTTTCCCAAAGCCAAGGGATGTTCTCAAGCATTGTCTTTTTTCCTGCCTTTGGCGCTTTGGGACGCATCAGCTGCGAGGGAACATCTCGCAGATCGCTTTTGCACGCAAGCCATGTCGTCATCTCCATGGCCGCGAAAAACGCAAGGCATGCGCCAAGCGCCAGTCCCCAGGGAATCTCGATGTGAATCTTGGGAAGTATGTACATCATGCGCCATGTGTTGTAGATGATGGCGGGAAATGTCATTAGCCCCACAGACACCCCCGCGATGCCCCCGACAATCGTCGCAATGCCAGCATAAGCAAGATATTTCATGGCGCATTGCGAGCGGCTGAAGCCTATGGCGCGCAACACACCGATCTCTCCGCGCTGTTCGGATACCATGCGGGTCATTGTAGTCAGGCAAACCAAGGCAGCCACAAGGATAAAAAACACAGGAAAGACATTCCCGATGGAACGCATCTGGTTGATCGTTGCCTCATATGTGGCGCTGGCGTAATGTGATGCCCTGTCTAGAATCATCCAAGAGGCCTCTGGCAATCCATCGATCTCTTCTCTTGCCTCATCAAGCTTTTTTCGGGCGTCTTCAAGTTCCACGCGGCCTTCGTCCATCTGCTCCTCAAGTTCCTTGCGCCCTTCTTCCGCCTGTGCTTGCGCATCTTCCAATTGTTTTTGCCCGTCTTCCACTTCCCGATACCCGTCTATCAACTGCGTACGGCCTTCGGCAAGCGCTTCCTCCAAGGCAGCCATGCCTTCGTCCACCTGGCGCTCCGCTGCTTTCAATTCTTCCCTTCCGTCATCAATTTGGCGCTGGCCATCCTCTACTTGCCTAAGCCCCTCCAGGATCTGTCCTCTTTTTTCCTCAAGGTCCATCATTCCTTCCTCAACCGAGGCATATCCCTGTTCTTGAAGCGAGTCATGGATCAATGCATCATATTCTTCAAGTTCTTGTTTTTGCATCGCAAGCTCTGTCGTTTTTTCCGCAAGAAACGCCTTCAATTGGGCAGCGGTATCATCGCTGGAAAAGCCATAGGATTGCGCCAATGCCTCAAGGTCTTCATCTACCTCGAGAACCTTGCCCACAGGGACATCGTCCGGCAACTGGGCAACCGCTTCGCCAGCCTTTTCCAACAAAGGCTCCATCAGATTCATCGCAAGCCTGCCCTCTTCAATTGACGCAAGTCCTTCTTGCGCCTCTTGAAGTCCTGCAATGCCTTCATCCACCTGGCGAAGCGCATCATTGAGATACGCCTTATTCTCATCGATGAGTTTTTGTTGATCATCCAAGTAGGCACGGGTTTCCGTAATCTGTTTTCTAGCCGCAAGGATTTCCTCATGTCTGCGCTGGCTCTCCTCATCAATTTTGTCGCGCGCATCATTCAACTCCTGGCGCGCAGCATCCAACTCGTTTTTCCCATCCTCAATTTGTTTCTCGGCATCCTCAAGCTTTTGGGAAGCTTCCGCTGTCTTTTCATCGAACTCGTTTCTCCCCTCGGCATATTCCTTCTCTCCCTTTTCATACTCCTCGTTGGCTTCGGAAAGGATTTCGTCATGGCGATGGTTTTTCTGCTTTTCCGCGATCAATTCAACCTTCTCCGCCACCGCCGCCACCACTTCCTTGTATTCATCGTCGAACGCATTCAAGCGCATGGCGCCTTCGACTGTAATGTTCACCTCAGTGTAATAGTCATCGACAAACGCATCATCCTTGACGTATAGATATGTGTGGATGTACTGGTTGGACAGTGTGCTGTTTTCCTTTGTCTCATTGAGATACAAGGGAGTATCCACCATCCCGACAATGGTGACGGATTTCACTCCCAGACTCTCGTTTTCGGTTCCATCCGGCATGCCTAGCTCAACGACGCTGCCAATCGCAAACCCTTGCTGAAGCTCAGAGCCGCTTTCGGAAAGAGCTTCGTCCACCGTTTCCGGCATCCTGCCCTTGACCAAGACAAAACCATTGATCGAACCATCGTCACGAAACGCATGGACACGAGTAATATGCGTATCCTTGCCACAAACCGCCAGGACATCGGTGAATTTCGTTCCCTCGACCTCGCGCACGCCTTCGATCCCTCGGATTGCCTCGATGTCCGCATCATCAAACCCATAGTTCGAATAAACCGTAATGTCCTTCATGTTCACTTCATCCGCGTAGATGTCCACACTTTGGCTCATGACTGGCGCGCTGGCAGACACGCCAACGAAAAAAGCCACGCCAAGGGCGACAATGGATGTCATTGTCAAGAATCTTCCCTTCGTATCCTTGATCAACCGCAACAAATTCAATAACAATGTCCTGGGCATGGCTCACCACTCGATCTCGGATATATCCGCTGGCTTTTCATGTCGTTCCATGGAAACAATCCTGCCACTCTTGACATGGAAGACTTGGTCTCCCATCGGGCAAAGCGCCAAATTGTGCGTAATGATGACAACCGTCATCCCAAGGGAACGAGACGTATCCTGCAATAGCTTTAGGATCTGCTTGCCCGTCACATAGTCCAACGCACCGGTCGGCTCATCGCAAAGCAAAAGCTTAGGGTTCTTTGCCAGTGCCCTAGCAATAGCAACGCGCTGTTGTTCGCCACCAGAAAGTTGCGCAGGAAAATTCGCCATCCTCTCGCCAAGCCCCACCTGCCGCAAGACTTGCGCAGGATCCAGAGGATCGCGGGCAATCCCCGCTGCCAGCTCCACATTTTCCAGGGCAGTCAGGTTTTGGACAAGATTATAAAATTGAAAGACGAAGCCAATATCGTAGCGGCGATAGTCGGTAAGCCTCTTTTCACCATACTTGTCTATCCTTTTGCCATCCACAATGACCTTGCCATCTGTCGCCGTGTCCATCCCGCCAAGAATATTCAGGATGGTCGACTTGCCTGCGCCAGATGCGCCGGCCACAATGACAAACTCGCCCTTCTCTATGGAGAAATCAACACCCGCCAAGGCATGAATATCGACCTCTCCAGCATGATATACCTTTGTTACGCCTTGAAATTCAATGTATCCCATGACACCTCCCATACTCGCAACATTCAGGAGACTCAAAAACGGAAAAAGAAAAACCGGAAAAACCGGCTTTCTTTGCTTACTTTCTCAGACCAAGCTTCTGGACGACATCGCGATAACGGTTGACATCCGTTCTCTTGAGATATTCCAGCATCTTCTTTCTGCGGCCTACCATCTTCAGAAGACCTCTGTTAGACGCATAGTCCTTCTTATTGATCTTCATATGCTCTGTGAGTTCATTGATTTTGTAGGTGAGCAGCGCAATCTGAACCTCGGCGGATCCAGTGTCGCCAGCCTTGCGGCCAAATGTCTCGGCAAGTTCAGCCTTCTTTTCTTTTGTCAGCATTCTTATAACCTCTTTCTATACCTGACCTTTCTAACCGAGCAAACCGTCGAGGAAACGCATCGCCCAGCCAAAAAGCATACATAGTTTATCATGACGCATTTGTTTGCGCAAGCAATTTGGCTAAAACCTCTTTTGTATGCGGAATTCCACCTATTTGTGCATCCAAGCATAGAACGCTATCGCCTGATATATGAACACGATTTCGCGCAAAATCCCTAGGCTAATCCCGGCAAAGGCTATGTACAGCTCACGGTCTTTTTTCTCTATGCCATGCATGCGCAGACCAGCAACCCCAAGCACGATCGCAGTGGCCGCAACGATCCCCAGATAATCGAACAGCCAAGAAAGAATTGCGGCGGAAAGCGAATACATGCAAAGCATCATGACAAGCATCCTGCTATTGCTGATCTTTTTCTTCAGTACCTTTTGACGCTCTCTTTCAATGATTTCATTTCTTTGCTGTTCCATCTCGATCGAACGCTGCGACCTCGGCTTTTTTTTGCTTTTCTTTAATTGTTTCATTTCAACCTCTTGATTCTACAGCAATTCCGCAAGAATGCTGTTTAGCAACGGATAGCCCTTGCTTGTGCAACGTAGAAAACCGCCTGATGTTTCAACCATGCCCCGTCTTTCTAGTTCGACCACCTTTTCGCCAAACGCTTCTTCCAGCGTGGCGCCGCATGTTTTTTCAAACATTGAGATATCCATTCCCTCGCGCAATCGCAGGTTCATCATCGCCATCTCGAAACATATGTCCTGTTGATCTAACGTTGTTATCGTTTTGGCAACAGGATTCCCAATGTATTCCCGCAATGAGCGCGTTGCATCGTAGCGTATGTTTCCTTCTTTGCCACTTGCGCCACACGAAATCCCCTGGAAATCCCGATATGTCCAATAGGCTAGATTATGCCTAGACGCATATCCTTCCTGGCAAAAATTAGCAATCTCGTAATGGACAAATCCCTCTTGCTGAAGACGTTCGCATATCCATTCGTACATGTCAGCCTCAATGTCTTCGTCAAGCGGTTCGTAGCCACGCTTGCCAAAGACAGTGTTTTCCTCAATCGTCAAGGAATACAGCGACATATGCCTTGGCCTCATTGCCAAGGCCATGTCGACACTTATTGCCAAGGATTCCATGGTTTGCCCCGGAAGGGAATACATCAAGTCAAGGGAGATGTTGTCAATTCCTTTATCCCTTAACAATGCAACGGCGTGCATGACATCACTCGCCGTATGCTTGCGCCCTAGCAATGCCAGCTCGCCTTCATTGGCGGATTGCATGCCAATGGATGCACGATTAACGCCATGTCTTGCTAGAATCATGGCCTTTTCCATGTCCAATGCCTCGGGATTGATTTCGACCGTATATTCAATTCCATCTCCTAGGTGATGGTCAAACAATGAAAGAAGTTCATCCAATTGACCATGGTTTAGGGAAACCGGCGTTCCTCCGCCAATATACAGTGTCTTTAGCCTTTCGCCAATGCCTTCCATCTCAATCTGCCTACGCAAGGCATCCAGCCATTCCTTGGCTTTTTTTTCTTCATATGCTACGTGGCAAAAATCGCAATAAGCGCATATATGCGCACAAAAGGGGACATGCACATACAAAACGCTTGGTCTATTTACGGTTGTCATCGCCCACGGAAAGAACCGACATGAATGCTTCTTGCGGAATCGCAACCGCTCCGACTTCCTTCATCCTTTTCTTTCCTTCTTTCTGTTTTTCCAGTAGCTTTTTCTTTCGCGAAATATCGCCGCCATAGCACTTTGCCAAAACGTTCTTGCGCAATGACTTAATGTTGGTGCGGGCAATGACCTTTCCGCCAACCGCTGCCTGCACTGGAATCTCGAACTGCTGCCTAGGGATCAATTCCTTGAGCTTGATCGTAATGGCGCTGCCGCGCGCGTAGGCCTCGGATCGATGGATGATAACACTGAGCGCATCAACGCTCTCACCGTTCAAAAGGATATCCATGCGCACCAGATCTTCCTCGCGATAGCCAATCAATTCGTAATCCAGGGAAGCATAGCCCTTTGAACAAGATTTTAAGCGATCAAAGAAATCAAAAATGATTTCAGAAAGAGGAAGCTCATAGACAAGATTGTTGCGCCCCGCGTCAATGACATCCATCGACTTATAGATGCCACGCTTGTTGGCGCATAGCTCCATGACCGCGCCAATAAACTCATCGGGAACCATGACCGTTGCCCTGACATATGGCTCCTCGACCCGCTTCACCTTTCCTGCATCCGGCATCTTCGCCGGATTGTCGATCGAAATCATCGTCCCATCAGAAAGATATACGTGATAAATGACCGATGGCGCCGTGCAGATCAAATCAAGGTTATATTCTCTTTCAAGTCTTTCCTGCACTACATCCATGTGCAACAAGCCCAAAAAACCACACCGATAGCCAAAGCCGAGCGCTTGCGATGTCTCTGGCTCGTAATGCAACGATGCATCGTTCAACTGCAGTTTGTCCAAGGCATCACGCAGATCCTCGTATTTAGCAGCGTCAGACGGATACAGTCCGCAATATACCATAGGGTTCATTCGCCGATATCCTTCCAACGGCTTGTCGGCAGGATTATCCAAGGAAGTCACCGTATCGCCAACCCGCACGTCCTGGATCGACTTGATGGAAGCCGCAAACCATCCAACATCTCCCGTGCCAAGTTCGTTGAGCCGCACCTCGCGCGGATTGCGGATGCCTGCCTCCAGAACTTCATACACTGCGCCAGTTGCCATGAAACGGATCTTGTCTTTGACCTTGAGGCTTCCCTGCCTGATCCTGACCAAGGCGATGACACCTCTGTACGGATCGTAGAATGAATCAAACACCAATGCCTGCAATGGAGCATCGGGATCGCCTTGCGGGCTGGGAATCTTTTCGACGATTTGCTCTAGAACCTTGTCTACGTTTACTCCTGTGCGCGCCGAAATCAACGGCGCATCCGCGCAATCCAGCCCTATGATGTCCTCGATCTGCTTTTTTGTCACATCTGGCATCGCATTGTTCATATCGACCTTGTTAATCACCGGCAGTATCTCCAAGTCGTTGTCGAGCGCCAGATACGTGTTCGCAAGCGTCTGCGCCTGTACGCCCTGGGTGGAATCAACCACCAGTATGGCACCTTCACAAGCCGCAAGCGAGCGCGACACTTCGTATGAAAAATCGACATGGCCGGGAGTGTCGATCAAATTGAATAGATATTCTTCGCCATTGTGTGCATGATAGCTCAACTGCACGGCATTCAGCTTAATGGTGATGCCTCTTTCTCTTTCAAGATCCATATCGTCGAGAATCTGCGCCTTCATGTCTCTTTCCGTGACGGTATCCGTCATTTCCAGGATTCTGTCCGCCAGCGTGGATTTCCCGTGGTCGATATGGGCGATGATACAGAAATTTCTTATATGTTGTTGATCCATGTAGTATTACTCCTTTGTGCGGCGAGAACCGCAAGTGTTTCAGCTATTCAAATCTTTTTCCGATCAAAGTCCGCCCGATCCCATTCGCAAACGAATCGGCATCCATTGGCTTCTTTCCTTCCATCTGCAGCTTTTGAACAAGCAGCCACCCCCCTTTGCATGCAATCTTCATCGCGTGCTTTTCAAAGCCAACAATGACACCTGGCTCTTGTTGTGCTTCGCCAAGTTCCTTGCGCGCGCCAAGAAACTTGATTCGCTTTCCCTCGACGACACCATGGCTCACGGGCCAGTCGATCATTGCCCTGACATGGTTGTACGCCGCATGGACATCCTCTTGCGCAAAACAGACCTTCTCTTCCTCGCGGGAAATATTCCGGGCAATGACAACCCCTTCTTCGTCTTGCGGTTCTCCCTTCAATTCACCCGCAAGGTATTTCGGAAGATTCTCCTTCAACAACGCCGCTGCAGCATCCTCAAGACGAGCAGATAGCTCGGCCATCGTTTCATCAGGACCAATGGGAAGCTCGCAACGCGCGTATACCTTTCCAGCATCCATCTTCTTGACCATTTCCATCAGGCAAACGCCAGTCTTTTCATCGCCATTCCACACCGCATAGTGCATCGGCGCACCACCCCTGTATTTTGGCAACAGAGAAGGATGCACATTCAGACAGCCATGTGCGGGCGCTTCTAAAATCTCCTGCGGGACAATTTGTCCATACGCGCAAGTCACAATCAAGTCGGGATTACACGCTAAGACTTCATCCACTGCATCCTTTAGGCGCTCTGGCTGCAGGCATGTGATGCCATATTCATCCGCAAGCGCATGCACAGGCGTTTTTTCCATCGTCTTTTTGCGCCCAACAGGCTTGTCAGGCTGCGATACAACAGCCGCAATCGTATATTTCTCATCATGCAAAACCTTCAACATGCGGCAGGCAAACACAGATGTTCCAAAGAAAACAATTTGCAAATCTCCCATTTAAAACCTCCAATGTCATACATTATACCCTATCATTGCTCTTTGTCGTTGCAATATGAAAACTGCTTTGGTATAATTTGCGTTGCTGAAGTGAACAGGAGGTTTATTCATGGCAAATATCAAGTCACAGAAGAAGCGCGCACTGACAAACCTGAAGAGACGGAACGCTAGAAAAGGTCAAAAGAGCCAGCTTAAGACAGCAATGAAGAAAGTTCTCGCTGCTGTCGAAGCAAAGGACAAAGAGACAGCAGTTGCTGCTCTTAACAATGCCAACAAAGTTCTGGACAAGGCGCTCGTCAACCATATCAAGCACGACAATTATGTCGCTCGCCAAAAGTCGAAGCTCGCCAAGGCTGTAAACTCGATTCAGTAACAAAAAACGTGACATAAAATCACGTTTTTTATTCCAGGGACCACAGGTCTCTTTTTTTTGTCAGCGCTTCAATACGTGGATCATCCGGGCGGCATTTTGCCATGATCATCTCTATCTTTTGCCTTTGCCTAGTGCAATATTCGATAAAACACTCTTCGTTCTTTTCCAAGAGTCTTGGCCCTAGAAGTATCTCGCGCTCGCTATATGGAGAATGCGGACGGCAATCAAAATCTATCGCGATATAATCAAAACCTCTGTCTTGAATCAAGATTTCATCGTTAATTGTAAAGCCATGATCGCTAATCCAGCGACGCATGCGATCGGTATCGCGGTTGACCTCAACGATGATCTGCTTCAAAATGCCCAGCCTATCCAGCGCATTGTCCAATATGCTTGTCGCTGTAATGCATCCCATGCCCGCAATCACGGCACATTCCGTGTCCATTGGAACATTTTGGAATCCATCGCTTAATATCGTCTGCACCTTCACGCCTTCACGCCTGATATTCTTGGCAGCTGCCTCTAGGGGTCCCTTTGACACATCGCATGCATATGCCTTGGGAACCTTTCCTTCTTTTACAAGCAGAATCGGCAGAAAAGCGTGATCTGTGCCAATATCAGCCACAATCACGCCTTCCTTAACCATTCCCGCGATTTTCTCAATACGCGTATTCATTACTTGTCAAAGAAATCCTTCAGGCGCTTGGAACGCGTTGGATGCTTCAGCTTGCGCAAAGCCTTTGCCTCGATCTGGCGGATTCTCTCACGAGTGACATTGAACTCACGCCCGACTTCTTCGAGCGTCCTTGTACGACCATCATACAATCCAAAACGCAAGCGAAGAACCTTCTCTTCGCGCTCCGTCAAGCCACTGAGGACATTGTTAATCTCGTCCTTCAATAACTGGCTGGATGCATACTGGTCGGGACTCATCGCGTCCTTGTCTTCGATAAAGTCGCCTAGGTGGGAGTCGTCTTCTTCGCCAATCGGCGTTTCCAGCGAAACAGGCTCCAAGGCTATCTTTTGTATCTCTCTGACTTTTTCAGGGGATATGCCTTCCATTCTCTCGCTGATCTCTTCCGCCGATGGATCGCGTCCTAGCTCTTGCACCAATTGTCTCTGCACGCGCGTCAGTTTGTTGATTGTCTCCACCATGTGAACAGGAATGCGGATAGTCCTAGCCTGGTCAGCAATCGCCCTCGTGATAGCCTGGCGAATCCACCAAGTCGCATATGTGGAGAATTTGAAACCTTTGGTATAATCGAATTTTTCAACCGCCTTGACGAGTCCCATGTTGCCTTCTTGAATCAAGTCCAAAAACAACATTCCACGTCCGACATACTTCTTTGCAATGGAAACAACAAGACGAAGGTTGGAGGAAATCAAGACAGCCCTTGCTTCTTCATCGCCTTGTTCAATGCGCTTGGCGATTTCTGGCTCGTCTTCTGGCTTCAGCAATGGAACGCGCCCGATTTCCTTCAGGTACATCTTTACTGGATCATTCAACTGAATCCCGCTCATTGAAGTGTAAAGGCTGAGATCCGGAATGTTCGTTACAGCATATTCGTCTTCTTCCTCCCCATCACGCCTATGCTCACGATCTATGTTTTCGCCATCCTCTTCGACTTCCAGGGTTTCATCGATATTCTCATCGCCAATGTCTTCTTCCTGTTCAAGATCAGTGGCATCCACGTCATCTTCTTCGCCCAAGTCTGCTTCCAAGCCGCCTTCCATATCATCGCCATGTTCATCCTTTTGCGGAGTCTGGGTGACAACAGGCTTCTTTTCCGCTGACACTGGCTTCTTTTCCACTGGCGCGGGCTTCTTTTCCGATGTATCCTTGTCGATTGGCTTCTCCTCGACGGGCTGTTTTTCTTCGACTGGCTTTTCGTCCGGCTTTGCGATAGGCTTTTCACTTGGTTTTTCAACCGGCTTTGCGCTTGGCTTTTCAACTGGCTTTGGTCTGGCCTTTGACTTTTGTTTCGGCTTTGACTTTGGCTTTGGCTTTGTGACAGGCTGCGCGGCAGTCGTCTTTTCCTCAATGACTGGCTCCGTTTCAGGCTGTGCCTTGACGATTGGTTCCTTGATGACCGGTTCCTTAGCGACTGGCTCTTCAATGACCGGCGTGCTTTCAACCTTCTCTATGAGAGGTATCTTGACAACCGGCTCCTCGATTACCGGACTGACCTCTGTAGTCGGTTTTTCTTGCGCTGGCGCAACAGACTCTGGCGCTTTCTCTGGTTCTGGAATGCATCTTTCCTCGGTAATGTAAATTCCGTTGTCGACCATCCATTGCCAAAGGTCTTCCAACACTTCGTCTTCCAGCTCGACCTCTTCAAGCGATGCAAAAACATCTTCCTGCCAGATGTGCCCTTTCTGCTCTTGGACGCGCTTGTATTCAACCTTCAGCTCATCCATGTTCTTGTGGAACAGTTCCCCGTCCACAATGTTGTAACACTCCACTTCGAAGAAATATTCTTGTTGCACCAGTATCTCCTTAGGCTCTCTTGCCGGTTTCTTTGATGAAGATCTCTTATTCCGGGAAGTCTCTGGCGCCATGGTGCCAGTGTTGGCAGACGACTTTTTTGAAGAAGATTTCTTCTTGGCGCTTTTTTTATCTTCCGCCGATTCCTTCAAACCGGCATCATGAAGCTCTTGTACGGAGGGGTTCTTGGCCGTGTCGGCTTTTTCTGCCATCTCCTGCTTTGTCTCATGCACTAATCCCTTGTTCATCATCAATTAACCTCCGCATTCTGCTTAAACAATCCTGATATTTTTCAAGCAATACCTTTCTGCTTGCATCATTCAGTTCTGAATTCACCTGGTTTCTGATCACATCCGCTTCTCTCCTTGCCGTCTCATATAGCACGCGCCTCGTAAGCCCTTGGAAAAGCCCCTGGCTGTAGGAAAGCCTGTCATAGGAGCTGGGATTGATCAAACTGGTAATCAGATCCCTGATTGATTGGTTGTCCGTCATATCCAGCAACATCACTGGATCAATCTCACCCTTTTCTCTCGCCTTGTCCAAAATCATCAACGCCAGGCTTTGGTACTGCCCATTGTTAAGAAAGCCAAGGTCTTTTTTATAGTCTTCTATCGCGTCAGCCGATTTCATCATCAATGCTAGAATCGTACGTTCGGCGACATCACACCCATTCTTTGCGCCAAGCTCCTGCACAGGTTCCTGGGCAACCGAAGGCGGCGCAAACCGCACATTCACCGACATATTGGTCAATTGCCTCAATTGCTCGCTGAAATAGCGTTGTTCCTCAGGGTCGTTGACCTTGTTCAGCTCAGGAAGCACATTGTCGATGAATTCTTTTTTTCCTAGGTAGGTGCCAAGATCAGCGCGTGAGGAATGATAGTCTATGACAAACTCCATCCACGCTAATTCCCTGCCAATCATTTCACGCAAGGCATCTGCGCCTGAGGCGCGGATGATCTCATCGGGATCCTGACCAGTCCTGTTGCGCACAACACGCACGCCAAGCCCCGCATCAATGACCATTCTGCCAGCCCTCAGCGTCGCTGCTTGCCCCGGCTCGTCGCCATCGTAACAAAGCACGACGTTTGGCGCCAAGGACCGCAAAAGCTGAACCTGTTGCGTTGTACAAGCCGTTCCTAGCGTACATACACAGTTTTCAATGCCCGCACGAAAGAAAGCGATGACATCAGTGACACCTTCGCATACATAGATCTTTCCCTTGCGCCTTGCTTCTGACCTTGCGCGATGCGCATTGTATACCAGTTCGCCCTTTTTAAAAACATCCGTCTCCGTGGTATTGATATACTTCGCAGGGACATCAGGATCGATTGTGCGCGCGCTGAAGCCAACGACATTGCCGTTGCCATCATGAATCGGAAAGGTGATCCTATCCGCAAACACATCACGATAGGAAGCCCCGGAAACCCGCGCAACATTGGCATCCACCATTTCCCTGTCTTCATAACCCTTGGCGCCAAGGAAACGGTACACCGCGTCTCCCGGCGGATTAAACCCAATGTCAAAATGTTTTCTTATCTTCTCATCCAACCCACGGTTTTCAAGATATCTTTTCTTTTCAACTGCCTGAGGCAGTTCCAGCTGGTAGACGGTATAGCGAACCATCTCTCCCATCAAGGCGCACAACCTTTCCTTGCGGGAATCGATCGGTTTCTTTTGAACAGGAACCAATTCGTGAGACATCTCATAGCCACACAAGGAAGCCACTTTATACACAGACTCGATAAAGGTAATCTTTTCGAAGTTCTGCACAAAAGTGAAAACATTGCCTCCGTTTCCGCAAACAAAGCACTTGTATATGCCCTTGGATGGGTTGATCGACAGAGAAGGGCTGTGGTCGTCGTGAAACGGACACAGCGCCTTGTAGGAATTGCCTTTGTGGACAACCTGCACATAATGGTCGATGACATCAACGATGTCCGCGCGCGACCTGACTGCGGCGATTTCTTCTTCACTGATTCTTGGCATTCTCACCTTCCCTGCCTGTGCATCAAGCCATTAGAAACGAATCTCGCTGAGAATCTTCTCCCTGACCTTTTCAACCGTCATTCTTTCCTGCTCCATCGAGTCGCGGTAGCGGATCGTCACGGTTTGATCCTCCATCGTCTGTTCATCGATTGTAATGCAATATGGTGTCCCGATTTCGTCTTGACGGCGATAGCGCTTGCCAATGGACCCAGCCTCGTCATATGTAACAACAAAGTCATAGGAAAGTTCTTTCCTGATTTTCTCCGCGACTTCTCCATACTTCTTGCGCAATGGTAGCACCGCCGCTTTCACTGGCGCCAACACTGGCGAAAAACGCATGACGACCCTCGTATCGCCATTTTCAAGCGTTTCCTCATCATAGGCATCCGTGAAGAACATGAAGAACAGTCTTTCCACGCCAACCGCTGGCTCTACGACGTATGGAATGAACTTCTCGTTTGTCGAAGGATCCAAATAAGTCAAATCCTTGCCACTGGTAGATTGGTGCTGGCTTAGGTCATAGTCGGTACGATCCGCAATGCCCCAAAGCTCTCCCCATCCCCACGGGAATTTGTATTCAATGTCTGTCGTTGCCTTGGAGTAGAAACTCAGCTCCTCTTTTTCATGGTCACGGAAACGAAGGTTTTCCGGATTGCCGCCAAGGCTCAGAATCCAATCCATGCAGAAATTGCGCCAGTAAGGGAACCAATCGTCGTCTGTCCCTGGCTTGCAGAAGAATTCCATTTCCATCTGCTCGAATTCCCTTGTCCTGAATATGAAATTGCCAGGGGTGATTTCATTTCTGAAGGACTTGCCTATTTGCCCGATGCCAAAAGGCAGCTTCTTGCGGTATGCCCTTGCGACATTCTTGAAATCAACGAACATGCCTTGCGCCGTTTCGGGACGAAGGTAAATCGTATTCTTTGCGTCTTCCAGCGTTCCCTGGAATGTCTTGAACATCAGGTTGAACTGCCTGATGCCGGTAAAATCATGACTCCCACAGTCTGGGCAAGGAATATTGTTCTCGGCAATGAATTTTTCCATTTCCTCGTTTGACCACCCTTCGCAGGTGACTTTTCCTTGCGACCAGTTTTCAATCAACTGGTCAGCCCTATGCCTGGTCTTGCATTGCCTGCAGTCCATCAGCGGATCACTAAAGCCCTTCAAGTGGCCAGAAGCCTCCCATACCTTTGGATTCATCAAAATTGCCGCTTGGATCTCAACGTTATTGGGATCCTCCTGAATGAACTTCTTTTGCCATGCCCGCTTGATGTTGTCCTTTAGCATCACGCCATAAGGTCCAAAATCCCAAGTGTTGCTAAGACCGCCGTAGATTTCAGAACCCTGGAACACAAAACCTGTGTTTTTAGCATGTGATACTATTAGATCAAAAGTCTTTTCCATGACCGTAAAACCCTCCCATCATATTATCTTAAAAAGTATAGCACCGTTATGCATTTTTTTCAACACCAAAAAGCCTTATAAATAAGGCAAGTGTCTTTATTTTAATACCGATATGGTAATGAATCATCTCTGCAAGCGTTTCTACATCGCCAAGATTTCCATTTGCTATTGGCATTATCTTGTCTGCGTAATGCAATCCGCCCTTCACAAACATCCTGAACCGCCGCAAGGCAAAGGTATTCCTCGGTTCAAGATTACTGCAGGCATCGCATAGAAAACCGCCTTCGCGCGCGCTAATCGCCACCACCTTAGGGCAACCGCATCTAACGCAACCATCCACCTGGGGAGCGATGCCATGCAAACGCATGACATCGCAAAGAAACAAGCATATGACACTAACAATGTCTTTCCCTTCCTCCACCATGTCCCAGGCAGTTTCAACCAAGGAAAAGACAACGGAATCAATGGCGGGATCCCCCATGGACATTGCATCCGCGACTTCCGCGACAAGGCTGCCACCGGCAGATTTCGCCAAATCACCATGCAAAGAGGGATATGTTTTCAAGGAATTCACACCTTTAAGGATGAACATCGTCTTTCCTTCCCGAAGATCAAAGCGAAACTGCGATTTCATGCACGGAAGGATCTTGCCCGCATTGCGCGACTTCATGCGCCTAGCGCCCCTTGCCCGAAAGGACATCTTTCCATATTCTTTCGTCAAGACGGTGACAATCAGATCCGCCTCGCCATAGTCGACCTGCTTCAGGACCAAGGCATCTACCGTTTCATCCATTACTCCCTAAAAGCGCCTCCGTAGCCATATTCACTGATCCGGGCATCTTTGGATCGCCAATCACTTTCAACCCTAACGAACAACTCCAGAAACACACGCTTGCCTAGCAATTCTTCGATGTCTTTCCTTGCGGCTGTTCCGATCTTCTTCAGCATCGAGCCATGCTTGCCGATCATGATCCCCTTCTGGCCATCCTTTTCCACCAATATGACAGCCTGGATCAACGCCGATTCCTTGCTGAACTTCTTGTTCTCCACCTTTACGGCGGTCGCATGGGGAACCTCCTGTTGCGTGCATTCCAAAACCTTCTCACGGATGATCTCGGCGATCCTGAAATTCTCCGCCCCATCGCTGATCATCTCTGGCGGATACAACAATTCCCCCTCTGGCAAATACGACAAGGTCGTTTTTACCAAGTCGTCAAACGTTGTCCCAAACTTTGCGGACAACGGGAAATACTCCGCAAACTCGAACTTCGATTGCCAGCTTGTAAGATTCTTGATGATCTTCTCCTTCGGCAACAAATCAATCTTGTTAAGTATCAAAAACACCGGCAATCCTGCATTCTCCACCATCTGCAGGACATAGGCATCTTGTTGTTTCCACGGAACACTGCCATCGACAACCAGATAGATCAAGTCCACTCCCATTAAGACATCATTGACTTCCTTGTTCATCCTTGTTTCCAAGCGATTCTGCTGCTTATGGATGCCAGGGGTATCGGTAAACACAATCTGTCCTTCCTCATTTGTCAATATGCCTCTGATCTCGCTCCTGGTTGTCTGTGGCTTATCCGAGACAATCGCAACCTTCTCCTTTACCAAGGAATTCAAAAGCGTACTCTTCCCCGCATTGGGACGACCCGCCAGCGCAACAAACCCACTTCTCATCTTATTACATCCTCCATGCCAAACGCCATTGGCAACAGTTTGCCCAATGTCATTGTCAACGATTCCTTGCCATTGGATAAATATAAAGGGGCATCCATGGGAATCAATTCGCTCAATACCTGTCGACAAATGCCACATGGCGCACAAACCCTGTCTCCATCCGAGACGATCGCGACTGCCTCAATGTCGTTTTTTCTCTTACCGTTGGAATAGGCGGCGAAAATCGCGCTCCTTTCCGCGCAATTTGTCGCGCCAAACGATGAATTCTCAATATTCGCCCCTTGAAATACGATCCCATCTCGACAAAGCACAGCCGCCCCGACATGGTAGCCAGAATATGGCGCATATGCATTCTTCATTGCCTCAAAGGCAATGGATACCAGCTCATCCTGCTTCATTACAAAAATCTCCTTAATATAATCATCACCCCTGCCACCAGCGCCGCAACACTCGCCACCAGCACCGCTCCAGCGGACAAATCCTTGATATACCTGATTCTTTCGTCATACTGGGTTCCGCATAAATCGCACACTCTCTCGATGCAAGTGTTCAGCATTTCGCAAGACACGACCATGCCAATGCATACAACGACCACCAGCCATTCGCCAAATGTAAAGCGAAAGACTAGCCCCGCCGCAATGGCACAGCAAGCGAGAATCCATTGGGTCAAGATCGACCTATCCGCAAAGCCATCGCACAAACCCTTGAAGGCAACGCGAAATTTTTTCATCTTGGCGCCACGGGATCGAGTATGCGATCCTGCAAGGCAAACATTTCCTTTTCATCTTCTTCGTTCATATGGTCATAGCCTAGGCAATGGAGAAGACCATGCGCAAAGAGAAAGCAAACCTCCCTATCCATGCCATGTCCATATTCCTTTGCCTGCCTTTTGGCATAGTCTATATTAATGAAAATGTCTCCCAGATCATTGTTCTCCATGCCGAAGTCCTCTTCTGTGTCCCTGATAGCAAAGCTAATGACATCTGTCGGTCGATCAATGCCGCGATAGTCTTTGTTCAGCTGGTGGATCGCGCGCGAGCGTACAAACGTCACACTGATCATTAAGTCTTCGTCTAAGGATAAAGTTTTTTCTGCGTTCGCCGCGATTTTCTCAAAAAGAGGCAAGTATGTTTCTATATCCGCATTCGTGCGGTTCATCACTGTTATCTCCATTGTCATCCTCCTTGCTTCTCATCGCGCCCGTATCTCTCGATGATCTTTTGCACAAGCGGGTGACGCACGACATCGTCCGCGTCCAGCCGAATGATCGCAATGGATTCAATCCCCTCAAGCAACTGCGCCGCATGCACCAAACCGCTCTGCTGCCTGTGATCTAGGTCTATCTGGGTAATATCCCCGGTAATCACCATGCGCGAATTAAAGCCCAGCCTTGTAAGGAACATCTTCATTTGCGAAGCCGTCGTGTTTTGCGCTTCGTCCAAAATCACATATGCATCGTTCAACGTCCTGCCACGCATATATGCCAAAGGCGCAATTTCAATGGATCCACGCTCAAGAAGCTTATCCATCTGTTCCTTGCCCAGCATGTCGTTCAAGGAATCATATAACGGCGTCAGGTAAGGATCTACCTTTTCCTTGAGATCTCCTGGAAGAAACCCAAGGTTTTCCCCCGCCTCGACCGCAGGGCGCGTCAGGACGATGCGCTTTACCTCGCCTTTTTTTAGCGCGGTAACTGCATGTACAACCGCTAGGAATGTCTTTCCCGTGCCCGCCGGTCCCAAGGCAAACACAATCACATTGCGCTCCATCTCTTCGAGCAATCGAAGCTGTCCCTCAGTCTTCGCCGTTACCAGCTTGCCCGAAAACAACCTTCCTGCAACCCTGGCATGATACGATGAAAAATCGGCTTTTTCATTCCGTTTTGCCTTTCTGGCCGCATACGCCACATCGGACTCGGACACCATGCGGCCAGAAGAAGAAAGATCAACCAATGCGGACAATACTTCTTCTGCCTTCGCAACAGTCTGTTCATCCTTCGCCTCAACGAAAAAACGCCCATCCCTACAGGAAACATCTGCGCCAAGCAAATGCGAAATCACCTTCAGATTTGCTTCTGCTGCGCCAGCAACATTCCTGATCGTCTCTTCGCCAATCCCGTCATGTGTAATTGTTTTTGTTATTTTCAAGTACCATTTTCTCCTTTGTGCATTATTCTAAACCTTGGATGAAAGAAAAAGAAGTGTTTCCACTTCTTATCAGCGATCTTTTCTTCTCTTTTTGCGAGCTTCTTCGCTCTTAAGCCTTCTCTTGACGCCTGGCTTGAGATAGAATTCTCTCTTGCGTGCTTCTGCGAGGGTTCCGCTGCGAGACACATTCCTTTTAAATCTACGAAGTGCATCGTCGATTGTTTCGTTCTCGTTGACAACTACTCTTGGCATCCAAATCACCCTCCCCTCTATTTTCAACGTTGTGTACTATAGCAGATAATAAATGAAAAGGCAACGAAAAAACCATCGCGCAACGATGGTTTCTCAAGATCATTTCACCAAGGCAACGCCATTGCTTGTGCCAATGCGATCTGCCCCTGCCGCAATCATTTCTTCCATTGCTTCCTTGGTGCGAATGCCACCAGCAGCCTTTACCTTGACGCACTCGGAAACGTTCTGCCGCATCAAGGCAACATCTTTTGCCGTGGCACCACCTGTTGAAAAGCCTGTGCTTGTCTTGACAAAATCAACCCTGGCTTCATCGCACAACCGACAAGCGCGAATCTTTTCCTCATCCGTAAGCAGGCATGTCTCGATAATAACCTTCAAGACATGACCCTGGGTTGCCTTGCGCATCTCTTCCAGCTCGTTTTTCACAAACGCATCGTCATTGTCCTTCAAGCGTCCAATGTTGATAACCATGTCGATTTCCGTAGCGCCATTGCCAATGGCATCGCGCGTCTCGGCAACCTTTGCGGCGGTCGTCGTAGCCCCAAGCGGGAAGCCAACGACTGTACACACATCGACATCCGATCCCGCCAGTTCCTTGGCAGCCAAGGCGACCCATGTCGGGTTTACGCACACGCTGGCGAAGTGGTTTTCCCTTGCTTCTGCGCAAAGCTTTGCAATCTGCGCGCTTGTCGCCTCTGGCTTCAGCAGCGTATGGTCAATATACTTGTTCCTGTCCATTCTCTTCTCCTTCGCTGAAATAATACTTATGCAATACCTCGCGGACGATATTGTCGTCCCCTTCGTATGCCTCTCGCCCATATTCCCTGTACATGAATCTTTCATCGCCTTTTCCCAATAGCAATATCGTGTCGTTGATATCCGCCAGCTCCACGGCTTGCCTGATTGCGTCATACCTGTCGGTGATGATGACATAGTTTGTCTTCTTGATTCCGCTTGCGATCTCCTCGCATATGTCGCGAGGCTTTTCATCGCGCGGGTCATCCTCGGTCAGTATGATCATGTCACAATATTTATCGAGGATTTGGCCAAAAACAGGTCTTTTTTCCGTATCTCTCTTGCCAGCGCTTCCCGTAATGGCAATGATGCGCTTTCCTTTCGGCGTAATCGCCGAAGCATATTGGCATACCTTCTCGATCCCATCGGGCGTATGCGCAAAATCAACCAGTATATTGAACGGCTGTCCTTCGTTTACTCGCTCCATGCGACCTTCGATCTGGTGAAGCGACTTGATGTATGGCAACATCATCGTGATGGAGATGCCTTTCATGTTCAAGGCTGCAATCGCCGAAAGTAGGTTGTACACATTAAACTTGGCAACAAGGTTTGTTTCAAGCTCATATTCCATGTTTTTGATCTTCAGCGTCAATCGTGTACGGTCTTTCAAAAGCTGGTATTTGATTACCTGGTAATCCGCTGGATGATCGATGCCATAGGTAACGACCTGCGCCTTTGTATCCGCAACGATCTCCATTCCATATGGATCATCCGCATTGGTAATGGCGATCGCCGTCTCTTTCAGGTTATCGAAGAATTCTTTCTTCGCCTGGAAATAATTAGCAAGCGTCCCATGATAGTCCAGGTGATCGTGCGTCAGGTTGGTAAAGACCGCAACATCGAAATCAATACTGCGAACCCTTCCCTGCTCGATCCCTATGGAAGAAGCCTCCAGCGCGCACGCCTCCATGCCTGCATCCAGCATGTCCCTGAGAATCCCGTGCAAATCGTCTATATCAGGGGTCGTCAATAACGGAGGAAGCTTGACATTGCCATACTCAATCGAGATCGTTCCAATGTACCCCGTTGGATGAAATTCATTCATGATGTCGCGGATAATGCATGCAATCGAAGATTTCCCGTTGGTTCCCGTTATGCCAAACAACATCATCTTATGGCTAGGATATCCATAAAACGCATCCGCAACCTTGTTGAACGCATTAATGACATTTTTCACCCTGATGTACGTCACATTTGGATTATCCATTGCGATTGGATCGGAATGGACGATCACCCTGGCACCGTTTTCAATCGCCTGCGCGACAAACAAATGACCATCGAATTTCATTCCCTTGATGCAGAAAAAGATAGAATCCGGTCTCTTGGTCCGACTATCCGCCATCAGTCCGCGTATCTCGACATCTGGCACGTTCTCAAATAATTCAGAGAGTTTCATTTTTGTCCCCTTGGGCCAAGCCGAGCGGTACGCCCTCCATCACCTGGCCATCTAATCTTTCTAATATTACATCCACGAGGGATCCATGCGGGTGTCTTCCCGCTACGCGAACCGGAATGTATTGCGAGGTATAGCCGCTGGTGTAGCCATCCCTGTAGTCCTCCGCAATGATCTGCGAAGGCTTTGCGACAAAGTTCCCCATGTATTCCGCAAACCTACGATCCGAAAGCTCCAGCAGCTCATGCACGCGTTGTTTCTTTGTTTCTGACGCAACCTGTAGCGGCATCTTTTCCGCCACTGTCCCAGAACGCGGCGAAAAAGGAAACACATGCAAAAAAGCTAGGCCAGCCTCTTGAACACACGCAACCGTATCGGCGAAATCCTCCTCGCTTTCCCCGGGAAAACCCACGATCACATCCGCTGAAACACAAATGCCGGGAATCCTTTCCTTGATCTCTTGGATCCGGTCAATGTAGTCCTTGCGCCGATAGGGACGATTCATCGCCCGAAGGATCTTATCGCTGCCAGCCTGCAGCGGAATATGAAGGTGGCGCGCAATCCTTTCATCTGTAGCAATCTGCTCCAGCAGTGAATCGCTGACCTCGGTAATCTCAATCGAGGAAATGCGCAAGCGCGCCAAGCCTTGGGTCTGCGCTAGTATGCGGCGTATCAAGCCATTCAGATCCAGATCCCCATCCCTATAGCGCCCAGTATGGATGCCAGTCAAGACAATCTCACGGTGCGTCAAGGCGATTTTTTCCGCCTCCTTGACAGCTTCATCCGCCCGCATGCTGCGCTCCCTGCCCCTGGCAAAAGGAATAATGCAGTAGGAACAAAACTGATTGCAGCCATCCTGAATCTTCAGAAACCCTCGCGCCCTGTTTTCAAACCTGACCGAAGGCAACGATTCAAACGAAACACCATCCAATACGTCAATGGCACGTATTTTCTTATGTGTCTCCATGAATTCCACCAGTAAATCGGGAAGGTCTTTCTTATGCCCGGTTCCAACGATGATCTCCGCTTCCTCCAATTCATCGGAAGCGACTTGCGCATAGCACCCCACCATCGCGATGACACAATCCTTGTTTAGCCGTTTCACTCGATGCATCATTTTTCTGCTTTTCGCCGCAGCGGTATTTGTAACGGCGCACGTAAAGACAAGCGCAGCATCGGCTGGTTCTTCAAAGGAAACCTGTTGCCAACCCCTTTCACAAAGCGAGGCAGCGATGCTTTCCGCCTCGTAGGCATTCACCTTGCAGCCAAGGTTACACACGGAAAATCTCATTGAAGCCCCCTTTCCGCCACAATGGCGCAAGCATAGATTGCTGCCGTCTCTGCCCTCAGTATCCTAGGACCAAGTGTCACACATGCAAAACCATGCTCTTTCAGCCATTCAACCTCGTTGAAAGAGAAGCCCCCTTCCGGTCCAACGACCACCGTTGCCGAAGAAATCCCGTCAATGTGATCGCTGATCAAACTTGCCATGCTTCCAGCATTCTCATAACAGGCAAGATTTACCATTGAGCAGTATTCGCCTAAATCCGTAAAAGGAACAATGCCGCTGATCAATGGAACTTTGTTTCTCTTGCATTGGCGCGCGGCTTCCACCAATATCTGATGCCAACGCTCCATTTGCCTTGCAGCCTTTTCTTTCTTTTCCTGGACAACGCAATGCTGCGAGACAAAGGGGATAATCCGGTTAACCCCGAGTTCCGTGGCCTTCTGCAAAACCAATTCAAATTTCTCACGACGAATCAGTGCCATTGCAAGCGTCAGCTGAAGACTTGCCTCTGTTTGGCGAAAATCCTCTTCCTCAATATGCGCAACGACCATTCCACCATCCATGCGCAAAGAAGCGAAAAAAGCCCGGTCCTCATGCACAAGCCTGATTTTATCCCCATCCATCCGCATGACATCACGGGCATGGTGCGCTTGTTCCTTTGTCAAGACATAGTCGCTTCCCAACCGCAGCTCAACTTCACTGAAATATTGTTGCATAATCTCTCCTGTCCTTGCATTATACCATCCACGCCAAAGAGAATCAATTCGCCCCTCTCCCGCTCAAAAAGGCGGCTTCCGCCGCCTTAAACAATCATTGTCACGCCCTGACAGGCATGCCTGTCGGCACATACCCCCGAACTGGCATTGGCAAGCATGACATCGTGTTGAAGTTCTCTCGATAGATCGAGCCATACTTAGAGAAAGACCCATTGTACAACCCCATTTGCGACAAAACCCTCGTCAGCCACAATGGATAGCGATCCATTGCCTTGACCTCCAGGACAATCTTTTCATCGTCAAGATGAGTCTCATTTCCATATTCTTGCAAATTGACGTGATCAAGGCGATAACGAATTCTACTGTCAAGCGTAATACGGACATCCTGCTCTTCGTTTGCCGCCCAGCACTCTCTGTCATAGAAGATAATGACTTTTCTTTTCAAATGGTAGTATTTCATCAGATAGTCGATCTCTTCCGCCGTATTGTTCCTCACATGGTGCATGATCCCATGTTCCAAATAGTTGTGCGCTTCGTCTCGCGTCAAGGAAATCCTTCTTTTATAGACAATATCGTCGAACTTTTTCTTCGTTTCCAGAAACACCGGCGTGTTTCCCTTCGGCTCGACATAGCACCTTAGGCGCATCTTCATCTTATAGTCTGGCTTCATGAGCGTGCGAACCATCAGATCGCATCCCTTGCTATCGTAATACAGCGAATGGACGGTGTACCGGAAGTACACATCCTCATGCACATGCTCGCTGATTCTTGCCAAGAACTCTCTTGCCTGCGTTTGATTCAGGACATACTTGTCTTCAACTCTCTTGAATGTATCGATAACCGCTGCCATTGCTGTAACCTCCTTGTGTTTCGATGCCCATATGCTACCAAAGGCATTTGTGAAACATTTGAAGGTTATCTGAACATTATGTGAAGATCTCCTTGACCAAGCATCTCCTGCATTTAAAGATCAAGTTCCCGGTCAAAGAGCGGATACGATTCCTTGATTACCTTTTCAAGCAGTTCCTTATTGACGAATACAACTTCCACCGGCACATCCTTTGCATACGGCAATGCCGCCTCGCGCAAGATATCCAGCAGTGATGAATCATCCTTGTCCGCCTCGACCATAAAGAAATGGCTTACTTGCCCGCCCGCATTTTTTTGCTTCAGCCATACTCGGCTGATTTCACCATTCGACTCGCAAACGTCATAGACAGCAGTCACCATCCTGGTTGGGTAAACCGCAGGCTCGCCATAGCTTGTCGGAACAGCTGGCGGCTTGATCCTTCCCGTCAAGCGTCCCATTCCTTCCTTCGGCATAAACAAGTTTCCATTCTTATATGCCAAGAACATGCCCGCCACACTATCCATTTTGGCAATCCTTTCATCAATGTCGCTCAACGTCAACCGCTCTTTTTTCACCGTTGGGTCAGGGATATTCACGGCATTTTCATCCACAAACGCAATGATGGCATGCTTGCCATCAGGCGTCCCCCTGAGAAGGAAAGCCGAACGGCGAACAGTGCCAAACTTTGTCTTAAGCGCTTCTATCTTGAATGGAACCACCAGCTTTGATTCCAATATCGCCTTGTTCAACGCTTCCATGTTTACCTGGGATTGATCTCCTATGAATTTTTCGAAAGCTTCTTTCAATGCAGCGTTTTGCTCGCCGCTCGTTGCCATGGCGACATTATTTGTCGCCTTAGGTGTCTTATTCTTCTTGTTTGCCATGTTTCACCTCATATTCATGATAAAGTATACTTTACAAGCTGTATTTTCTCAATCCCAAACACTTCTTGGCGATGCTTCCATGTTTCAACATTTTATCCATCTTCCCTAATCCTCCATATGATTTTCTGCTAGAATAATCTAGTTTGATGGAGGTATTGTAATGAATGGCAAGCTAAAGCTTATCGCCCCTGTGACATTAATATTTGTTGTGCTGTGTTGGGTGGCGTTCGGCATTTGCGCTTCTCAAAATCCGTATTTCAATGATATAACGCCCTATTTCTTTGCTCCGTATCAAGTGAATTTTAACGAACCCGCGCAATTGGTACGCCTCATCACACATGTCTTTGGCCAAACGAACTTCAATGAGCTGTGCGTCAATTCCATCATCATCCTGGCGGTTGGGCAAATTGCTGAAAAGAAAATGAAAAGCCCGCTAAACATATTGGCGGTCATGATTGTTTCCGCCCTGGCAACCGGACTGGTACACACTTTTTGGCGACCAGACATCTCGATGTCAGGCTGCACATGCATCGCCCTGGCAATCGCTGCGCTAGGCGCAATCATTCCCGATGGAGACCAGTTTTCTATTTCCCTTGTCGCGACATTTTTTGTCTTTCTTGTATTTTGCGCCATGCGCATCAGGGAAATCGGTTTATCCGAAAGCAATGTATTGTTCTCCCATGCCATCGGAGCAGTTATCGGAGTGGCGATCGGTGCCTTGCTGCACAAATAAAGCCCGTGCATAGTGACATTCGTCATTTCGCAGAATCTTTCCCTTTTGTTCACACAGAATTCACCTTGGAAAACTAATATGTATTGCGTTGAGAGGAGATGAATATTATGAACGAAAACAACTATTCCAATCACGATTTTGAAGACGATGTATTCACAAAAGAGACAGACTTCTCATACAACACTTCCGAAACAAGAAATGAGCAGCCTGCCAGCATGGCAACAGGCGCTTCCCATACCCCTGGCACCGAGGAAGACAATCTGTTTTCCGAAGAGCGTGCATTCGGCCAAGAATCACCCCAGGAATCCGATACAATTCTTGCGGAAACATCAGCGACCCAAGCAACCATGGAGACGGAGGAGCAGCCAGAAACAACGGCAAAAGAAGCATCTGCGGCGGCTAACGCTCCAGCCAAACAGCCAGCTATCCAGCCTTCCAAACGCAGAAATCCAGCATTGCTGCTTGCGGCGTGCGCAGCGTTATCGCTTCTGTGCGGATTTGGCGGCGCAACCCTTGCGATTCGCGGCTTTAATGTAAAAGGTCCATCGGTCGTCTACACGGCAGGCAGCTCTGGATCCTCCAAGATTGCCAGCGTGTCAAGCAATGGCGAAACAATGACGATTACTGAAGCCGCCGAAAAAGCATCCCCTAGCGTAGTCGAGGTTCAAGTCGAGATCACACAGACAAGCTATGGATTCTTTGGCGGAACATACACGTCCACGGGCGCAGGATCTGGTGTCATCATTACCTCGGATGGCTATATTGTCACAAACAACCATGTTGTAAAAGACGCGACGGCAATTTCCATCACGACCTATGACGGCAAGACATACGATGCAACATTGGTTGGAACGGACGAAAAGAGCGACATTGCTGTCATCAAGGTTGAAGCAACCGACTTAATGCCAGCCACCATTGGCGATTCCACAAAAATACGTGTTGGTGAAACTGCTCTCGTCATTGGCAACCCCCTTGGAACACTGGGCGGAACCGTGACCAGCGGCATTATTTCCGCGATCAGCCGTGAAGTAGTCATCGACAGACAGTCGATGGAACTAATCCAAACAAATGCCGCAATCAACTCAGGCAACTCAGGCGGTGGCTTGTTCGATGGAAACGGAAACCTGATCGGCATTGTAAATTCAAAGGACAGTGGAACAACTAGCAGCGGTGCCATTGTCGAAGGACTCGGCTTCGCAATTCCTTCAAATACGGCGCTTGATGTAGCGCAACAGCTGATTGAAAACGGAAAGGTTACAAACCGTGCGACCCTAGGTGTCTACCTACAGGAACTCACCAGTGGCAACCAATATTATGCGGCTGGGCTGTACATCAGCGACATCATCAGCGGCTCAGGCGCCGAAGAGGCGGGTCTTCAGCCTTATGACAGAATCGTTACGGCAGACAACACTGAAGTGTCCGACTACACAAGTCTCTCGGCTGTCTTAAGAAACAAAAAGCCTGGTGACAACCTTGAACTTGTCATTGTCAGAGATGGCAAGACAATGACCGTAAATGTCACGCTTACCGGTACGCTTGAATAACACAAGACAACGCCATTAAAAAAGCAGGCAAAGCCTGCTTTTTTCTATTTCATTCCCTTATCGAAAAAAACGAAGAAGATTTTCAAAAAGTCATTGCATTTTCTGAAAAACGTGCTATTATATATAGGCAATGCGGGAATACCCAAGCGGTTGAAGGGGCAGGCTTGGAAAGCTTGTAGGTCGGTAACACGGCGCCAGGGTTCAAATCCCTGTTCCCGCGCCATTAAAAAGGGGCTTTGCCTCTTTTTTTGTGAGAATTTCTTTACGTTCGCAAAAAAGGCACAGCATTAAGCTGTGCCTTTTGAATTGTCTGACTATTCGTCATCTTTTGAACCACGTAAGCGCAACGCAATCACAATTGCGACTACACCACCTGCCACAAGCCCAATCACCGGCAAAGTCATGTTCGTCTCATCCGATGTCCTTACGTTCCCTGGTCGGGGAGTACGAGTACCATCGCCATCTTGATCATTGAAAGACCCTCCTGGCTTGGGAGTACGTGTATCTCCTGGAGGAGGAGTTTGAATACCATCGCCATCTCCATCATCGAAAGGCGGAGGAGTCGTCTCTCCTGACGGAGACTCTGAATCTCCTGGAGGAGGAGTTGTTGTATCCCCCGGCGGAGGAGTTTGAGTGCCATCATTGTCTTCATCTTCGAACAAGTCAATATCAAACGTATTTACAATCCTATAACTGTATTCATCGCCAATTGTTTCTTCCTCGACCCAATATCTGTATCCGTTGGCTAGGCTTCTTTCAATCAAATAAAGGATTGTTCCATCCTGCTCATTTATCCATTCGTACTGCCAGTTGTTATTACTGTTAAGCGACTGCTTTTCCTGCAATTCATAATCCCGGTAGATGTCGATGATCACTTCATCAGGACGATGTTCGGGACCAATGTCATCCCAGCCCTTGATGATCGTGCAGTGTACTTTCTTAGGATTTTCAGGAATTGGATCAGTGCTATATTTTGCATTGATCTCGTAAACATACTGAATTTCGTTTCCCTCTTTACGCGGAACCTCAACCATCGTTGGAGAAAAATGATAGATCTCCTTTTTTTCTTCATCGCGCACAGGCTTTGACGTCATAACATACAAACCAACCGGAAGGAATGCTACAGCACTGCCTTTGTCAATATAGACATGTGTCGTCATCGTTTCCGCAAGCTCTTCTGTTGTCTCGGCGTAAAGCGCAAGCATTTCTGGGTCACATTTGCCATCGACTGCCTTGCCATTGGTTCTTCTTGTCCTGATTTTCTCGTATTCAGGCGCCCATTCATATGAACCATCAGCCTTGACACTCGCAACTTGGTAGAAAGAAATTTCCGCTCCCTCAATCGGATAATTGATCGTTATACTCCCCATTTTTTTTAAATCAATAGATTGCGCATTGGCTGGAACAACAATTAAAAGGCACAGCAATGCACAAACTAAGTATTTCCAATACTTCTCAAACTTTTTCACGAAGATCACCCCCTAAGTTCTTTGATCATTATAACTGAAAACAGATTACTAATACAAGTGTTTAACAAAACATGGGCAAAAAAATCTTGAAAGCGTCATGTTTTTAAATTTAGTTGACCTTCCAACAAAAAAGGTTTTCCAAGCTTTGCGCCTGGAAAACCTTTTTCTTAATTCCTGAGTTTGAAGAACAATGCTCCCAATCCCACGACCGTTGAAATGCCAAAGGCTATCAATGATGCCCTTAACCCACTATCAGACGTATCTGGCGTGTCAAACGGTTTATCGAATACATTAATAAAATATGGATTTTGTACAGTATAGATTTCACCTTCCTTGAACTCAATGCCACTTCTTTCGTTGACAAGGTAATATCCAGCTGGTGCCTTGATTTCTTTCACATAATATCCATCTGGGTTGTATGGCAACGTGAACTCGACAATTCCATCATTCCCTGTCACGCTGTCGCAGGCATTGCCATTGATATCCTTCGCAACCTTATGATCAGATTTGTTGAAGACGCTGAATTGCGCCCCAGCCAGTGTCTTGTTCTTGTCGTTGGCATCCATTTTCACAACGCGGACTACAACGCTAACAATCTTATCAACCGCCCTGATAACCTGTGCAGTGTTTTCCTTGCCCGTTACCGTAAAGGTGATATCCTCGAACTCGCCATAGCCCACTGGCGCGCTCACCTCGTGAAGCGTATACGTCTGTTCACCTTTGACAAATCTAGAAATATCCGTGCCGTGGATATCGCTGCCTGAAGTGAATTCATAGACAACATTTCCATCTTCGTCAATTACTTGTAACCTTGCCCCAGCAAGTGGATTGCCCTTTTCATCTGTCTTCAGGACGCTTGCCGCAACTGTTTCATCGACCATCGTAATTACAACTGGGTCATTGCCTTCCCTTTGAACTGTGAACTGAATGGACGTTGCTTGATAAACACCCGCAACATATTCAGATTCCTCAAGCTCATACGTATGCTCTGCTTCTAAAACGCCCCTGAGGACAATCGGCTCTTCAGTAGTCACCCAAGCGCCATCTTCCGTCTGTCCCTCGATGCCAGTGACATCAATCGGATTAGAAGGATCCGTAATATCTCGCAAGCGCAACGTAACGCCTTTGACAATGGAACCATCCTTGTCGTCAACCTTGAGGATCTCATACTCAATGACATTGTCTATCATTGTTTCTTTCTGTCCAATGCCATCATCATTCACCAAAAAAGATGCTTCTGAACAATAATAATACCCCTTTGGCGCTGCCTTCTCCGACATGACGTATCTTTCGCCCACGCGCAAGCCCGAAACTTTGTGCGGCTCTGTCGTTGATACCCATTCATCTACAACATTGCCTTCTGAATCCTTCACCTGCATCAAGGCACCTTCAATTTCATTTCCATCCAAGTCTGTCTTGTCAATCAAGACGACCTTATCCTTCATGACAATTGTTTCATTCTTCTTCTCTTCGCCGACAGTGAAAGGAATGTCCGTTGCCTTTGCGTAGCCCAGCGGAGCCGTGTCCTCGTGCAGCACGTAGCTCTTCCCCTCCTCGATGTTCGCGATTCTGTGCGGCGTGTCACCGGAAACCCATTCGTCAACAACGGTCCCGCTTTCATCGTACACTGTCATCTTTGCGCCGGGAAGCTCATCCCCGGCCACATCGACTTTTGAAACCTCGATGATCTTGTCGGTCATGACAACGATTTCGTTTTTCTTTTCATAATCGACGGTAAAAGGGATGTCTGTTGCCTTTACATAGCCTAGTGGAGCTGTATTTTCATGAAGAATGTAGCTATTTCCTTCAATCAAGTTAGCAATCTTATGTGGAACATCGCTGGAAATCCATTCATCAACAACGTTTCCATCCATATCAAAAACCGTTATTTCCGCGCCTGGAAGCTCATCGCCGCCAATGTCCATTTTTGACATTTCGACATACTTGTCCACCATGGCAACCGGCGTGACTTTACCCTCAGCATCAACTGTGAATTCCACGGACGCGGCAGTCGTATATCCAATCTGCCTTCCCTGTTCATCGCGCGGGGTCATCACTTCATCAAAGCGATAGGTTCCGTTTGCCTTCAAGCCACAAATCATGTGCGGCTTCTCTGTCGAAATCCAGCTGTCCACTGTTTCTCCAGTCTCAATGTCAACCACAGCAAGCTGTGCCCCGCAAAGCTCTTCATCGCCAGTGACATCTTTCTTGGAAATCTCGGTTTTTGTCACATAATTTTCTAAATCAAGCGAATATTCATAGAACTGTTGCCAATCATTTTCCTGCTTGAAGACAATTGGATGATCCTCATTGTCCTTGACAAGGCCATCTGCCGTCTTTGTTTCTCGCAAGACATAAGAGCCAAGCGGAATGTCTTTGAACACGAGTGTTCCGTCAGAATTCGCATATTTTGCTTCAAATGCCTCGCCCTTCTTCAAGACAATCGTTCCATCAAGCGGGTTGATGATATCTTCATCCGCAAAAAGCGTAAATTCAATCTGCGACAAGCAGTCTGGCACAATCACTGTAGCATCCGCTGGATATTCCTCAACATGCTTGTTCACTGTGAGAACGCCAAAAATCCGTTGATCAATTGCCTTTACCGTAAACAATGGCGTGTTATCATTGTCAAGTTCAGCCACTCTTGTTTCCTTTATCTCAATCTCTATCGGTTCTTGCAATAAAGTGTAACCTTGTGGTGACTTGATTTCCTCAATGCGATAGAGTCCTGCGCTAATAGTTAACGGCAATGTCACCATTCCCTTCTCGCTGTCTACCGCATAGAACACTCCTGACTCCGTCTCAGACTTTACGTTAGAAGATGTCTGGAATGTATCGAACACATATGAGCCGATTTTCTGTGTCACATATTGATTGACTTCATCTCCTTGCCCATCCTTTAGACAGAAAATCTTGAAGCGGGCAGAATCGGAAACAATCATTTTTCCTGTCTTATCGTCAAGCTTAACCAATCGCAAGCGATATGGGTTCCCCTCATTGATGATATGGTAGACAATTTCTTTCTGCTTTGGTTCGTCTACGGTAAACTCAAACGAATCCTGCAACATTTGTGTTTCATCGCTTGCCTTTGTCTGTCTGACTATGTATGAGCCATACGCCAGTTTTCCAGAATAGCCGTCCCCGTTTTCATCGGTTTCAATAAGGCTCCACTCGTTTTCAAGATATTCGTCAGTATGCACAGCCGCTTCTTCAAACGATTCATAACGATCGACATATTTCTTGGCGATCGCAAGGAATTGCGCGCCTTGCTCTGGCTTGGCAATCTCGGAAGAATCTGATTGTGAAATCACCTTATGGATCTTGAATGATCCTTCGTAGACATCTTCATCGAGCCTACGAGTGATTTCATAGTAGCCATCCGTCAATTCGACAGTCGAGAAATCAATGTCATATATCGTAGGATCAAGGACATAGCCGCGTGGTGCCTTTGTCTCCCGCAAAGTATAGGTTTTATCTCTTCGCAGGCAGTGGAAGTCCTCTGTTATGCCGTTTTCATCAAAGATGAAAACATGGATAGCAGCGTTCGAATCATCGTAGAGCGTGTATTCCGCGCCAGCAAACGTTGCTTCATTCTGTGGACGGTCATCGGTTTCACGATCACGCTTTCTCAATTTCAAGATTGTATTGATTCTGTCTTCGTAGGTAAAAGAGAACTTTTCATCTGTATTTTTAAATGTATAGGATTCATCTGGAACAATGTCTCTTCTTTCGCCTTCGTGATCGTTGAGATAACCTTGCGGTGCCGATGTCTCCATCAGATAATAGCCATCGCGATTTTCTTCATTCCAATACAGCTCGACAAAAGCCTTTCCGTCCTCTCCTGTTTCAACCACTGCGGCTGATCCATCTGTTTTCAATGCAATCTGATCATCTGCCTTCCTGTAAACAGTGAATTGTGCCCCAGCCAATGGCATCTTGGTATCTGCATCACGTTTCAGAACAGATACATAAATGATCAGTTTCTTATCCTTCATGATGATTTCCGCATCACTGTCAGCCTTGAACTTCACAGGCTTTGCGACCGCATATCCAAAAGGAGCAGCTTTTTCTACCAATGTATACTCTTCACCTTCAATAAGCCCATTGATGTAATGGCGCTCTTCCGTACTCGTCCATGCATCAATTTCAGCTCCATTCTGATCAAGTACAACTAATGATGCGCCAAAAAGAACATTGCCATCTTCATCGACTTTCAGCGCTGAAATCCTGTAGTCTCTCACAGGCACTTCATTTACGCCGGCAACCGCCTTGAAGGTGCTGTCTTTCGCTTTCACATAGCCAAACGGCGCGCTGATTTCTCGCACAACATATGTTTTTCCAGACACAATGCCATTCACAAAATGCGCTGGCTCTTCCAGTGTGGTTGTCCATTCATCGACAACGCGATCATTGTCCAACACTTGCAGAACAGCACCTTCTATTGGATTAGTCCCCATGTCCAGCTTTCGGATCAAAATATCCATCTTTTGATCTTCCATGACAACCTCTGTGTCTTGCTCTCCAGGGGTGAATTCAACCGGGTCGGCTAATGCATACCCGTTTGGCGCGCTGACCTCTTCAAGCACATATTTTTCGCCCTCGCGCAGGTTCTTGACAGCGTGGGGGTTGCCATCGCTCGTCCATTCGTCCATGACTGCGCCGCCCGCGTCCCTGACGCGCAGCTGCGCTCCG
>OMYM01000016.1 GCA_900315225.1 uncultured Erysipelotrichaceae bacterium | reverse complement strand
TCATCATTTTTCTTTATGAAAAGTCTCTTTATTGCGGTTAGCGCGCAAAACAGACAGATCAATAGCATGTTTCTATAGACAAGAAATCTTATATCATTCTACGCCAAAGAACTTCTCCAATGCATCTTGGATGCAGATGTCCCAGAATGACCATTCATGGGAATATCCTTCTTCTGTCTTAAAGCATGCCTCAAAGCCATTCTCTTTGACAAATTTCTGGAAGTCAAGGTAATTTTGATAGGCAATTGGATCTTTTATACCACAAGAGAAATACATCTTGGGAAGCTTGTCCTTGTTCTCAATCATCAGTCTTCTCAGATTCAATTCGGATGCCAGGTAGCCTTCCATTCCACCAAAGTTTTCAATCAGGTTCTTGACTCTTGGATAGAATGGGGAAGTTGTGTCAATCTTTGTCAAGTCTTCTGGTACGGCGGACATGCTGTACACAGCATTGAATAGCTCGGGATGATTGAATGCATATATGCATGCACCTCTTCCTCCCATGGAAAGACCCGCAATGTAGTTGTCTTCCTTTTTCCTGGACACTGGTAACCACCCATACACCATGGGCATCAGTTCATCCATCAGATTGTCATAGGCGTTATATCCCATCGCAAAAGTATTCCAGTTGACATACATGCTGTTGAGGGAAGAAGGCATCACAACAACAATCTTCTTGTCCTTTGCATATCTTTCAATACTTGTCATTCTAACCCAATCGGTGTAGTCTCCAAATGTCCCATGCAGAAGCCATAAAACGGGATACTTTACTCCATTCTCATAGAATGTCTTTGGTTCTCCCTCGCAATCGGGAAGGATGATGTTTACGTCTGTATTTCCTCTTAGCGTCATGCTCATGTAGTTTAAATGCAACAATGCCATAATGTTCTCCTTTTTCTCTGTTTTGTCCATTATAACAGATTGAAGACTTTTTCAAAAGGGCAAATGTCTAGCAATAGATCTGTTTCCGATGTATAATATGTTAACAAGAGGAGTTAACTATGAAATATGCTGCAGCGATAGATATCGGAGGAACAAACACCCGCATTGCTATTGTAAGCCAAGACTATTCGATTACACAACGCATCCAGTTTCCTACGGACGCAAACAACCCATATGCTACAATGGATAGAATCGTAGAAGTTCTATCATCCTATGGGCATGCTTTTTCTGGCATTGGGTTATCATGTCCAGGACCATTGGATCTGAAAAGCCAAAAGATCCTAACACCCCCAAACCTTCATGGAGAGTGGCATCATCTGGAAATAGCACATCTTCTGCAACAGAAGACAAATGTTCCAGTGTATCTCGACAATGACGCAAACCTGGCTGGTTATGCTGAAGCAATCATTGGCGAGGGAAAAGACATGAACATTGTCCAGTTCTTTACCATTTCCACGGGATTTGGGGCAGGTCTTGTCATCAACAGAGAGATTGTCCATGGTTCCCATGGCTTTGCGAATGAGGTCGCAAACACTATTGTCATGCCTGATGGTCCTTCGCATGGCGATATTGTTCCTGGTGGAATTGAAGCTGTCTGTTCAGGAACAGCCATCGAAACAAGAGCACGCAAGGCAGGACTTGATGTCCACCATGCGGGAGAAGTCAATGATCTTGCTTTAGCAGGGAATGAGCACGCCAGCAAGATCATGCTAGACGCAAAGGTTTGCCTAGCCAACTACCTTGCTGGCGTGCAAGCATACATAGACCCAGATATTATCATTCTGGGTGGTTCTGTAGCCATGAAAATCAATGGCTTCGTTGAAGAAGTAGAAGCCATGGTAAAAGACAAGGTCTATCCTGTAACAAGACCTTTCGTCAATATACGGAAGTCAACCCTTGGCGAGGATGGTGGTTTACTTGGCGCAGCATGTCTTTGTTTCGAAAAAGAGCATTATACTTGCAAGCATGCACGTAATGGTGTACACTGATAGTGAAAAAACAAGGAGGCTATATGGCTGAAACACTTATTACACTGAAGACACGCCGTAGCTGCCGTGCCTACAAACCAGAACTGATCGAAGAAGAAAAGCTTAACGCAATCATTGAGGCAGGCACCTACGCCGCCACAGGCATGGGAAAACAGTCCCCAATCATCATTGCTGTGACAGCCAAAGCAATGAGAGACAAGCTTTCCAAGATGAACGCTTCTGTCATGGGAGCAGACATGGATCCATTCTATGGCGCACCAGAACTGCTCATCGTCCTTGCTAACAAGGACATCCCTACATATGTGTATGATGGATCTCTTGTCATGGGAAACATGATGAACGCTGCCGCAGACCTTGGTGTCGCAAGCTGTTGGATTCACCGCGCAAAGGAAGAATTTGAAAGCGAAGAAGGAAAGGCAATCCTCAAGGATCTTGGCATCGAAGGCAACTATGAAGGCATTGGACATCTGATCCTTGGCTACGCTGCCAAGCCAACGCCACAAGCAGCACCAAGAAAAGACACCTACGTCTACCACATCTAAAACATTTAGCGTCTATCATAGAGACGCTTTTTTCATTCACTTCAAATATGTTGAATGTTCGATGTATGAACAGTATAATATTACCGTAGCATCCCCCTATTGGATGCAAGGAGATCGTATGAAACTCACAGAAAAACAATGCCCCAAATGCGGCACATCAGTCAACACCTCAGAAAAATTCTGCGTTTATTGCGGTTATCGTTTCCCCTCTGACCAATCATCCGAAAATGGATTTTTGAAAAGAATGCGTTCCAGCTTTGAACAAGGAAAGGAAAGAGGGCAAGCCTTTGGCAATTTCGTCATGGGCAATACAAACAAAAAAGCAAAAGTCATTTGTCCAAAATGCAATTCCGCAAACAACGAAGGACAACAATTCTGCATCTTCTGCGGCTGTCCGATCAGCGCCGTGCATGTGCAATCCAGCTCACCCGCAAAAGAAAACTCTTCGTCAGACAATTGCCCCAATTGCGGTCGATTTGTCAAACCAGGAGATTCCTTTTGCATTGCCTGTGGCACACGCATAGAAAGACAAAAAAGTGTTGCTACAAAAGAAAACATCTGTCCTTCCTGTGGCAATCCCATTAAGCCTGGACAATCTTTCTGCACCGCCTGTGGCACTCGAATCGAAGATACCAAAACTACGTCCCAACCAAAACCAAAGAATGATACATATGTCTCTTCTTTTGATTCCTTCACGCAACCAAGAAATAACGAACCAATTTCCTTGGTTCTGCCTGAATCACCCAAGGAATCAGAACCGATCCCACAGGCAAGCAGTGAGCCGATAACAACTTGTCCTTCTTGTGGCAGTGTCATCAAGCCAGGTCATGCTTTCTGCACCGTCTGTGGAACTCGTATTGAAGAACCCAAAGCATCATCCCAGCCAGAACCAAAGAATGATGCATTTGTTTCTTCCCCTGGCTCATACGTACAGCCAAGAAAC
>OMYM01000057.1 GCA_900315225.1 uncultured Erysipelotrichaceae bacterium | reverse complement strand
GTGGTTGACAAAAGCAATCTATACGATCATTACACGGCTTAGGCATGGCAGGAAGGATGGCATTGTCACGAAGGATCAGATCATTGAGATACTGAAAGATCCTGTCAAGGATGACATTGAAGACTATCCTGCAAGCTATTCTGAGGAAGAGGTCGAATATATCCTACAGGTTATGAGAAGGTTTAGGATGTCTTATCCGATCAGTGAAGATGAAGAGTTTGTGGCTGCCTTATGTACTGGAGATATCCCAAAGAATACCATTCCCAAACAGTACCAGCACCATTTCCAGTTTGAATACACCTATGATGGATATCTTCCTGATAGCGTGTTACATCAGTTGATGGTTGAAGTATATGCAGGAGGATCAAGACTTGAGAAGACATGGAAGTCAGGCTTTAACGTCCATCGTGAAGACACAAGGGTTTATGCGGTGATTGATGCTGGAACAAAGGAATACTCTGTATGCATTGACGTATACTCCGATACGACGCATGACAATGCGGCATATCTACTGACATGGATCAGGGACAAGATGTCGCAAATCAATAGTCGTCTATCACTTGAACCAAAACAATACATTGCTAGGGATGAAGGAGATCGCTTTGAACTAGAAAGACTATTGACCATTCGCAAGAGAAGCACGATTGCCCAGGGGACAAATAGAGACTATGACATAGATTTTGAACTCCTTGGGAGAATATACTCCGAGGAGGTTGTTCGCAGACAACTGTCGATTGCCTTGAACAACTCTGACCAACCTGATGACATTCTCTCCAAGGCAGCGAATGAAGCAGACAAACGCATAAGAAAGCTGTTCATCAGCCATGCTTCAGAAGACAAGAATTTTGTGAATGAGCTTGCGGAACTATTCTCAAATCTTGGCTTTGGCGATGAACAGATGTTCTGTAGCAGCTTCTCGGGCTATGGCATACCTCTATCCAACAATGTGAACAATGCCCTGAAAGAACAATTCGATAACTATGACTTGTATGTCGTATTTGTCGTATCGAAAAACTTTGTCCAAAGCCAATATTGCAATAACGAGGTAGGTATCACTATAGGAAAGCATCTACCCTATTCAACCATTGCCATGCCTGGATTTGATCCAAAAGAAATGAAGGGCATGTTAAATGATGAAGAAATACTGTTGTCAATGGACGCAAGTGAAGATAATATCAAGGATATGCTTAACGAGCTGTATGAGCGAGTATGTTCCTATTGTGGAGTCGATAAACGTCGAGCAAGCGAGTGGGAAAGAAAGAGAGATAGCTTTATAAATAGTCATAAAGCATAGGAGGTGTTTATATGCTTGTTTATCATGGTTCCGATCATATCATCGAAGTACCAAAATACAATGGCAGTAAGCGTACCAACGATTACGGGTATGGGTTTTATACAACTGAAGATGTAGAGCTGGCAAAGGAATGGGCATGTTCTGACAATCAAGATGGCTTCGCTAATGTCTATGATGTTGATCTTACTGGATTACGGATTCTCAATCTGAATGATCCTGAATATAACATCTTGAACTGGCTATCCATTCTCACCAAGTATAGAAGTTACTGGCAACGCGGAAGCGTTGCTGAAGAGGCTAAAAAGTACCTTCAACAGCATTTCTTCATTGATCCATCTGAGTTTGATATCATCATTGGATATCGTGCTGATGATTCCTACTTCTCATTTGCACAGGATTTTGTGTCTGGGACGATTTCCCTTGCCAAACTCTTTGAGGCAATGCGACTTGGGAAGCCAGGTGAACAGATTGTCTTCAAAAGCAAGGAATCTTTTTCCCATATTCAATTTGTGGATGCACAACCTGCCAACGCAAAGATATACTATGAGAAGAAAGTGAACAGAGATAGAGAAGCACGCCGTGCCTATCGAAACACAAAGCATTCTACAGATGAAATCAGTGGATTGTTCATGCTTGACATTATGAGGCGGGGAATACAAAATGGTGATCCACGCTTACGATGAAACATATGTCCAAGGTGCCCAGGATGTGCTGGGACATTCGGTTGACTTTGCGGTAATGACTCTGTCCATTGATCCAGATGCTTATGGCAATGCCTTTGCTGTGTCTTGGGTTTCCAAACAGTTTGCTAATGGCAATCCTAAGTATGTTGCAGGTATGAATGGTTGTGAATTGGCACGAATGGTATTGTCGGAAACATGTACTGCTTATACCGATGCTGAAGATGCCATGTATTTGGATAAATCCCCAGAATACTGGAGTGGTTGGGCATTGGCTTACTTTCAATGGTACACTGGTCGCTCTTTCATAGATATCTTAAGCATTGTTCCTTTGTCGCAAATCATCGATATGTATCCCGTATATCACGAAATGGACATTCTCCAGTTTGTTGACCACATGAATGAACGCATCCGTAATGCTCAGCCATATACACAACTTAAACAACACCGCATCAACTGTGGCTTATCGCAAGCAGAGCTATCTGCTTATTCTGGTGTGTCCTTGCAACAAATCGAGTTGTTTGAGCAGAGGAAACGAAACATTAACAATGCTTCAGCAATCACTTTGCTTCGTTTAAGCAGAGCTTTGCATTGTCATATGGAAGATCTGATGGAATATGAATTACCCTATTGACACTTTTCTTTCCAAGAGTATAATACCTCAATGTTTATATACCCTAACGCATGGAGGTTGAATGAAAACAAACTATAGACTGAAAGCATTGATGCTTGAAGCAGTAGACAACCAGCTTGCGGAGAATAACCCACCTATCGTCACGCAAACATTTTCCGTCTTTTGAGAGCAGGTCATAAACGTGCCAAAGTAAAAGAAATGATTGCTTCGGTATTGCTTGGAAATATCTACGATACCATGAACGTGGGTGCGTATTTTGACGTAGAAAATATATCCGTGAATTGAATGCCTTGAAGTAAACGACAGGTTTCCGTATGGAAGCCTGTCGTATTTCATATACCCATCTTTGTCATGATACCGTCTATCGTTACACCTGGGTGGGTAACGTAAAGACGTACGATCTGTTCTGTCAGTGATTCTTCAATGTTATACTTCTTTGCGATGTATCCTATGCCATTGCCTTTCTTTGTTTCCTTTAGGACAATCTCTATCACTTGATAGAGATTGTTGGTATCGATCTTTGGGCTTGTCACAGGGGCGGTTAGATCGATTCTTGTGATAGAGATTGTCCTTCCTTGGATATCTGCCACAGCAAGTGTTATTGGCTGGTAGAACCTGCGTGGACCACAGCTACCTGGGTTTAGGACAAGTGTATGACCTTGTCTTGTCTCTGAATAGCGATGGCTGTGTCCTACCACGACAAGGTCATACATACCGATGTCCTTGGGTAGATCTTTCTTCTTATGTGTCATGTACACATGCGCTTCATCAAGAAAGAAGTCCAAGGACATCGGTATGTCTTTAGCCCATTCTTTATCTGCGTTGCCTCTGACGACAAGGACAGGTGCTATTTTCGTTAGATCGTCAAGTATCTTTTGGTCGCATATATCGCCAGCGTGTAGAATTGTCTCAACACCTTTCAAAGAAGACAAGACTTCCTTTCGCAACAAATCATGTGTATCTGAGATAATGCCAACTTTCATACATCTTTCCTCCTTGTGCATTTTCAGTATAGCAGAATGCGACAGCACTTTCTGAAAAAAGTTGTTGACAAATAAATTTCGCATATGATACCATATGGGCGCAGAAGCGGTTTAGATATCACTTGTCCGATTGGTCTTGAGTGGGTTACATGCTTCTTTTTTTGTGCGCATGAGCAATCGTAGCGCGCTTAGATATGATTGGCTTCACGATACTGGCGTGGCGTAGTTCCTGCTTCACGCTTGAATAGCCTTGAGAAGTAGTTCGCATCACCTATCCCCACTTGCCAGGCAATGTCCTGGATGGACAGTGGTGTTGTCGTTAACAAGTGTTTAGCATGCGCAATGCGCTTCTCCAGCACAAAGTCACTGAGATTCATTCCTACTTCCTTGCAGAAAAGGTTGGACAGATAGCTCCTTGTCAAGTTCAGCTTGTCCGCAATCGCCGCAAGAGAAAGATCCGCGCTAAGATCCGATAGAATCAAGCCTATCGCATTTTGTACATGCTGGGAATAGGAATTCATCGCAAACTGTTGGATCAGTTCACAATACCCCGAAATCAAGTCACGGAAAAAGACAGATATATCCGTCATGTTCGAGCATTGTTCAATCCGTACTACATTGGCATTGGAAAAAGAGTCAATGTAGTACGGATGAACACCAGCGGTTTCAGCCGCTTTACGCAACAATGTGTTCAAGGTGATGCTTAGATCCTTCTTATCCCGCAAACGGTCTGTCATGCGCTCTAAATCGCTTGCATGATGGCGAAAACGATAGAACGCAGATATAGCGCCATTCGTGTCCCCTGCCATCACCATCCTTAAGAAAGCATTCTCTAAATCATACCGTTTCTTGATACCATCGAACTTCTTTTCAACATCCTCCTTTGGCAAGCCTTCCCCCTTGGAAATCATCTCTTGCAAAACATTCGATTCAGCTGAGTTATGAATAATCTTCACCTGATATTCACTGCGTCCAGCAAAGACCATGTCAGCGATGGAAAAGCATATTGCGTCAAACACTTCGCCGCTCTTAACCAACGGAATACGCTCATAGTAATCCATCAATTCATGGTACAATACCGCAGGCAATCCCAACCTCTCCAAGACAGCCAAAGCTGTTTGACCATCTGGCTTTTCAATCAACATCGGTCCAACCGAAACCCACTCTTCTTCATTCTCATCTGGCAATTTAAACATGGCATAATCCACATGAAAACCATCTTCGAGATGATACAACGTTTTTTCCTTCAACTGCTTGACACGCCTTGCTACGGATTCATACGGATCACCATCCACATAAACCAAAGTAGAACGCAAACCTAAATCAAACCCCTCCAGCTGATCAAACGGTTCCTTAAACACAAAAGAAGATATTTCCGAATTACCCAACAACCCAAGCAATGTCTTGACTTCCTCTCTCATACATCCCTCCCCTAACATCATATCAGATAGGTTATGGTTAATCAATTTGTATTTTAGTATAATGTCGTTTAGTTTGTACGTATATATAAATATATATACCATATTATCCTAAAGTTACATTTATTATATCGAATAACGATGATGGAATAAAAGAGTATACTCGGAAGAACTCGGCATCGAGACAAGCCAATCTCACGTCTTCCTCCTTCCTCGAATTGCCCAGGCAAGTACAAGATCACTTGTATCCCGTATGGAATTGCGAACGAATGGGTGGATAACCGTGAACTCGACATTGACCTGACATTCATCACCGATTTGGAAGGACATCTCGTTGGTGCCGCAATCTATGGAAGTGAAGCAGAAACATGGATCGATTTCCAGACTTTGATCATCAACCAGACATACATGTTGGTAAGCACCTTGATCCCGATTCTCTCAGCATAAAAACAAGATGCATATTTGATAAATTGCAAAGATAGGTGTTCACAATAGGTGAATTTACGCTATAATCATAGGGTGAGGATGGTTACCTCGCAGAAAGGGGTGAATAGAAATGAAACCAGCTATTATTATCGGTGCTGTCGCAATTGTTGGTTGCTGTGCATATACGCATAGACGTGTCATCAAGGCAGTGATCAAGCACGAGGAAATGCCAAAGGCACCAAAGTGGCATTTCTGGGTTCCCGCTGACAAGAGAAGGGCTTAAGTGAAACAAAGATGAAATTGTCCTAATGTCATTGCCTGTGGAAAGATAGGTCTCATATGCCTGTTTTCACAAGCCTGGTCATCAAAGGCTTGCGACTTTTTCACAATGATTTGACAAGGGATAATCCACCTGTTTCTGCTTGCTTTTGATGTTATGGGACAAGGAGGCGATGCACAGGATAAAACGTTTCTCTGCTTGGATTGTCTTCTGTCACATGTGTCGATTCACCTGTGACAACATGACCGAGATCTGCGCTGCCACGCTCATTCGCTGGCAGGACAATCGTTTCTGTGTCAGGGTTGCTCATCGTTGAAATAGGCATATGCCTGACTGGGAGAACAAGCATTTAAACACATCATCCGCCAAGTCGCAAATCCTGTGTCTCATTCACAAAAAGCCACGGCCATGACGGTATCTGGCATTCCTTGACCATTGCAAGGAATTGCAGGATGTCATGGTTTGCCTGGCGGCAGAATTCACGGATAGCCAACATAATTTACGGAGGATCCTTTCGATCCTCCGTTTTGTTGTTGAAGAAACAAGGAACGTGCACAGCGTAACTCGAGAGCATCTTCAGCTATACCAGAACAATTGTAACAACAGACTGACGATGTAGAATTCTATCTCTTTGCGCGTCTGAGTATAACTGAACGATGGGCATGCGCCTGTGATAGAGTCAATAGGCATCGTGCAAACAAGGTGAATAGACAACTTTGTCGATGCGGTCAAATCAGAGAGAATGACATAATGCCTCTATTCCTTTTGGTACACCAGCGTATTCCTCCAACCTTTCGCACCGTTGCCCCCAAAATGAATCCTTGCGCACACTTCATTGAAAAAAATCATTGACACGGAAACCGCACATAGCTATAATCACTGGTTTGGCAACACAGAAGAAAGAACGCACATTCGAATCAGCAGCAGACAACCTGGGAAGGTTTCAATGCCTCGTCCTTCGGTTCGTTGATTCCCTAGATCCGATGCCCACACGCGAGGAATCCCACGATACGCACATGATCCCCGATGCATTGCACATGCAATCACCTTTGGGAATCTGTATTCCTTCCTTGCACGCGTGCGAAGGCGTTTTCCGCAAGCATTTTTTCCATGCTGCTTTCTTCATGCCCGTTTCCACCCACTCTGCAGAAATCCCCTGCAACGGTTTCCGAATACGGGAGCGCATTATGCGCACCCGTATGGATTGATGGAAGATTGCGCGCCTACGGCCCATTTGCCATGGTACGCCTCTCTTCTATCTAGAAACGGAGGAATACATATTGGCAAAGCTAAAGCAAGACACAGGGTTCCGCGCAGGCTTCTCATGCTCATCCGCGAGAAGCTTCGCGAAAGGAATCCCCATGCTGAGAGACAACTACGAACTAGACTCCATGAGGGTCAGGGAGATCACGGGCAGCGGTTTCTTCATTAACATTGAAGAGGACAAGATCCTGACAAAGGAAATCATGCCGGACAAGAGTTTCCTGTTCTCGTCGAAAAAGGGTCAGTTCATCCTGAACTGCGAGTTCAAGACGGAAAAGCACTACGGCAACCTCATCCAGGCTGGCTTCCAGTACTGCTCCCTCTTCTTCAGCCACTGCAATCCCTTGATAGAGAAAAGGGCCAAGAAGAAAGCAGCGAAAAACAAGAGCGGCACCGAAAAAAGGTACTACACCCTGCTCAAAAAGTCGGACAACATTCCCACCATTTATTCTTTTATCATCAATACGTCCCGCTACACATGGAAAAACAACGACTGGGAAGATCCAGAAATGTTCAAGCATGTGACCTGCCACAGCGCGCCTGGACAAAGGTACATCGGGACAGTGGACGTAAAGCTTCTGAACGAAGAACAGATCATGCGCTTCGGGGAGGACCTTAGGTGCGTGTTCCGCTTTGCGCAGGCATCGGGGAACGATGAAAAAATTAAAGCCGTCTTCAGAGACCACCAGGATGAAATCAAGTCAATGGACATGTCAACTAGCCTGATGGCGCTTGCGTTCATTGAACCAGATCACTACCGTGCGGCAATCAGCAGCACCAAGATCAATTGCAAGGAGGAATCAAAAGGAATGTTAAGATTGTATTTTAATGATGCCACGTACCAGTACTACGTTGACCAAGTCAACCAGGCAAGGATTAGAGGCGAAGCAAGAGGAATTGCGATTGGCGAAGCCAAGTGGATTACGATTGGTGAATCAAGAGGAATTATCAAATGTTCAATGTATGATGGAAAAGGTATTTTTTCCACAATGAAGTATCTCGAAGCATTGATGCCGTGTTCCCTTGAAAAAGCTGCTCATTATTTCTCACAATTCATCATTTACAACAGGAACAAGGCGAATAGCAATTCTTTGAAGCATTGACACCAGCCGTCTCCATTTGTACGCCACATATTGTGTAACGTAATATACCCTATCTCTTTACTGTGCTTTTGCACACTGGACAAAGGAATAAGCCAGACAAAAGCGGGAGATGCTTCATTCAGCATCCCCCTGCCTATGTCTGGCTTTAATGCTTGTTGCAGTTGGGCAGCTTTGCCTTGGAATCTGCTACAAATGGATTGTCTTCCAATATGACACATTTTGCCGCATAACCAACATGTGTGAAATCAAGTTCTATACACGGACGCACAAATAGATAGAATTGTGCATCTGAGTATAGCATCCATACCTTCCACCACTGTATGTCATTCAGGTATTTCGAAGCCTGGATCTTCTTTGATCAAGAAGTCTCTTAGCATTTTTGTTATCCTGATCTTTGTCATTGGGATAGGGTATTTCTTACCTGTTACTTTTTCTAAGAATATAGATGCCTTGGTATCATCCACCATTGCTAGGAGTTTGTCGAAACGACCAAATTCATTGATGCTTTGTTCGGTGTTATGCATGTTCATTAGGGTTCTGAGGTAGTCTTCTTCAATGCCTAATGAGACAGAGAGTCTGTGGACACGGTCGTTTTTGGCATTTGCCATATACTCTGTAACGTAGTCTTTGAATGTTTTTCCTTCTACTGCAATAATATCTCCGCTTTCAATGTCATGCAAAAATATAATAGCAAACTTTTGTTCATCTTGGGATAAGGTGGCGAATGTTCGGTGGAGTTCGTCTTTGGCGACTTTGAGTTCTTCATCGGTGGCTCCGCCATGAAGGAGTTTTAGGTATTTCTTGAAGCGGGAGTTCATGTAGTTTGCGTCTATTCGGTCTGTCTTGGTGGATATGAGATATCCTTCTATGTCGTATGGGATGTCTTCTTTTGGGTTGGTTGGGGTTAAAATGAATAGTTCACTGTATCTTTGCAGGAGTATGCTGTAGGTGAGTTTATCCAAGGATACGGTTATCCTGTGCTTTTCTCCTGTGTCTTCGTCTGTTACCACATATTCTGATATATCCCAAGTGAATCCTTGGACTTTGGCTGCCTCGAGGTATTTGTTCATCTCTTTGAACAGTTTGGCGAATTTCTGTTTTTCTTCTGTTTCTTCGGGGAGTTTTTCGAAGTTTTCTATGTCTGCGGAAGCATAGAGATCTACTATTTCACCATATACTCGGTTGAGTTCTTCAATGTGTTTGTTTAGTCTTTGGGCGAAGAGTCCGTATGGTTTGTCGCCTGAGTAGAGTTTTACTGCTTCTTCGATGTTTCTTTTCATCGTATGGGGTTTTCGGTAGTACTTGATAATGCCGAAGGGTTTGTCTGCTTCAAAGACTCGGTTGGTACGGGAGAATGCCTGGATGATGTTTTCGTATTCTATCACCTTATCCAGGTATAGGGTGTTTACCCATTTTGAGTCGAATCCTGTGAGCATTTGATCAACAACGATCAGGATGTCAATCTGGTTGTCTGGATCTTTGTCTACGTTGGTATATGGTCCTTTATGGGCAAGTCTGGAGGCGATGTCTTTCTTCATGGCATGGAATGTTGCCAGTCTAAACTTTGTCTTATATCGGTGATTGTAGTCTTGGATTAGTTCCACTAATCCGTCCTCTTTGATCTTGGCTCCTTCTTTGTTATCAATGTTTGGATCAAAGAGGGCACACACCTTTAGCTTTGTCTGTACTGTCTTGAATCTCTGGTAGTATTCTAGTGCTTCGTTAATACTACTCGTAGCAAATATCGCATGATATTTGCTACACTGGCTATGACAATCCCAACCCTTGAGGATATCTTCGACAACTTTGGCTTGATGTGCTTCGGTACGATATTGGATCATGGGGAGATATGCTTCGATACCCTTGATCTCTTTGTTGTTGCCATCGGCTTGAGAACACATAGGAGCATCGTACATGTAGTAGTTGAATATCTTCTTTTTCCCTTCATCCTTCATCACTTCTTCCACTGTATCTGCCTTGGCATGTTCCAAAGCAACAACTCTTCTGACATCATCGTCTGTGAATGTGCAAACTTGATAAGGATCAAATCCTAGCACATTCCCATCCCTGATGCCATCAGCGATGCTATAGCGATGCAATTCATTGCCAAAGACGGTGGCAGTCGTGCTGAACCTCTTCTGGTTCTCTTCGTGAATCGGTGTACCAGTGAAGCCAAAGAATATGGCTCTAGGGAACGTTTTCTTGATCGTCAGGAGCATTTCTCCAAAGGTTGACCTATGACACTCATCTATGATGAAAACGAGTCTCTTGGCGTTTATTTCCCTGATATCAGCCCCTTTGATATCCATCTCACCTTCAACGATATTACTCATCTTCTGGATCGATGTGACAATCAAAGTATTCTTTGGATCAGAACTTTTAAGCTTTCCAACAAGTACAGTGGTATCTTCCGTACCTTGTACCTGTTCATTCTTCTGCTGAGCTGATAAGCCAGCTCCAGCAAAGTTCCTATACTCACTCAACGATTGTGTTCCTAGTTCTATTCTGTCCATGAGGAACACAACCTTGTCCGCATCCTTGGAGCTGGCTATCAACTCAGCAGACTTATACGAAGTCATGGTCTTGCCTGAACCTGTCGTATGCCAGATATATCCACCCAACTGATTCCCTTCATCCCATCTTGTCTTAGACACCTTGTCAGCTATTTGATTAGCTGCGTTATACTGATAGCTTCTCATAACCTTCAAACAACCATCAGAGTCATCCGCCACTGTGTAGAACCCTACCAACTGATGCGCCATGGGAATAGACAAAAGAGTAGATCCAATCAACTTCCAATCATTCATTGGTTCATTGTCAAAATCAGCCCAATGAAAGAAGAACTTAGGATTAAACCTTCCTTCAGGTCCCGGATTAGCAAAGTACAATGTCTCATGCGGATTCATCGCTACAAACACTTGTATGAGAGAAAAGATACCAGTGAATATCCCTTCATCAGAATACTTCTGAATCTGATAACACGCCTGAGAAACGTCATTCTTATCGCTCTTAAGCTCGATATGAATGACAGGCATCCCATTAATCAGAAGCATAAGATCCCCTCTCCTGTCATTCAAAATCGGTGATCTAGCCCTGAATTGCGGCTGACGAGCGATTTGATAACGACTTTGTCCAGCCGCAATCTCTCTTCTCTCGTATATCTTCAAAGCTACTTCTTTGCCAAAATGTGCAACATCATTTTGGTTATCACGCTTCACCGATACAAACCCTCCGTTGATGAATCCATTCAGCCTTAGAGGTGTCTTCAACATTACGACCTGATCCAGAATCTGTTGCATTTCTCCATCCGTCAAAGGATAATCCCCAAGCCTATCAATGTTTCTATTGTTATTGTAGAGAATATCTGCCCAGTTCTGTATCAACTGCTTCTCAGAGTAATACTCTAAGACATTATTCTCCCAACCCTTGGTTTTCAACAACGCTATCAATGCTTCCTCAAAATCATTCTCTTTATCGAATATCATTCTTTACCTACTCTCTACATTGAAGATCTTATGTGTTATCCTCTACTTCTTTGCGAGTAATTCTAAGTACCTTATAGTCCTATACAAACATCTTATCAAGCATTGATTTCTTGATGTTTTTAAGTATTTCTAGCTTACGCTGATGAAGGGCGATGAGGGAGTCAAGGTTCCGAAAGAACTTGCCTAACATCTTCTGTTCAATCCTTGAAGGAGCATTTACATCCACATCACTTATTGCCGTTTTGGACAAACTCGGGACTCCTGTTGACTCATCCATTGCTTTCCAATCCACCAATTGAAAAATACTGTAAACGTAGTCCAAATCATATTGTTTCTTTGGAATACAATAGAACAGTGTGTCAACAGTCCAGAATGGTGCTTTTAAAATATATGGATTGTCTATAGTACCTTTTCTTCCAATCCCAATTGCATCCTCATTTTTAGACAATGCTTCGGAAACACTCAACATATATCCGCCTGTTCCATACACTGGTACATCGCCTCCCGTAAGATGCTTATAGTCTTTTCCGCTGCATATGTCCACCACCTTCCCCAGCCTACGCTGTTCCCAATCGTCAGAAAAACCATTGAAACGAATTTCTGGTACCTTTTGACCATTTTGGGGGAACATTTTCCTCAGCATGGATTTCTTCACATTGACAAGCTGGTCGTACTTTCGCTGGTGAAGGGCGATGAGGGAGTCGAGAAATCCAAATAAAGAGCCAATACCTTTTTGTTCATTCATCTCTGGTAAAAAAACAGAGGTATTCCGAACCTGTTCTATCGTGTAGTGTGCAATAGTTCCAATATGGGAAATGTTGCTTAAATATTTCCTGAATCCTTGGCTTTCGAAATATGCATACAAATATTGACCATCATGTTTTCCTGATTTCTTTATCCAGATAAGATCTGCGTCTTTTGAATACAATGGCTCATTATTTGGAACGATATAAGGAATTCCAATACTCCCACCACCCGTAACCAGTATATCTCCTTGCTCCAGTTTCCCAGATGATTTTATAAGTTCATTGTAAAGCTGATAAGAAATATACACTTTATCATTACTTGTTCCTTT
>OMYM01000407.1 GCA_900315225.1 uncultured Erysipelotrichaceae bacterium | reverse complement strand
TACGGATCCTGATTCATATCAGTGACATTTTAATTATTTTCTGCTATTATTTTTATCTGCCGAATTTAGTTGAAATCCTTTTCAGAATGCTGCAGGATTTGAAACACTCAAAAAGCGATCAAGGCAACCCAATGATGCACTGTTGGCTCAATCATCTGAACAAGGCATCAAAAACAAAAGCGAAGCGTAGCGCCTGGGTCCGAAATGAGGTGCCGTGTGACTTGGACCATGCCATGCGAATGGTCAACCATCACGACTGCACACATGCAGTGGCCATGGGTTCCAGTTGTAGGAAGGAATTGTTTTGTGGCTGTTCAGTAAGGGGATCGAGATAACCAGCAAGCCTCACCATTTTATTCGGCTACCGTTGTTTTCAACCTGCCTGTAGTTCCTGTCAACTAACATAAGCGTATTAGCTTTCTGGTAAACGGATTCGCGAGAATGTCATGTGATCGCATGTCTCGCAAATCCGTTTTCTTTTTTTCTACAGGGCTTCTGCATATAACAGCAGGCAGACAATGCAGAATTCTACCTATTTGTTCGTCCAAGTATAAACCCTTTTACGTGATAGACGTTGCGCCAGAACGATTTCTTCGTGCATTGTCTCAAGTTCGTTGGTTTTTCGCTCCTCTCGTCTTTGTCCATCGGCAGAATGTAGAAATAAACCGGTGCATCTATATCATTCTGGTACTTCATCGAATCTTAATCAGTTCGCTTGTTTCTTTTTAAACGTGCGCAAGAATACAATAGTGAATGTCAAAGGGAGGCGTTCACATGGCTAACATATTGATATGCGATGATGAAAAGGATATTGTCAATGCATTGAAGATCTATCTAAATGATCCAGAATACGCGTTGTTTGAGGCGTATAACGGGAAACAGGCGCTGGAGATCATGCGCCAGAATGAAATCCACCTGGTACTCATGGACATCATGATGCCGATAATGGATGGGATCCAGGCAATGGCGGAAATACGCCGCATGAGCAATGTTCCCATCATCATGCTGACGGCGAAAAGCGAGGACACAGACAAGATCCTGGGTTTGACGGTCGGGGCGGACGATTACGTCACAAAGCCGTTCAACCCTCTGGAGGTCAGCGCAAGGGTGCGCTCCCAGCTTAGGCGATATCTACAGCTGGGCAGCGGGTTTGTAAAACAAGAAACGTATTGCATTGGAGGAATCGAAATGGACGACAAGGCCAAGGAGGTATTGCTTGATGGCGAGAAGATCTCCTTGACGCCAAAAGAATACGACATACTGAAGCTCCTTATGTCTCATCCAGGAACAGTGTTTTCCCCCAGGGAAATATACCGTCTGGTCTGGAAGGAAAAGCCGCTTGGCTCGGAAAACACTGTCGCGGTGCATATTCGGCACTTGCGAGAGAAAATCGAGATCAATCCGGCGGAGCCAAGGTACGTCAAGGTAATCTTTGGCCAGGGATACAAAATGGAAGGAGGAAGGAATGTATGAAAGACTTTATGCGCAGTGTAGCGGGAAAAACACTCTCGTTCATCATGACGATGATATCGGCTTGCGTGCTATGTGCAAGCGTGGCATTGTTCGTGACCATGGCCATATTGGTGGAAGAGGGATATAACTTTTTCGCAATGGAAGAGCAACAGATCCTGGACAAGCTGGAAAACGACATGGTTGACTCTCAACAGTATGGCATCGCATGGCGCTATGCCAGTGGAATGGATATGGGAATAGACGAAAATATGTTTTATCGCGTGCGCGATGAAGATGGGAATGTGGTGTATATTTCGCCGGATGCCAATGCTTCCATAAAATGGACACATTCATCCCACATTGGCATAAACAGGGAATCCCAGCATATAGATGTCTTTCCCTTGGCAGAAAACAACCGTGGCGATGAATTGGAAAGCTGTTGGGTGGATTTGGCGCTCAAGGAAGGCGGCTCTCTTGCGAGTGAAGTCGCGATGATGTCTTGGCTTGCATCAATGGCATATAGGCTAAGATACGCTACATTTGGTGCCGCTGGGTGTTCGTTGTTGGGACTGATTGTATTCTTTGTGGCATTGATGAGCGCTAGTGGCAGGCATCCAGGTGATGATGGACTATATCCAGGACCGCTCAACAAGGTTCCCTATGATGTGTTGCTTTTCGTTTGCGGTGGAGTCATCGTGGGGGTGGTAGCCCTGCTTGCCGAGATTGCCCAAGAGGGCCCGGTGCCGTTTTTCTCGCTGCTGGTGCCATTTGCATTGGCCGCGCTAAGCATTTTCCTGGGGCTTTGCATGTCGACTGCAGCAAGGATCAAGCAACGGACGCTTTTGAAAAACACGGTGGCTTTCTATTGCCTGGCGCTTTGCTGGAACATTGTTCGCTGGCTGGTGCTGTTGGCGTGGCAAATCATCGAGGACATGGGCAAGGCGCTGGCTGCGGTGCATAGCTTCAACATGGAGATAGTGCGCAATATTCCCATTATATGGAAGACAGTGGTGTTTCTTGCCTTTGCGGCAATCGTTGAGCTGGTGTTGATCCTGATGCGGGATGTAGGGGCATGGCTCTTTATGTGGGCGGCAGGAAATGTTGTGCTGATTCCTTGCGCATTGTTTATTGCGATTGTCTTGCGACGCCTGCAATGCGGTGGCGCCGCTCTTGCGGGTGGCGATTTGTCCTATCATGTCGATACCAGGGGAATGCCGGCGGATTTCAAGAAGCATGGCGAAAACCTCAATAGCATTGCCTATGGCATGACATTGGCGGTCGATGACCGACTGAAAAGCGAACACATGAAGACGGAATTGATTGCGAATGTCTCGCATGACATCAAGACGCCATTGACCTCTATCATCAACTATGCCTCCTTGGTTGCCAATGAACCGTGTGACAACGAGAAAGTCAAGGAATACGCGGAAGTCCTTGTCCGCCAATCGGAGAAGCTGAAGAAGCTATTGGAGGATTTGGTCGAGGTTTCGAAGGCTTCCACCGGCAATCTGGATGTTGCGCTAGCGCCTTGCGACCCTTCCCTGTTTTTGATGCAGGCGGCAGGCGAGTATGACGACAAGATGAACGAGAGGGAACTGACGCTGGTCGTCAAGCAATGCAGTGAGGAACTCAGGATCATGGCGGATGGCAGGCGCATGTGGCGCATATTCGACAATCTGATGAACAATATATGCAAATACGCCCAACCAGGGACGCGCGTCTACATGACGCTGGAAAAAGAAGGAGGCAACGCTGTCATCACATTCAAGAACACTTCCCGCGATGAACTCGACATGAGCGAGGAGGAGCTGATGGAACGCTTTGCAAGAGGCGATGATTCCCGCAACACCGAAGGCAACGGGCTTGGCTTGTCCATTGCCCGCTCGCTTGCCCAGCTGCAAAACGGTGACTTAAGGCTGATGATCGATGGTGACTTGTTTAAGGCGATCCTGTCGTTTCCGCTTATCCAATGAAACAAGGCTGCCCAAAGGCAGCCTTTTGTGCGGCTAGGGCTGGGATGCCATGCATGGATTTTTTCCTTGGCTTGGCATATACTTTCATCGTTGAGAGGATTGAAAAAATGGCATACACGGTTAAAAGATTCGATGAACTGACGCTAAAGGAACTGTATGGGATACTCAAAATCCGCAATGCGATATTCATCGTTGAACAAAATTGCCCTTACCAGGATATTGATGGAAAGGACGAAGATAGCGTTCATGTCTTCCTTTGGCGGGATGGGCAGGTAGATGCCTGCCTGCGCTTTTTTCCCAAAGACGAAGAAACGGTGCAGATTGGCAGAGTGGTGACCCGCGTGCATGGGCAGGGGCTTGGCGGTGGACTCTTGCGCGAAGGCATACGCCAAGTAAGACAAATGATGCCATCATGCAAGAGGATATACATAGAGGCGCAATGCCAGGCACAGGGCTATTATGAAAAAGTCGGCTTCAAGGTTGCATCGGATATGTTCCTAGAAGATGGCATCCCGCATGTGCAGATGATTTTGGCGCTATGACATTGCGTGAATGCTATTGCATTGGCGCTTGGTTGGATATAAAATAACAAGTGGTATAAATCCTTTCTTGAAAGGACACAACGAATATTCTAAAAAAGAAAAAGGAGTAATGTATGACTATTTCACCACTTCAGAAAGAAAGACTTCAGTATGTTCCAAAGCTTCCGGGAATGCTCAGGAACGGAATCGCCGAGATTTGCGTCAAGGAAGGGGAGCCAACGCAAAGCGTAGCTGATCAAGAAAAGATCAAGGAACTTTTCCCGAATACGTATGGCAAGAAGGAAATCACGTTTGCCAAGGGAACCAACACATCCGCTGCAAAGAAGCAGGTTGTCGGCGTTATTCTTTCCGGCGGCCAGGCACCTGGCGGACACAATGTCGTTACCGGGCTATACGATGCATTGAAGGCGACAAACCCTGAGAATGTACTGTATGGCTTCAAGAACGGACCAAGCGGTCTTTTGGATGACGATTACCTGGAATTCGACGATGAATACATCAACCAGTTCAGGAATACAGGCGGCTTTGACATCATTGGCTCAGGCAGAACAAAGCTTGAGACAGAGGGACAGTTTGCTATTGCGGCTGAGGTTTGCAAGAAGCATGGAATCACTGCCATCGTTATCATTGGCGGCGATGATTCCAACACTAACGCTGCTGTCTTGGCAGAGTATTTTGCGGCGCACGAAACAGGCGTCCAGGTCATTGGCTGCCCGAAGACAATCGATGGCGACCTGAAGAACGAGGACATCGAGTGTTCCTTTGGCTTCGACACTGCGACAAAGACATACAGCGAAGTCATCGGCAACATTGAAAGAGACGCAAACTCCGCCAAGAAGTATTGGCACTTCATCAAGGTCATGGGACGTTCCGCTTCCCACGTAGCGCTAGAGTGCGCCCTTGAGACACAGCCAAACATCTGCTTGATTTCCGAGGAAGTTGCTGCGAAGAAGATGTCGCTGTCTGAAATCGCCGACTATATCGCTGATTCCGTTGAGAAGAGAGCTGCCAATGGCATGAACTTTGGCGT
>OMYM01000033.1 GCA_900315225.1 uncultured Erysipelotrichaceae bacterium | reverse complement strand
TAATGGTCATAGTAGTAGACATTGCCTTTCTGTTCCGGATAGAGTTCAGCCAGTCGATTCTCAATCTTTACCCATCCCTTCAGCATCTTTCCTTTTTCATCGTAACGAACCCATTTGCCAGTCTTGTTCTTCATGCATTGGTAGACATACTCCTTCATGCCTTCGTCCGCGTTATTGGCGTTCTTGCGTATTGTAGCATCGTCCCATTTGTCTTCGTCCTGGTAGATGTATGGCATCCATACTTCCTTGCCAAAGGCTGCAGCGCCATCATAGATGGCATCCAGCCAGTACCAACCATCCGACACAGGATCATAGATCTCTCTGCCTCTTTCGATCATCCCTAGCACTGGATCAAGTCCCTTGATATTCTTCGGGTCGCCATAGACTCCCTGCCTCTTGCTATCCTCATACCAGTATTTCTTTCCATTGTATGTGCAGAAGCCAAATACCGTGCAGGCAGGTTGATTTTCCGTGACATTGACCACACAGGTTGCTGTGAGACCATTACTGGTGGTGGCGGTAATTGTTGCCCTACCAACAGATTTGCCGGTTACCCTTCCTTTATTGTCGACCGTGGCGACTGATTGGTCAGAAGATTGCCATGTAACAGTTTGATTTGCATAATCAGGAAGGATATATGCTTGAAGCTGATTGCCTGTTCCCACATGTAGATCAAGTTGATTGTAATTCAAGCTGACTGATTCAGGATCAAGCGCATATACCTCAATTGTCTTGGATAATAATTCTTGTGAACCGCATTTGATGGTAATCGTAGATTTCCCTACCTTCAAGGCTGTTAATAGTCCATCGTTTGTCACGGATATAACACTTGGGTCTGAACTCTCGTATGTCACATACTTCTGACACTCTTTCGGGGAAACGGCAATACTGTGTATATTTACTTCAGACACATACATCCGAGATGGCAAAGGACTACTGCCCCAGGAAGAAACGTAGCCGATCACTTCAACCTTGCACTGTGCATGCAAGCCATTGCTTGTCGTGGCTGTGATTGTGGCCTTGCCACATTCCTTTCCATACACTTCGCCTTTGTCAACAGTCGCAACAGCATCATTGTCACTTTCCCAGGTAACATCTGTTTCTGTTTCTGTCGCGTTTTCAGGAAGAAATAACGCGACCAGTTTTACCGAATCGTGATATGTCACATACAATTCTGTCTTATTCAATGTAATTCCAGTTGGCTCGATGGCTTCATTTACCACGGTGACACTACAGGTTGCACTTAGGCCATTCACAGTTGTGGCGGTAATCGTTGTCTTCCCTGTCTTGACGGCGGTGACTTTACCGTTTTTGACAGTTGCTATCTTGGGGTCGCTTGAGGTCCAGGTGACTGTCTTGTCCGTTGTATCGGATGGTATGACAGTCGCGATGAGTGTCTCGTTTCCACCCTCGACAAAGAAACGGGAGGTCTTGTTCAGGCTGATGCCTGTCGCAAAAATCCTCTTTGTGACTGTCAATGTGCAGGTAGCCGTCTTGCCGTTGTAGGATGTAGCGGTGATTATCGCTGTTCCCTCACTCACCGCAGTAACCTTACCGTTATTGTCAACGGTTGCGACCTTGGGGTCGCTAGAAGACCAAGTGATCGTTTTGTTTGTAGCGGTACTGGGAGAATAATTGACTTTCAAAGTCATCGTCTCTTCAACCGCCATGTCCAGATATCTCTTATCAAACCAAATGCTATCGACATCCCGAAATACCACCTTGATTTCTTGAATTGGACCATTGTTTCCTATCCGTGAGTAAATGATTGCCGTCCCTTCTTTCAAACCCGTCACCATGCCAGTGTCATCAATCGAAGCAACAGATGGATCGGATGAGTAGTAGCGAATGTATTTGTTAAGTGACTCAGGCTTGCAATCAATCTTTGCGGATACCGTTTGCCCAATCGCAACATCATACCGGATCCAATCAGGTTTATAGTCTTCCAACGCCTCCAGGACATGGACATTTGCTGTGTCCGTCTTGCCGTTTGGCGTTGTGACAGTCAAGGTTGTTTCGCCGATTGAACGTGGATGTGCTTCATCCCCAATACACTCAACAATCCCCGAGTCACCCGAAGAAATCTTATATCTCTTGTCTGTTGCGTTTTCAGGTTCAATCCGAACCTTGATTTCTGTTGGTCTGTCGTTCAGGCAGGTGTCAAAATCCTTTGGCTCGATTGAGACAGACGTTACCTCAACCCAGTCCCGTGAGGATAAAACCTGTATATCATCCTCAACCTTCCAGACATTGTTTAGACAAGCGGTGATGTGAGCAACACCAGGGCTATGAGCCTTGATATTCCCATCAAGGTCAATTGTGATAACCTTAGGGTCACTGGATGAATACTCAATGTAATCACTCAGAACTTCAGGCTCCACCACAACATCCCACTTTTCCGTATTTCCTTCCTTCATTTTGCCAATGGCAGTTTTCTGATAGAATGAAGTAGGGATCGGCAGAACAGGAACTTCGTATGTGCGGGATATCCCTTTTGGCGAAGTAACGGTAAATAACGATTTGCCAAGGCTTTGTCCATAGACAACTACCGGTTCCCCCTCACCTGGGGTATTTTTGGTCAAGAGGACATCAGGGTTTCTTGATTCAACTGTAAACCTCTTGTCCGTTGAATTCTCTGGATCAAAAACAACATTAAACTCGTTGTGATAGCCAAGGCAAACATATGGTCTTGCTGGCTTTATGGCGATAGTCTCGACTTCCACCCAGTCCTTTGTCTTGGCTGTGTACCCTGTTGTCTTCATCGTGTCCAGGTTGATTTCATAGAAGGTGACATACTTTCCTTCGTGAATGTACCAGATCAACTTGTTTCCGACATGGATAGGCTTGCAGTCAGAGAGAATTCCTTTATCCGTGTAGGTCTTGCCGATTTGCTTGCCCTCATGGTCGAGAATCGCATAATAAAGAGTCGGAGTTTTTGCATACGATGTGAACCCTCGACCATCGTCAGACCAGATTGCCATAAATGTATCATTGTTCAGATCGATAAGATGAGGTGTGGTCAAATGGTTTTCGCCGTCTTCTGGCATGTTTGTCAACCAATACACATTAGCATCATTCGCATCCTCATCCTTTGGTAATGTCGCAATCCAGATGTTCCTTGTCCTGTTGTCTATGCTGGACTGTTCTACCGAATTACCTGCCGCAACATAATGAGTTGAAGATTCTTCAAACCCGCCTATGGACGCATTGGTACTGCCGCCATTAGACGCAAATGCAAGCAGCCTTCGCCAGATTAATTGCGCTCCCTCTTGCAGCAGACCACCATTTGAGACACTGGCGCTGTTTCTGTAGAGTATCACGCCTCTATCATAAGTATCGCCATGGTCCAATGTAACCATACGGTCTTGATCATCCACAAGGATAAACTGGTTAAACGAATGGGAGACCCAGCCATAATTGACCAGCTTCATGCGGTATGGTGAGTTGTCAATGATTTCATCCGCATTGACAGTGAAGCCGATTTTCGCTTGGTGTCCGTTGTATAAAACCCGACAACTATTGACGATAATGTATGGCTTCTGATACGTCATGCGGCATGATCCGAAGTAAAATGCTTCAGATGTATCACAGCCGTAGAGTCCAGCAGAACCGACCCTATTCCATTTCTTATCATACTTGGTGAGACGGAAACATTCTACTTCATCCGAATGTTCGGGGTTACTCGTTCCAGTTACGATAAAATAGTTGTCCTCTGTCGCAAGAAACGTCCCAAAATACGGGAGTTCATTGGGAATCTCAACCACATCTTGAAGAATATAGTTGCGATCATAATACAAAGCACGTATTCCCTTTTCGGGATCATTGTCCAGTACCATGAACCCGTTATCGACAGTTGTCAAATATGAGGACATTGGTGCCCCACCTTCCGCATAATTTTGCTGGTTAATGTTATCACCAGTGAATTCCGGCATTGGCTCCGATTCTGTTTCTTGCGCCATGACGGTTAACAAGCAAGAAATGAACATGATTGTAACAAGCAATAGTTTTCTTACATTTTTCATGATTTCCTCTCCTTCTAATAAAATGTAATAACTTCTGCCAAGCATAAAGCTTCAACGATTTTCAATGCCTATATTTTAATTCCATTGTTAAATGAAAGCAAGTGTTTTTTCAAAAAATCTTTATTTCAAGCATGGTTTCTGGTTTATGTTACGCACTACTGAGTCTTTCTCGCGCCAAACAGCGCAGTCATCAATATAACAAAAACTTGATTTTTCACTTCCC
>OMYM01000034.1 GCA_900315225.1 uncultured Erysipelotrichaceae bacterium | reverse complement strand
ACAGGTAGTCCGCCACCTCGTCCGTGCCGTGGGCGGCGTACAAATCATCGATACGGGCCACGCATTCCCTTGTCCCCTCCAGCGTGTTGCCAAAGGTGAGGTTGGAAAGGGCGTGCGACAAAGCTGATGCCGCCAAATCAGAGGGATGCTCGTTATATGCCTGCTCCATCTCATCCACGATTTCTTTTTCCTCTTCAATCGCTCCTGCAATCGCTAATGAAAGTGCTTTTTTAAACAGTTCCTGTATTGGTTGATTCAATGGGAAACGCTCGTATACTTTATCCAGTTGGTCCGAATAATATGTCGGATCTTCGGGTGCTGTTATCATAAACAATAATGCATTAGCATAGGGCAATGCAAGGGATCGGTTGTCATACTGAAGGTATATTTCTCCTATGGTTGAAAGATACTCTTCCTTCTTGTCATCTTCTTGCTTGATGCGTTCTTTCAGTATTTCGCAATATGCCACGGCTGTAGAAAGCGTTGCATATTGGTGGAAGAGATGCTTTGTTTGTTCAAGAAGACGGTTGTCTTCTTGTTCTGAATAGACAGAAAGGAGTTCGGCATATCCAGATGCTTCATCTTCTTCCATGGAGGATGTATCCACACCATATAGACAGTCATGGAATTGTGGGATTTCCAGTAGATCTTTCTTGTAGTCGAGATAGATGTTTGCTAGGAACTGACGGATACCAGTGTGCTTGTGCCATCCATCAAAGAATAATGCATTGGTGTGGGATATGCCACTTCTCATGTATTTCAAGACCGTGTACTCGCCGAATAGATCTGGCCTAAGGGGGACAACGTAGTCGTTTTCTGTCAGGTTGCCTGTGTTTCTCAGAAATCGTTTTACGTTGTTGTTTGCTTTGTCGTGAAGATTGTGTTTGATAATATCTATTTCTTCTTTGCATTCTTCCATGAGTTTGTCAAAGAGAACGCCACCATGGAAAGTGATATGCGCCATCAATGATAGCAAGGCATCTTCGGTATCATTGATTATAGTTGGATCAAAGGATCCTATCTTTTTCCAGATGATGAATTCTCTGTTAAGAATGTATTCTAGGGCTTGTTCACGGTTCCATTCAGCAACGTCCTTGCCTTCTTGCAAGGCATCAGCGATGAATAAAGCAAACAAAGGTCTTTCCAGTCCAGGATCAATCATTCGCAAAGCTGAAAATACGGTACCTGTATCTACTTTTGGAGCGAATTGTTTGACAATGCGTTTGATTTCCTCTTTGCTCATTCTCTCCAGCTTAATGTATGGAAGAAGATCTTCTTCGTATTTGTACATCATCTCTCTGATGCCGTCTTTTTGCTTGAGGAAGGGGAGTTCTTTTTCCGTCATTGCTGGAGTTAGTTGGAGTTGGTCGTTTATGTGTCTTGATGGCTTGCTTTCTGTTCCGTAGTTTCTTTCCACCAGAATGACTTTGATGCGGTATCTGCTGTCGTGGAAGGAATTGGCGAAATGCAGGTAGTCGGATACTTCGTCAGAGAAAGCAAATGTGTAGTCGATGACGACAAGAAGGTCGTTGTTGTGTCTTCTTTCTTTCAGACGTTTGATGCGTTCCTTGATATTATCCGCAATGTACCAGGTGTCCCATCCCTTTGCGTTCATCTGGAAAGCGAATTCGAGGCACATTCTGCTTTTTCCAGAACCTGCTTCTCCCGTTACCATTGCCCAATGGTTTCCAGGAGCATCCGCAAATTCTTCGAGTAAAGCAAGTTCTTTTTCTCTACCGATCAGCTTTAATCGGTCGGTGTCGTAGATGTATTCAAATGGGTTTGGGTTTTCTTTTCTTGGTTCAGGGAATTCACGGTAGCCTCTTTTCTTGGGGAAGAATAGAGGGATGGTTGGTTTTCCGTTGTGTTTGCATGGCTGTAGCGTGGGGTTCTTCTGTAGTTTGGGGATGATGTCATCGCTTGGATATAATTGGCTACCACTACTGAAAAGCAAGTCCATTGCCATGCCGTGTTTTGTCCTTGATGTATCCTTGTATCGGTCGTCAAGATTGATGACAATGTATTCCTTGTGCAGCGTGTTGACTGCGTAGCTGATCTCTTTCAGGCAATAATCGGAATCATCGTAAGAAGGAGAGCGGAAAACGAGAACAGCTACGCAGTCTGCCAATGCATTAGCAATCTCATCGTCAAATGACTTCCCTGCCTCAATGTCTCGGTTATCCACCCATACTTCAAATATCTCGTTCAGCTTTTCCACGTATTCTTTGACATCATACAAGTCATCGTGCGAATAGCTGATGAACAAATGCTTACCCATATACTCTTGCCTCCATGTAAGTATTCTATCACACTTTGCGTGAAAGATATCTTTCTTTCATTGTATCAGAGCAAAAAAGAATAAAGTTAACCATAGTTAATCAAAGATGAAAGATATCTTTCATGCGTTATGTATATCGAAGAAGGCATTGAGTTGGATGCTTGCTTGTGCGCTAAGAATCATTCATTAGAGAGTTATGAAAGTTATTTTATTTTAATTATCAGATAATTCTTATGTTATATAGTTAAATGTTAAAATGTAATAGAATATTAAAGTTTCAGAAAATACTAATTTCAATTTCCTATTAACAAACACCAGATTATCTGATATAGTATTTTCATCCACGTTTCCTCATGGAAACGGGATGTAGGTGGAAGAGGTCTTGCCTGCATGCGTGGTTAGTTGGGGGATAGATCAGCATGCAAGGCATATGTAATATATTCTGTCTTTGCGTAGTCCATAGGATATGACGCAAGCTTTGGTTTATGGTGCGTATGATTGAAAGCACTTGGTTCTCTGACAACATATTTTGACTCATAGGGTGAATGTTTTGGTAATGGGACGTTTGCTAAAGGGGTTAACTGAAGGCGGGCAGTGGAAAGCATAACAAAAGAGACGGCAAAGCCGTCTCATTTCATCAAAGATCTTTCTTGATCTCATGAAGTGCATTGTTGATTTCGATGATCTTGTCGGGATTGTCTTTCAAGTCACGAGAGAGGATGCTCTTCATTGATAAGCCTGTGGGAATGATGTCTTTGTCTAAGAGTTCTACAAGCTTAGGGACATGTTTTTCTAATACTTCTCGGGCATTTTCGAGGAGATCTTGTGCGGTGTCCATGATGGAGTAGTATCCTTCTTTGATTGTATCATCATCGCTCAGGAACCAGTTGCGTACTGGTCCTGATGTTTCTTCGGGAAGATGATAGCTTGTTTCTTCTTGTTCTACACGTTCGAAGACACATTCATCTACACAAGTGCCATGAATTGCCTTGACATTATTCTTCCCCTTTTGCAAAGGGACATTCGTAAAGACAATCGTGCCGTTTCCGTTGTTTTCATTTGTTCCGATTGTCTTTCCGTTTATGATGAGTGTAACGTTGGTTTGGCTGGTGTAGACCTTGATGTTTATGGCTTCTTTGTTTCTCTTGATAAAGCGTTTTGAACAGATATGAACAAATGGGTCGTTTGACCAAATTGACTTGTAGTAGTAGAATGCATCCTTGCAGATGGTTCTGTCGTATGTGACAAGTCCTTTGGCGTTAATGTATTTGACTCCTCCTTCATTTCTTTTATCGCTTGAGAAATCAAACATGTTCCAGACAAAGCTGCCCCATAGATATTCTTTTGACTTAAAGATTGGATAGACTGTCTCATGGAAGAGTGCCTGGTATTCTTCGGAGTAGTCTTTTATCTTGGGTTCTTCGGAGTGGAGAGATGTGTTAGCATCTACACCGTATTCACTAACGCCTAATGGCATGTTTGGACGGGTTTGGTGGAATTTGTCTAGGTATTTGTCGTAGTCTTTCATTTCGCCATAATACCAGCCAAAGTAGATGTTATATCCGATCATGTCGGTGATGTTATTGAGTTCGCTTGTGGGTTTGACAGAATATAGGTTTGCGGCGGTGGTCAAGCGGGATGGATCTAGTTCTTTAGCAATTTTAACAAGCATGCGACATTCATCATGCATGAATGGTGCATCCTTGAACATTGCGATTTCGTTTTGGATGCCCCAGCAGAAGATAGACGGGTGATGGATGTTCTGTAGGATTAGTTCTTTTAGCTGTTCTTCAGCGTTATTGAACAGGGCTTGGTTGTCGGTCATCTTCAGCATTGGGATCTCTGCCCATGTGAGATATCCGTCTTCATCGCAATGATTATACGTATATTGGGCATGTGGGTAATGGGACAGACGTATGGCGTTGACTCCCATCTCAGACATCAGCTTGAAGTCTTCATCAATATGTTTAGGTTCAATAGCGTTGAATACACCAGCATGGTCTTGGTGTTTGGCTACACCACGTAGTTTGACATGTTCGCCGTTGAGGAACAATCCTTCATTGGGTGTCATGTGAATTGTTCTAAAGCCTATGCGTTCGGAAGTGCTGTCATATACAACGCCATCCACCGATAGGGTGGCATTGACGTTGTATAGGGCAACGCTTTTCTTCCCATTCCAAAGAAGTGGGTTGTCTATCGTTAAAAGCAATGGTTCAATGCCATTGGTTGTGCCGTTTGCGACAATATTGCCTGTTGGGTCAACCACACTGCATTCTACTATGGCGTTGTTGTCTTGAACGATGATATGTGGAATGATTGAGACGATTCCTTTGTCTTCCTTCATCGTAGCATTGACGATGATTCCGTTTGTTCCGTAATAGCAATAGTCAAAATGATTGTCTTCAACAACAAGAAGGTTAACGCCACGGTAGAGACCGCCAAATAAAGTAAAGTCTCCGAAATTCGGGCATACATCTGGATTAGCGGTATTCTGTAGATAGACATCAATGCATAATGTTCCGCTTAGCATTGCTTTGGGAACGGCAAAGCGGAAGAGGGTATAGCCTCCTGCATGGCTTCCCAGTGCAACGCCATTAACAAATACGCGACATACTTGGTCGGCTCCTTCGAATTCCAGGATGACATTGTTCCATGATGGATCTACTTCGACATATTTGCGATAAAGCATCAAGCCATGGTATTGGTCGTCATCTGAGTATGGTGTATGAGGCAGTGTCACTTCAGTAAATGTGGTTTCTCCCTTTAGTGGACATTGTTGAGGGGAGAGTTTTGTGAATTGCCAGGATTCATTGATCGAGATTCTTTTCATAGTTGTTTCCTTCCCTTGGGAAATACTATATCACGTCCTTTCCCATATGCATATATGAACCAATATTTTTAAAGAAAAAGCATTAAATACTGCTAATCCATTGGGATTCATGGCATGTCATTGCTCACAGTTCTTTATGCCAAACATCTCTTCACGAAAAAGACAAGAAGGGATAACCCTTGTACAAAAGAGCCAAAGACCATTTTGACTTGCACACTTTAGAGTGCTGTCTTGTGTGACATGTTGCGTTGGCGTGTGGCGCGCGCCATCATCGTATTGCTATAATGAAATGAAATAATTTTCATTTTCACTGTCATATTTTCGCATTATATAGAGCTTTATTATTCAATTTATTCTATTATTAAAGATAGTAATAAAATATTGTTCGGAATATTATTGACTTATTGGATCATTTGGAGTAGTGTATTAGTATATTCAGTTTCTCGATAGAACTGAATGAAGTTGCCCTTTGGCAAACAATCTTGCCAGAATATATGGCTCTTGGGGGGGAGGCTGTATATTTGGCATGCGGAATATTATATTCCTTGCGTTGCACTTCGTGCAGACGCAAGCATTGATACAAGATTAAATTCAAAGTGATTGATTCAAGCGCTCTCAAGCATGATTGCGCTGGGTTCTCTGACAACCTATGGTTTTCTCGTTGAGAATAAGAGGAGTGCGCATTGCACACTCCTCTTGTCACCAACGTCATATGAGCAAAGCTCGTTTTCTGGCTTACTCTAGGCGGAATTTGTCGCCTTCCACAACATCGACATGCATGAATTTGCTCGACCCTTCCGTCACATAGTACAAAGCATCGTCTTCCAATCTGAAATGAAAGGTCTTGTCACGACCAGTTGTTTCTATCATCGTCACAATGCCGTTTTCCACGCTCCAATTACCGAATCCAATGTAGCTGCTCAAGGAGCCTTCGTAATATCTGTAAGTACCATCTGCATTGAATCGAATCGTGAATTTGTCGCCTCCAAATCCTGGTTTCACACAGACATACGTATTGCCAATGATCCCTTCAGCCATCTCTGTGTCTTCATTTGTCCTCATTCTCAAATACAAGCACGCTACCAGGACAATAGCAATGATCAACAACAGAATCCTTTTCACCCTATGCACCTCTTTCTTGTATTGCTTATACGTGTTTGCCAATGATCTTTTCCATCCAGATCATATTGTACCAACGCCCAAACTTGTATCCGCATCTGTGGAACTCTCCCACCTTGGTAAAGCCAAGGTGGCGATGAAACTGTTCGCTGTTTCTGGTCAGGTATTCATCCTCGACCACCGGATCGCCGATGCAGGCGTATAGATTCAGGATTCCCATTTGCTTCAGGCGGCCCTCAAGTGCTTCATAAAGCATTCTGCCATACCCTTGCCTCTTTGCGTTGTGGTCCAGATAGATCGTCAGTTCACATGAATGTTCATATGCCTGTCTACCAACAAACGGTCTGGCATATGCATATCCTTTAGATGCCAGAACTTCCACGCAAAAAAACTACATGTCCTTTACATGCAAGTCCTAGTGTTTTATGGCTATAATAGTTCAATTTAGCTTGTTTTCAATTTCAGAAGCAAAAACAAGGCTAAACGATCATGGGATTTTATGCAAAATACTTGCATCAAAAATATTAATGGGTATAATATCTGTAGGGGTGTGTCAGTAGGCTTCAATAATAGCGCAGGGTGAAACACTTTGTCTGACAAACCCTTAAGCAGCATACATTCTATCGTGGAGTTCGAATTGCGAAAGATGGATTTATGTAGCCAGATGAGCAAGCGTGCCGCAGTGGTCGAGAAAAGCGCCAACGATAAACGGCGGAGATACGTACAGGGATGGTGGGTGTATGGTTCTGTGAAGGGTAAAGGGCAACCCTTTGCACATGAAGAAATTATAGAAAGGTAATGTCGAGTTTGCCCACTCGATGTGAAATGAAATATGTTACTGTCATTAGCGATAAACAATTGTCTGATCTTTGATTCAACAGTTGAGTTCTCCATGCGGGCAAATATGCATTATAAGCGCTTTGGGTGTAATGTTGCATCCATGAATGGCGTAAATGTGTTAAAATCCGCTATCGTGATTGGACCGAACAATTCCGGAAAAACCAATTTTGTTAGAATCGTTTCCGATCTAAAGAAGTTTATCTTTGGGAAGAATGATGTTTGGGAAAGAAATCTTTTTTCCAGCAATCCTATTGTGGAAATAGGGGTCTCGTTCCTGGAGAACGAAAAGGAATATGTGTTTGAATTCAAATATGACACATCAAAAAAAGAATATATCTACGAAAGACTTTCTGTTGTTGAGGGTGAAGGACGTAAGTATGCCAAGGAGGTTGATCTGATCCTTAGGGATACCATCAAACTTCAGTACTATATTGAAGGAACAGATAACTCTGATGCATTGCGATACGCGAGCAAAGGGAATATATTGGTTTATACAGGGAATGCTGATGTTTTTCCTTTCCTGTCAGAAGCAAAAAAGATCCTGCATGGATTTGCGTCTAGGATTGATGTTCTAAACATGAACAGCATTTCGATATCAAAAACAATTGATATGATGAAGTCCTCGGATGATACAAACCGTAAGATTGCCGGATTTGTGAAAAATGCTGATTTGTTCCTTGAGGATTATCGATATTTAAATGATGCGGAAGCAAGTGTGATGTATCGTGAACACGATATTCATCATATCAATGGAGTAGAGCAAATTGATACAGGGTCGCAGGATGTGTTGATTGAACAAATGCATCTTGCCAGTGTCTATAAAGGAATTACACTCCCTAGCATCTTCTTTGATTCCAGTGGAACAAAGAAGATCGCGGCATTGGCCAGCTATATTATCGATGCATTGGAGCATGGGAAAATTCTGGTGATTGATGAGCTTGATAATGGTCTTCATTTTAGATTGACCAGGTCTATTATCTCGATGTTTAACAATGATTTGAACCGATGCGCTCAATTAATCGCCACTGTGCATGACCCCTCTTTGTTGGATTGCCAGACATTGTTCAGAAAAGAACAGATTTGGTTTACGCATAAGGATTTGGAAAACACTTACCTGTATTCCTTAGCAGAATTTAAATCCGATAAGGATAAGGTTCGTGAAACATCCGATTTGATCAACAAGTATTGGAAAGGGTATTTTGGCGCAATGCCTGAGCCTGATCTATTCAGCACATTGCTTGAGGTGACTGGAAATGGGAAAGATTCCGACAATTAGGTATAAGCTGCGCATACGTGTGATATGCGAAGGGTTGGAAGAGTTTGAGTATTTTAAACGTCTACTTAAACTGAATGTTTGGAATGAAAAGTATGATTTTAATCCTATAAATGTTAATAGTGCATCAAACATTGTTTTGAGGTTTAGAGATGTATATATTAACGAGAAGAATGATGCAATATTGATCTTCTGTGATACAGATAAATATCCGTACCGAGAATACCAAAAAATAAAAGATGGCATAAATCAAATGTTAGGCAAAAGAAAAGTTGCAGAGAAAATAATTATATTCGCGAATCCATGCACAATGCAAATTATTCTCTCACATTTTGATGAAGTGCATCTTAAAAGTCAAGGAAAGAAAACAAATGCACCAGTAATACAAAGATGCACCGGAGTAGAAAAATATGATGCGCACAAAGATCAGATTGCTAATATTTGCAAACAGATTTATCGGAGATCATATCAGGATATGAAGGAAAGAGTTAATCGCATTAATCGTCCAGACAGTGAAACTTGCAGCACGAATTTCGGAACATTTCTGAATAGATTCGAGAGTGATGATACAAAGTGGGTTCAAGAAATTCACAAAGCATTATTCCACTAATCCGTAATCTTTCAAAAACGGCTCAGCATTTGAGCGCTGAGCCGAGAAATACAATGCTTATGGTCATCCCTTTTTGGAGAGGTTTGCCATCTGATTCTTTCTCCCTTGAAGAAAATACAGGCGATATTTGTTCAAACAGGATTCCCCAAACATATATTGCAGCAATACGCTTTAGATTACAGCCTCGATCCTCCGTTCTTTCTGACAACTCGGTTCTGTTATCCGCTTAAACACAGTACACGCCTCATTCATTCTTTCCAACTTGCAGTAGTCTTACCAATCGTTCTCTTGTTTCCACTGGCATATCCCTGGCATGCATCTTGCTATTTTCCAAGTCATCTGCCATATTAGCGAGTTGCTGGTTACGTTGAACAATATTCAAATACTTGATTTGCTCGGAAGTAGGATAGGTGAAGTTTAACGTGAAGTAAATGTCCTTCACAAGCCCCAATTTCCTTTCCAATTCCATCATTCCTTCACCAACGACAACAATCCTGACCAAAGCATTGCTACGGGTATTGCTGTATACAAACGATTGCGATTCATTGCCACATTTGCCCCAATATCGCTTTGTTCTGCATTAGCACATTCATGAGCATTTATCACATACAAAGCTGCCAAGTCATGATCCAACACAACTTGCTTATCCCTGATCGTATATATCAGATTTCCGATATCGCTTACTGTTATTGTCACTGGAGCAATTTCTACTTTTTCTTTCGCGTTCGCCATATACACTGATCCCTCCTGTGGAGTCACAAATTGTGACCTCAATAATCTTCATGATTGAGATGACAAATTGGCACCTCAATCTGTTTTCCGTGAAATCACATTTTGTGACAACACTGTTGGCACAAATCATTCTTCCCTTAAATGCCACATCGATCTCGCCAAAACCTCTGGAAAACCCGTACTGTCATAATTGTCATTGACCGCAATGAACCTTACCCCCATGAACGGAAATATCTGTTCCAGATACTTACCCATTTCCAGATGATCTCTGAAAAGCGGCTGATATCCTTTACCACAAAACATTCAATATTCTGTGCCTTCACCATGTCCAGAAATTCCTGCACTCCCAGACGGTTCATATTCTTCCCCGCGTAGCCGTCATCCTTAAACTCAATGACTTCCAGCTTCTTCAGTTTAGGTATGGTGCGGATGTGCTTGCGAAGGAATGCCCTCTGGTTCGATATGCTGTTGCTTTCATCCCGGATATACTCGTCTTCCTTGGAGAGCCTCATGTAAATCGCCACTTTTTTCATATCTTCTTCGTCCCCTTCACACAGCTTCCATCCACCGCCTTGAACTTACGGTCAAAGTTCCGCTCTATCGTAAATCTCCCATTGTGCTTGATGGAGATCTTCCTGATAAGAGCCGCCAACATACCCATTATATTTCAGCCTTATTGCATCATGCCCAGCGATAGTTGAACAGCTTCGCAGTTTGTGGTTTCACTTCACTTGCCTCCAAGCAAGTATCCTATCACGCATTTCGTGAAAAGAATCTTTCTTCCGTTGCTTATAACCATGTCAAGCAAGCATGACAGGGTTTGAAGCCATATTGACTTGCGCATAGAACAACTATGATCGGTGTCGAAGAGGCGTATTGATGCGCTGCGTGCGGAAACAATGAATTGATTAATGCAAATGAAAGGACTTTCATTTGCATATAGAATATTTTGTTTCATAAATCATATTATCGCTCAATTATTGCATTTGTTTAAGCTTGTAAGAAAATAATCTTCAGAAATGCATTGACACATTTGACCGTTTGGAGTATTCTGGTATCATGTTCAGTTTCCCGATGGGGCTGAATATGGAAGACGTTGGAAAACACTCTTGCAAGAATACATGGTCTTATGGGGGATTGGTCATATATCTGGCATGCGAAATATTACTGTCCTTGTGTTGCACATGTTGCGGACACAAGCATTTGCGTAAGATGAAACTTAAGATACTTGATTCTGGTGCCAGCAAACAGTTATTGCGCCGGGTTCTCTGACAACCTATGGATTTCTCGTTGCACACAAGAGGGGTGCGCATTGCGCACCCCTCTTGTCAAAAACGTCATATGAGCAGAATCTATGCATGTTCGCCTATGATTTTCTCCATCCAAATCATGTTGTACCAACGCCCAAACTTGTGTCCGCATTTGTGGAATTCACCCACCTTGGCAAAGCCAAGGTGGCCATGAAACTGTTCACTGTTTCTGGTCAGGTATTCATCCTCGACCACCGGATCGCCGATGCAGGTGTATAGATTCAGGATTCCCATTTGCTTCAGGCAGCCTTCAAGTGCTTCATACAGCATTCTTCCATACCCTCGTCTCTTTGCGTTGTGGTCCAGATAGATTGTCAGCTCGCATGAATGTTCATATGCCTGTCTACCAACAAACGGTCTGGCATATGCATATCCTTGAATTTCCCCTTCGTTTTCTAGCACAAGGTATGGATGTGTCTTCATGATTGTTTCTATCCTTTCCTTGAATTCATCCAAGGTTGGGGTTTGGCATTCAAAGGATATGGCTGTGTTTTCCACGTAATATGCGTATATTTCCAGAAGCCTTTCAGCGTCTTCTTTCCTTGCGTCTCTGATCAACATATGTTTATCTCCATCGAATTCACTCACGAGACCCCTAGGACTTTCTTCAAAATATACAATAACAGAAGATGTCCAGGATAGAACGCATAGAACAGCCACTTCATGCCCTTGCCACGTTTTCCGTTATACAGTGCCAATGGTATGATGCTGAAGCCTGTCGCGCTATAGTAGCCCATTGTTCTTGT
>OMYM01000438.1 GCA_900315225.1 uncultured Erysipelotrichaceae bacterium | reverse complement strand
GATCACTGCCTTCGTATACGTACTTCCGACATCACATCCGCCGAAATATTTCATTGCATATTTCCTCTTCTTTCTGTTTTTACATCGCGTTTTCATCGTCGAATTCAAGCAGAGACGGATCACATGGTTCTGCCTTCATGACGGTACGCATATATTCATTAACCTTGCCCCGCATAGCCTTGCGGGATACGGTGCGAGGATCCATCAGGTCATGCTCGACCCAGATCATGTGATAGCCTTTCTCTCTTGCCTGTTCATCAAGAATTCCCTGAAGGGTCGCCATGTTCTTGCAAGACACATGCTGGTACATGATGATGATGTCGATATTCCACGCCTCGCATTGACGCCAGAGTTCATCAACGACATTCTGATACCCACCGTTGGTATGACGACGCATGACCATGCGCTCATAAAGGCGGGAAAGGTCATGCAGAGCCGTTTCCTTGTCCTCGGTTTCAAGTGGCTTTGTGAAGTTCAAGCTTTCCATTTCCACCAAGACATCCACGCCCCAGCAGTTTGCTAACCAGTTGCTGAAGTTGGCATAATAATGCGCTGGACAAGACCACACAATGGCACGATACTTCATCTTGCCAGGCCATGCTTCTTCCTTTCGCTCATAGGCATCCAGCATCAGCTTCTGCACCTTCTTGCAAGTCTTGATAACCCTAGGATCACTGCCACCATCCATCTCGTAGTTCCACTTACGGAATAACTCATAGCTAGGACCGATAATTTGAGGATAAGGTGTCTTGTTCACTTCCCACTTTTCAAGCTCATAGGCGGTTTCTTCATTGAAACGCTTCATGCAAGTAAAGTAATTATCCCAATCCCATTTCTCACCTGTGAGGTTTTCCACAAACTTAATGCATTCCTTCACGTCTTCCGTAGCATCTTCCACCGTTTCCTCATATTCATAGCGAACAGGGAAAGTCAGATGGAATACAGGTAGATCAGGGAAACGACGCGAGACATAGGAGGATGCCATGACCGAACCATCGCATGGCATTGAACTCGATATAAACCCCTTTCCCATATGGGGAAGGGCATCCACGACAAGAGCGCAACATTCACTCGACGGAACAGGACATGTATCCGCTGGTAGACCGAAACTCTCTACTGCATCAAGATATGGAATACAGGTAAGCTGATCAATTTCCGAAACAAGGAAGACAGGCATCAACTGATAAGGAATACCAAGCAATTTCGGGAAACCTGCCATGATCTGACCCATGGTCATCTCATCAAAGAGAATCGTTTTCTCATTGAGTTCAGCGCTATTGCCATTACGGTGATCGCACTTGCTCAAGAAAACCAAGTTCTCAGCCACATATCTAAAGATGCAATAAATCATCTCATGCGACATCTTCAAGGCATTTCCCCTTTGTCCCATCGTGTTCTTGTCCATGAAACCAACGCAGCACATGTAGGAAATCATCCAGCGGTAGTAGAACGTTGCATTGAGGGCAGGAACCAAATCCTTTGAGAATGTTTTCAACAACATTCCCCACATACGCAGCCATTCATAAAAATCAACGCCTGTATCACGAATGCCGCGCCATTCCCGACGCACCGTTGCCATGTCCCCAGACCGATAAAGCTTTCCCCGTCTCTTTTCACCATGAAGCAAGACGTCAAGTCGTTCCTGGTTGTCCATGGTTGCGAAAGCCTTTGCTTCTGCCTTCACACGTTCAAAGTCACTCTTAAGATTGTTCTTCTGGCGGTTGAAGAAACCTTTCCAATCCGCTTCTTTTATCATTTCTCCAATGATCGAGCCAACCTCTTTTAGATTCTCTCCCTGTGCTTTCCAATCCATGTTGTTTTTAGCATGGAAGAAGGAAGGATTCGGGTATTTGATTCGTGTCATTCGTTTGTCTCCTCCTTTCTGCCAGAAGGATTGTTAAGAGAGTTGCCTTTTTGAATCTGCTTGATTTCCAAGGATTCCACAAATGCCTGGAAACGTGTCCTCAACTGTCCCGAACTCCTTGCGTTATACGGACGGTCTATGGACAGCACTGGCCATCCTCTCTCTTCACTCATAATGTGTGATACCAAGGCACGTTCAAAGCCCCAGAAATCACAGAATTTCATCTGTTCATAAATGATGCCGTCAGCCTTGTATTCCCTGGCAAGACGATCCGCGGTATCACGCCTTTGTTGTACTTTCTCATCCGAAATGTAACGGGCGCATTCACTGTGTTCCATGTAGAAGCGACATACCTGTTCCAAGGCATCCTCTTCCTCATTGAGTTCAATTACCTCACGTCCTGGCGTTGATCCATAGCAGTAGCGATCCGATACGACAAGCGCCCCACAATCCTCGATCAACTTTGTGAGCGATGGATCATCGATCTCACTGCCCACAATCGCCACTCTTGCCCGAAAAGCGGGAGTCGGATCCGGCTTTCGTTCCCTGAGTTCTTCCAACGTTTCCTTCAAATACGGCAGGATCAGGTATTTTGGACACGTATAGCTGACAAGATTCAGAATATGATACTCATACCCCGTGATCACTGGATTGTCCGCCTTACGCATCTGGCCGATCTCAGTCAAAATCTGACAAACCTCATTATGTTCCTTTACGGCTTTTCGTATCGCCGCATCGCTTACATCCACCCCAAGATTCTC
>OMYM01000282.1 GCA_900315225.1 uncultured Erysipelotrichaceae bacterium | reverse complement strand
TCCATACAAACACAATGAAAGGACTGCAAAGCAGTCCTTTCTTTACCCTTTCATTTCATGATTCACCAGAGGTTCCCCTAAATGGAATTCCACATTGTCTGTTTATCGCCATATGCCCAACGATGGTCGGTATCTGTTCCTGATGATTGGTTGTTCTTGTGTGTAAGTATCCAATGTCTGGATCTTTCCATGATATCCTTTGCATTTTGATCAGCCTCATCCAAGAGCTTCACTTTGATTTCCTCAAGGTTTATATCATAGTCCATGCTAGAAAGTATTTCCATCATTGCCTCATATTTTTTGATCTCGGCTTGTATATTTTCATAGGCGTGTTTTCTTGCCAGGAAAACGGCGCGTTCCGTATCGGTATGAAGCGATAGAGCCAGTACAACCAGTGAGGTTCCTAGTGGGGCGAATGCCACCAACATCGTCATTCCTATGTCCCCCATCGAATAGACATACGTTTCTTCTACTGTGCCAAACATACCACCAATAGAAAAATACTCCTTCATTGACGCAAATCGTATGAAGGCATGCCCCAAGACAAATACCATGAACATTGTCCCAAGCGAGGCAAGGATTGCCTTATCCAGCCTTGTCTTCTCTTTCTTCAACAGGTATGGCGAGGCAATGATTGGTCCAATGTCCGCCACAATGACAATGCCCAGCGTTACGATAATCGCTGGAATAAACCCCAAGTTCATTGCATTGCTTACCATGTTGAAGAATGCATTGAAGTCTAGAATCATCGCTATGATTGACGCGATCAAGGGGATGCCTGTCAATCCAAGTGCTGCCAGGGCAACCCCTAGCTCGTTTCCTCCCGTTGTCCTCAGCACTGCTTTCTTCCATAATAGAAGCATTCGTTCAAATCCATTCATATTACCCTTTCCTCTCTTCATCCTTTAACATGTCGTCTGATTCCTTCAACATGCGCATGCGTTTTTCATGTTCTTCCAATTCCGCTTTCTCGCGGGCAATGTTTCTTTGTCTGATTTCATTTTCTTCTTCCTCTTGTTTCTGTTTGGCAGCCAACAAGTTGTCCGCGTATACCTTGGCATTCAATGCGTCTTGTTCCTTCGCCTGGTTCCTGCGGTTCTTCTTTTGTTCTCTTTCGTGTTCGATATCATCGTAGCGGTCTTGCTTAGCAGATTCATATGTTTCGATATCCATCCGATAGTTTTCCGCCAATGCTGCTAGCTCCTTGACATATGCATCAATCTCCGCAATGTCCTTCTCTGTCTGTGTGTTTATCTCCTTCTGCACCAGAAATAATCTTTTCTGTGTTTCTTCATACGTCACTTCCACTTTCTTTTTTGCTAATTCTGTCGCATGGAATATATTACCTTCGAACATATGGGTGCTTGCCTTCACACCTTCAATTCCGGCATTGTATTTATCAATGGTCACTCCCGTTTCTCGGTAGCCTTTCAAATCTTCCTTGATCTCCTTTTCTATGCTTTCTTTCCCTTCTTTCACCACCTTTTTCATCTGCTTGATTCCATTGCTTATGACTCTATGGAGTTTTTTCCTAGGATCTTTCAACATGATTGCCCTCCAGATATCTTTCAAACTTACGAATGACATCATGTGATTCATAGAATGCTGCTTCAAAGCTACCATCTACTTTTGCTTCGGTAGTCATCGTGCCATCTGGCTTTGGATCCACTCCTGACCCTTGAAGATACGCCGCAATCATCTGGTTGGCACAGCTTTTGCGATACCCGATTTCCTGTGCCATCACGGCGATCACAACGCTTATTTTTTCATAACATACTGCGCATTGACCCAGTGTTCTTTCACAGGTTTCAATTGTCTTTGACTTCTTGCGCAACATGTCCACATCCTCCTCGATCTTTTCTGGGTCGATATTGTCTAGGAATCTTTCTCCACACGTCAGCACAATAAATGCCCCAGCGAAAACCTGATAGTCTTTCTGGATCTTCTCAGAGCAAGCTCGGTATAGTCGTGCCACATCTTTGTTAAAATTCTTTTCCACGCGATGGATAAACCCAGAAGTGTATGTATTATCATGAACATGTATCCGTTTCTTTCTTCCATCCCACCACCCTGCTAACCAACACAAGATCATTCTTATCATTTAGTGTTCCTCCATGTAAAAATGATACATTGTGAAAAATTAAAATATTGCTGTGACGCAAAAGAAAGAAGCATGCCGGTCAAAATAGCAATCTATTGACCGCTTTATGGAACATTGTTTGCGTTTTCCAAGTTTTCTATAAGTCACAATCATCGGTGAATTGGACAATGACAGGGTGATCATCGGTCTGCATCATTGCTTTATCATGCGCATGGCATTTCCTATAGCCTCATGAAACAAAAAGCCAGGCTTTCGCCTGGCACATAAAGGAGTATATGGTTCTGGCTTCGAACTAGCCAAGGATTAAGTAAAGTACAACGGATACAAGCGTTGATGTAAGTCCAATGATTGCCTCGAACACAATCAGTTTCATTCTTTCGCTGATTGTCATGTTCACCGATCCACCTGTCGCATGGAAGAATGAGCCGTGTGGCAAGGAGTCAAGCACGGTAGCACCAGCATGGATCATTGCGGCAGCAGATAGTCCTGCCACTCCCGATGCCAACAACGCCTCGGAGAAGGTCTGGGCTGCCACGGTAGCGCCTGCTGTCGTGGATGCCGTTGCGGCTGCCATCAGGATGCCAGAGAGTGGCGCTAATATGAAGGCAGGCATATGCATTGCCTCAAGCAGTGTTGTCACATCGGATTGCAAGGCGGATGCCTTGATGATGCCGGCAATCGTGCCTGTGCCAATGAGTAGAATCGATACGCCGATGACCTTTGTCAAGCCAAATTCGATGTATTCTTTCAAGTTCTTGGCATTGCCTGTCGCCAATGTACAGATGATTCCACCTACTGGAAGAGCGATCAACGGATCAATTGTGATGCCTGCAAGTGGTCTTAGCGCAAGCATCAAAATGACACAAAGGTGACCGACAATCGCTGTCACAAAGGATGGAAGGTTTTTTTCACTTGCTTTTTCAAGGTCTGCCGAGGTAATCGGGGAGTCCTTTTTCTTAGCAAGCATGGAAGAAAGGATAATCGCAACGATCAAGGCACATACGGCTGGGATGGCGTTTTTCATCATGACTGCCGTCAAGTCTTGCCCAAATGCCTCGGATATAGCAATCGTATTTGGATTAGGTGAAATAATGTTACCAGCCTTGCCGCCACCGATCATCGCAAGCAGGATGCCGCTTTTGGAAAGACCAGCCTTTTCCCCAATCGCCAATGCAATTGGCGCAACCGTAATAACCGAAATATCGATAAACACGCCTACGGAACAAATGATCATTGTTGCTAGGCAAATAGCGATGATCGCTCTTTTCTCGCCAAGCTTGTCAACGATTGTCTCGGCGATTTTCTGGGCGGAGCCTGTCTTGATCAACGCACCTGCCAATATGCCTGAAGTCAGGATACGAAGGATGGATGACATCATGGATGCTGCGCCAGAGACCATGGTGCTAACGGTTGCGTCTAGGCCTCCGCCTCCCACCAGTCCGCCAATCAATGCGCCAAGAATCAAGCAATACGCTGGCTGAATCTTCCTGATGATCAGGACAATCGCCACCGCCAGGCCGACAAATGCGCCTAATGTTGAAAATGTTGCCATGTTTTTACCTCACTGCCGCGATCAAACGGAATACTTGTTCCGCTGTATCGACCATGTTCTGCCTTGCGGCTGTTGGCTCAAGAGCCTCATTCAATGTCTGGATTCTTCTGAGGATCGGGAAGAATGCGTCAATGCCATGTTCATTGTTAACAACGGCGTCTTCCGTGACGGCGCCACTGAAGGCGATCACTGTCTTGTTGTGTTTTTTGGCGATCTTTGCGACACCATTGGGAGCCTTGCCATTGACGGTCTGGCTGTCTAGCCTGCCTTCGCCTGTAACAACGATATCCGCATCCTTCAGGTATTCCTCAAGCTTTGTTTCTTCCAGGACAATGTCGATGCCGGATTCTAGGACGGCGTTTGTAAAGGACAGGAAGGCAAAGCCAAGACCACCTGCTGCACCTGTTCCAGGGATCAGACTGTCTGCCTTTTCGTACTTGGCATGAGCAATCAGCGCAAAGCTTGAAAGCCACTCGTCCATTTCCATAATCATGGACGCATCAGCGCCTTTTTGTGGACCATAGATGGCGCTTGCGCCATTTGGTCCGCAAAGTGGGTTTGTCACATCGCATGCGATCTTGAAGTTGCATTCCTTCAACATCGGAACAACGTTTTCATCATTGATCGAAACAATGTCTTTGAGTCCTTTTGCGCCAAAGGCAACCTGGTCGCCATTTTGATTCAAAATGCCATATCCCAATGCCTGCAACATGCCGATACCACCATCGTTGGTGGCGCTTCCACCAATACCCACAATGAAGTGACGGCAGCCTTTCTTCATGGCGTCGCACAGCATTTCACCTACGCCAAATGTTGTTGTGTTGAGGGGGTTTCTATCTTTCTCATCTACCAGCGTGATACCTGCGGCAGCACTCATTTCGACAATGGCTGTCTTGCCATCGTTAAGAATGCCATATGTTGCCTGCACTGGTGTTCCAAGTGGACCGCAAACCTCAATGGTCTGTAGCTGGCCACCCATGCCAAGCGTCAATGCCTCGACTGTTCCTTCCCCTCCATCTGCCAATGGCCTAACCAGGACCTCGGCATCCGGGATTGCCTTGTAGATGCCTTCCCTAATGGCATCGCCTGCATTCAATGAAGACAGGCTTCCCTTCAATGAATCAATCGCAATTACTACTTTCATACCTTCTCTCCTTTTGATTACGGGTATATGATACATCAATATTTTCATCATTCATATGGTCCATGGGATATACTTTATGATATGATAGCGCTATCATTTGTTATGCATAACAAGATAGGAGAAAACATGCCATACATAAACAAAAATACCGCGCAACAGATCGTAAACGCCGTCAAAGACGTATGTAGCTATGACATCAACTACATCGATACCAACGGAACTATCATTGCTTCCACGGATGTCAAGAGAATTGGGACATATCATGAAATCGGCTTCGCTGCCGCAAGGGATCAAAAGACCATGGAAGTCTACGAAAACGATGTCTATGATGGAACCTTGATCGGCATTAACATTCCTTTTCTTTTCCATGGCAAAACCATCGGGGTCATTGGCATCACGGGAAACCCTGATAGTGTCAGGCAGTACGCCCACCTTGCCTTAAGAATCATGAAACTGTTGCTAAGGGAGAAGGAACTGGACGCAAGCAATGAATTGAAACGCATTGAAT
>OMYM01000021.1 GCA_900315225.1 uncultured Erysipelotrichaceae bacterium | reverse complement strand
CGCTTGGACGCTGGAAGATCCTGTTCCTTCGCTCTTCTTCATTGCCAATGGAACAAGCATCCTGGCTGGATCCAATCCACCTACCATCAAGCTTTATAGCGTTCTCACGCAGCGTATCGAACAACTCAACGCCAGACCCCAGACAATCATGCATACCATGGGTTTCACGCCAGAACGAATCCTTGTTACCGACATTGCGTATGACGACAACACCCACGTCTTTGCCAGCCTGTCAAGCGGCATGGTTATGGAAACCGACATTTACGACCACTCTATGCAAAAAATGATCGGTCAGGCCACCCGGGAAAAGATCACATCCCTTTCCTTGATCAAGGAAGAAAATGCCCTCATTCTCAGCAACGACAAAGGCGAAGTCTATGTCATAGACCGCTCTACAGGAGAAACACTTGTCCCCCGTATACAGCTTCACAACGCTCCAATCAAGACAACAGCCTATGCCATAGACAAGGAAAACGACATAGGTCTGCTCTTTACAGGCGGTGAAGATATGAAGATCACCTGGTTCAAGCATAACAAAATAGAGAACACCGAAGTCAAATCATTCAAAAATCCAGTAAATGAGATCAAATACATTCCGCTTGAAAAAAAGATCATTTGCGGCACAGAAGACGGCATAATGCTTACCGGCTTTCTCAACAACAAAAAATTCAATGATACCAAGATACTTCACGGATACAGCGGCAAGCAAAACTCCATATCATTGAAGAAAAGCACGATATATGCCCCGACAGAAAGACAGATCCACGCATGGGACTTGAACGAATCCACCCCAGAAGGAAAACTGGTATTCGATGCCAAGCCAGCAATCACAAGCTGTGTTATTGATGCAACAAACCACACACTGCTGGTCACATACGACAATAACACACAAACAGCCTACAAAACCAATGTGAACGTCTCAAAAGCAATTGTCCACCACAACGACACCATTGAATGCAAAGACAATAACAACCAGACCGTTGAAGTCATCCATCTATTCCCTGGCATAGACATCTCTTCACTCGACCTTGCTCAAGCAATCATTGTTGAAGAAGAATTAGAAATCTTCAGTCAGAACAACACCTTGGGCAAAACCACAAAGAAAGGGCGCATATTCAAATTATTTGCAGATAATTAAAAGTTATTATTCTCCGAAAAGTCATCCCGTGCGACCCTCTTTCAGCGGGGATCAGGTTACGCTTGCTATACTTGCTGCTGTATCTCTTCGAATGCAGGTTCCAAGTTTGCTGCATCTTCCTTCGACCAACGGCTTTGTGGCTGATTCAAGATTAGAGGATTTCAGATTCAAGATTAAGCCACAAAGCAGGCCGCACACCAACGTCGACATAATCGACATTGAAGCCGTAGGCGTCGTCACTGCCACCGTCGTAGACGATGGCAGCGCTGTAACCATCGAAACCGGGGGAGCAAAGCCACCACACGCATTTTTTACTTTTTTTGTTTATATAAATACCTCTTTCTTTAGCAAACTCTGTCGGCTCGCATTTTCTCGCCTCATCATTTTCAAAATAATCCTGTGCCTCTCGAATATTTAGCAGATAAATTGAATCCTCTGTTTCATTTCCCGCATCTGTTCCATATCTTGGATTATCTTCTGCCTGAACTTTCCCTTTCACCGCCAAAGCTTTTTCCCACTCTGATAGAAGCTCGCCATAAAATTCATTGTTCAGCCACTCTCGTAACGTGCAAGTTTCCCATGTTACACTCACTTCCACATCCTCGTATTTTTTACAGTCAAGACCATATTTACTAATAAGCAGGTAATTCCCGTCTTTTTCATCTAAAATAAGCCATTCAATGCTTTTCTTTCTACCTGATCTATTAACATCCTGTTCATACCTGCCAAACACAATTGTTCTGCCTATTTCCGCATCTACTGAACTTCCATCCACCCACATACTTGGTCGGACACAATTATGTCCATAAAATACGCCACTTCCTCCTAAATACCTAACACCATCTTCACCCACAATAACCACACTGCTTTGATCATTGCCTGGGGTACGGAGCCACCAATAACAATGATTATCGCCATCCACAAACAATCCTTTGACCTTGGCGTAGTCGGTTGGAACACACTGTGCATTTTTAGCTTTTCCAAAATAATGATTAGCCTCCTTCCAACTAAGTACAAACACCTTGTCAAGGGTATCCTTTCCAGGATCTGTGTCATACCTTGGATTAGCATCTGCCTTGACCATTGCTTCAACGATGCTTTTCTTTTCTTTGGCGTTGAACGCGGTTTCATAGAACTCATTGTTCAGCCATTTTCTTAGTTTGCATGTCTCCCACGTCACCCTTATGCCTGTTTCGTGATATTTCTTGTTAATGAGTGCAAACTTGCTTAGGAGGAGCAGTTTGTCTTCTTTTCGATCAAGCACGATCCACTCGACAGGGGTCTTTTCCTTGCCATCTTTGTCCTGGGGGTAGCTGCCAAACCTCACAACATCGTTTTTCTTGGCTTTAGCAAGTTCTTTGATTTTCCTTCGATACGCAATTAAATAATCGGTTGTTTCCGCAACACTTTTATTTACCGATAAGTAATCGAGTTGAATCAAATGTTTTATCTTTGATTTAAAACTTTCGATCCACTGTTGATCCAAAGTATTTCTTTCATTAACATAAATCAAGATGACCGTTTTTTTGCTTTGACACTCTTGGATGAGTGTCATTTCTTCTTGGCATGATGGCGCTTTATGAATGTTGGTTGAAAAAAGACAAACGATAACCGTGCTTTCCTCAATGTGCAACTTGATTGCCTTGATGCGTTCTTCTCCTGTTTCAACGCCTTTGTCAAGCCATGTCTGAAAGCCCATACTTTCGAATTCCGCTTTAAATTTTGAAGCAAGGCTATAGTTATCGTGTGGATAGGCAAGATAGATTCTTTCTTTTGAAACTGCTTGACCAGTTTTATCATCCTCGATTTCATCATCTTCAATATCGTCTTCAAACAAAAGACTTGAAATTCTCTTTAGCATAAGATCTCCCTTTCCATGTTTTTCTTCCTTATTATATCAAGATTGTCTTTAGTTTGTTCTATGCCGTAGGCGTTATGCCAGTAGTTTCCGTATATACTCAGAAGAAAATAGGCTGAATTCTGCATTGTCTGCCTTCTGTTATATGCGGATGGTTTAAAAGGGCAGCTGTGCTGCCCTTTATTGGTTGACTGCCCTTACGGCTTCACGCATGGCATTGTTCATGCCTATGCGGATCATGGTAGATGCTGCGCCAAAGCCGATGTTGTATCCGGCTCTTGATTCGTATATGTGATAAGAGCCAAATTTTTTTAGCTTTTTAAAGTTGGTACGATTGGGGTCATAGACATTGATGGTCAGGGTGGAGATGGAACTCTGTAGCATCTTTACGTTTTCTATGCCTCCAACAGCTTTGATCGTTGCTTGGATGAGACGATCTTTTTCACCTGTCTTGAATAAATCGACAGCGAGGAATTTGAAGTATATCCTGGTAGCGAAGAAGCCTACAAAGATAGATATCGTTCCTGCGATCATGACGATGGTGTAACTTCTTTCCATGCTGGGGTATTGCATGTATTTCATTAGCTCCAGGAGGGTTCCTGGGAGGGCTATGATGGTTGCGTTGTAGAGGGGGATGTATCCCAGGTAGGCGCGAAATACATGGAGAACGGCGAATAGTATGCCTGTATAGCCCACATATAGTATGAACAATAGGGGGCATAGGAATGCCATCATTAGCTCCAATGGTAACATGGTTGCGCCAAAGAGGGATGTGATGGTCGCCATCACACACAGCATGCGTATCTTTCTTCTCTCAATCGCATCCGTATACAGGGAGTACATGCCCCATATGATGGATGGGATGAGGAATATGTTGAGGACGAAGTATGGGGTGAAGAAGCGCCCGGAAATGCCTGTCACGACGTTGGAGGATATCTGGTTGGCCCAGATACTGGCATCGCCCGCAATGTTTGATCCTGCCAGGTTGATCCAGGTGCCACCGTTTGTCTGATACCAGAAAGGTTGGCGGATCAGTGAATTTAGGTTCAGGATGCTAAGAACACGATCAGTGACGCCATACAGCGATAAATTGATCGGATTGACGGTGTCGGCGGAAACAAAGGTTACAACCTTTGTGACTGCCATCAGGAAGTATTTCCAGACATAGGCTACCCCAATACCGGCGAGTATGCAGTAAAGCACGGCGTGGAATGCCACGGAGGATTCCTTGGATATGAAGGCGAATATGCCGTATTCGTTTCTGTTGCGGGAGCGGTTGAATGACCACAGGGTCACAAGTGAAACAACGGCTACGCCTATGACACCTGTCTGTAGAGGATACCTTGCCGCATTGCCTAATACGGCAAGGGATTGGTTGGAGAACGACAGGCCTAGGATGGAAGAGAATGCCGTATTAGGCAATCCTGTAGGCGCAAAGAACATGGTTGCGACCAGATAGGCGATGTATCCGATAAATGCACATAGAACACTGGTACTGCCGCCTTTTTTCCTTGTCGCAAATCGCAAGAGGAATAGCACTGGAAAGTTAACGATTAGGAATTGTCCTGTCCTGTACAGGACATGTGCCACAACAAGCACATATTCGTTCTCTATGAGTGCATTCACGCCTAGGGCTGGGTTTAGCACAACATTGCCTGAGGCGATCAAGATCATCGCAAAGAAGATGATTTCCATAGGGAATTTCAATATTTCATAAAAAGAGTGCCAATTACGCATCATTTTACCTCACTCACTGGATTATTGTATCACATTACCATCATACATTAGAAGAACTTGCGCTATAATATTTTACATGATAGGAGATACGTTATGTCAGCCCAGATACCTGATAAGTTAAACTACATATTCAAAGAATACGATATCATAGCATTATCCCAGCCCATAGGGTTCCATCCCTTGCTATATGGGATGGAACCCGTTCCTGCCACAATGAATTGTTGGCGAGGATTCCGTTGTTGCTATAGCGTGGAAAGGGGCGACCTTCTCCTGAAAGACCTACATATCAATGCTGAGCTTTATCCTATGATCAATGGCATATCGGCGCAAGAACTGCTGGAAGATGGCGCGCATCATGTGTACAAGGATCTAAACTTGCTATGTGATTATACGGGAATGATCCTGGCTGGCGCGGATTTCCTGGGGGATTACTTTATACCGATGGGGTTTCAAAGACCATGGGGCTATGTGGAAGTGAAGCAACTGAAATTCGAAAATGGAAAGCTGACGGATGTATTCGACCAAAGCTGGAAGGTAGAAGAAATGCGCCGCACGCGCGCTCACGCGCGCCTGGGCGCGCAAGGGGATGCGAATGACCCTAAATTCGTGAGTGAATGTTTCTCTTTGGCTGTTGATAAAAAAGCTGCGTGGATCAAATAAACGCGCTGTCACGTATTATATACTATGTATTACATTATTTAAAATATGATATGTGATATAATGGAAACCACTTGACACAGGCAAAAAAGAAGAAATAGAAAAAAGAAAGAATCAGTTTGACAAAAGGCGCTTGGACATGTATTATAGTGCGTGCAATTGTTCTTAGTATAAAAAGTGGAGGTGGTTTTATGAAAAGAACATACCAGCCTAGCAAGATTAAAAGGAAGCACGATCACGGCTTCAGAGCCCGCATGAAGACTGTCGGGGGAAGAAAAGTCCTCGCCAGACGCCGTGCCAAGGGCAGAAAGGTATTGTCTGCTTAAGTGAAAAATGCCGCCCTAAGGTGGCTTTTTTTAGAAGAAAAGGTGTATGAAGAAAAATAACAGAGTCAGAAAGAATGAAGAATTCCAAGATCTGATTCATACAGGTCACAAGGAGCACAATGTCTCGTTTGTGCTATACGCACGTAAGCGCAAGGAAACAGAAGCGCGCATTGGCATCTCCTTGTCTAGAAAAATCGGAAACGCTGTTCAAAGAAACAAGATTAAGCGCCAAGTGCGCATGATGTGCCAGGATCTGATAGATTTCAAGGCATGCGAGAATGACGCGATTCTGATTGTCCGCTTTGGCTATAAGCAGTTCTCCTATGCACAGAATCAAAACAACTTGGAAAAACTGCTCGTTAAGTCTAAAATGATATAGCACTCACAAGGAGAAGATATGAAGTTAAAACCACAGACGAAGAAACTGTTGTTACTGGTGGGGGTATTGGTTGTAATATCCATGGCCAGTGGCTGTAGCATCCCGCGCAATGAAGACGGGAGCATTGTCCTGATTACCAATGAAACGAGATTTGGGGAGATATTCTCCAATGAGAGCTGGTTTAGCGCTATTCTCGTCTATCCATTGTCCTGGTGCATCAATCACCTGGCTCCAGTTATTGGTGTTGGCGCAGCGATCACGGTTGTCACTGTCGCAATCAATGCCATTCTGGCAGTAGCGACATTCAAGTCCACGCTGAGCACGCAACGCATGCAGATGCTACAGCCGGAAATGGACAAGATACAGCGCAAGTATGAAGGTAGATCGGACCAGAACTCACAGATGAGGCAAGCCGCCGAATTACAGGCTCTATACCGCAAATATGACGTCAACCCGATGTCCTCGATTCTGGTCATGTTCCTGCAGATCCCAGTGATCTTCGCGATCTACATGTCCGTCCAAAGAGCAGAGACTGTAGCCCATGGAACATTCTTTGGCGTAAGCCTTAGCACAACCGTTCTCAACGGCATTAAGACACTGTTCGCTGGTGACATGTCTGGCATCGTGTATCTGTTGATCTTCCTTGTCATGGCTGGCTTGCATATCCTGTCGGTCAAGATCAACGACATCATGTTGAAGAGAAGGCAAGCCAACCAAAAAGGATCCAAGCGTGTCCAAAACACGCAAAGCGACCAGATGAAGGTCATGCAGTATTATTCCATGGGCATGATCATCGTGTTTGGATTGATCCTGCCTGCCGCAATGTCGCTCTATTGGGCAATCAACTCAGTCGTCCAGGTAGCAAAGACCATCCTGGTACAGAAAGCCATTGAAAACAGCGATGCACAGAAGAACAACAAATCTCGTGCGAAAGGAAAGTAATTATGACAACTTATACAGCCAAGACATTGGAAGAATTATTGAGCAATGCGGCAGCCGACAAAGGCTGCGAGATCGAAGATCTCAACTACACAGTGAAGGATGAAAAGAAAGGGCTTCTGGGTCTTGGATCATCTGTCACAGCTGATGTGTTTACCATGGATGATGTCAAGGAATTCCTCTTTGACTACCTGGGGGATTATTTCACAAGCATCGACCTCGACATCGAGGTGGCAATTGAAGAGAGAAGCGATGGCTTCGTTATCAACCTAAATGCGGACAACAACGCCGTCCTCATTGGCAAGGCTGGCAAAACCCTTGCGGCATTCAACACCGTTGTCAGAGCGGCTGTAAACGCCGAATTCAACAAGCGCATCGATATCCTCGTGGACATCAACCACTACAAGGAAGGACGCTACGCAAAGCTGCGCGCCATGGCAAAGAGAATCGCCAAGCAGGTACAAAGGTCACGCGTTGACGTAGAACTCGATCCAATGCCAAACGACGAGAGAAAAGTTATCCACCAATGCCTCAACGAATGGCGCAACATCCGCACAGACTCCGAAGGAGAAGGAGCGGAAAGACACATCTGCATTCGCTACGCAACAAACAGATAGACAAGAACCTGGGAAACCAGGTTTTTTTTGTTGTGTGGAAGAACTTTCTGAAAATGCGCCAAGTGAGTTTTCCACAATCTAATTTTCGAAAATTGTGGAAAACTCATCTTTCCACCCAAAGTTATCCACAATCCAAATGTGGACAATATCTATGCTCCTGTGTATATCTGCCAAGGCGTGGAAAGCCGTGGGGAAAAACTGGTTTTACCTCAGGATTTGGGGTAAAACTATTTGAATATTGCGTATTGTCATCCCGACACGAAGACAACGCACGCGGAAGGGTGGAAAAGAGGATGGAGAAGACGCTGGATCATTGCGATAGACATCGCAATGATCACGCCAAGATGTATCGCCAATGCCCGTTTTCCCGCCAAAAATAAAAATAAATATCTAAT
>OMYM01000192.1 GCA_900315225.1 uncultured Erysipelotrichaceae bacterium | reverse complement strand
CAGGACTTTACTGGTAAATACCATCATCTGGACAACGCTGCGTTTGTGATGGCTATATCTGGCTCCTGGGGGACAGGAAAGACGACATTCGTCAAGCTCTTAAGCAATCTTCTTCGAGATACCGATAAAATACGGGACAAAGGGAAAGATGCGGAATTCATCGAAAAGCATAGGTTCAACAAAGATGAAGTCGTCATCTTTGATGCTTGGAAGAATGACTTCTACAACGATCCATTGATCCCATTCTCCCGCATGTTAATCGATGCTATCTGTGACAATGATATAGACAAAGTCAAAGCAGCCAACCATATGGTTTCCTATATGAAGTCATTGAAGAAAACATCATACGGCATAGCTGTAGACACACTCACAGATCTTTTATCTCGCTCACCACTGGTTCATATCAATGACCAGAATGGCACAGCATTAGCTGGTCTTTTCACGAGCAACACTCTTGAGAAAGAACAACCTACGCTAAACGACATATTCCCAGTCGAAAGAGGCATCTTTGAGATCCAAGACATTCTCCAGAAAGCCATCAGGGAGAAAGAACAACATAAGTTTGTTGTCATCATTGACGAACTTGATCGATGCAAGCCTACTTTCGCTATCCAACTTCTTGAGATTGTCAAACATCTCTTTAACATCAAAGGCCTTGTATTCATCTTCTCATTGGATATCGATGAACTGAAACATTGCGTCAAGAGAGTATATGGCAATGATTTCGATGCGATTGGCTACCTCGAGAGATTCTTTGATTACAATACCATCCTGCCAAAAGGCGATGACCAAAAGCTGTTTGATAAGTTCGCTGAAGAATACGAAATACCCACGGTAGATCGAGAACAATATTATAGGATGTGTAATAAGTTCGAACTCACTCCTCGTGAAATGAAAGGTCTTTGTTCGTCATTCTACTTCTTGAACAAGTATCAGCTTAAGGAATATCCCTCCAAGGCAAAATTGCTTTATTTCTACATTCTTCTCTTGAAATACAAGAATCCAGACAAAATACAGAAACTCAACGCAGGAAAGAATGACACAAGAAAAGATCTTTTTGGTGAAGATCAGCCACGTCCAGAGTTTTTACTTTCGGGAGATGGAGACTACCATCCTTTCTATGAAGCTGTATTAGCGAATAAAACTATTGAGGAAACAAGCTTTTCGTATGTTGATGTTAATGGAGAATACAGTCCTGATTCAATCACACTGAATGAAAACAGCAAGCCATTCAATGACAATGACGAAAGATCTCTATCCAACATCCTTTATAGAAATGATTTGGATAAAGGGATCTCCCGAATCTTGCATCTCCGTATCCTTGAATTTCTGTTCAATAAGGTAGAGACCATCAATGTTGAGATTCCAGTTGCTAAGAAAGAGGAAGAAGTTAAGAGAGGGACTATTCTATCTTTTGGAAAATACTACAAAGATGATGATAAAAAGAAGGAACCTATTGAATGGATCGTTCTTGATGTAAAGGACAATACAGCCTTGATCATAAGCAGATATGTTATCGAATGCTTGCCATATCATACTACAAAACAAGATATTCGATGGGATGGTTGCACACTTCGGGCATGGCTGAACGGAAAGTTCATGGAGGAAGCGTTCAGTGATTATGAGTTAGGAAAAATCAATCCAACGTATCACGCTGGAGAATCCAATATTTTGAATGACATACCAGCAGGAAAAGGTGTATGGGACAAGGTGTTCCTGCTGGGCGTTGTGGAGGCTAATAAATTCTTTCATGGCGACAAAGAAAGGGCATGTCTTCCTACGGCGTATGCGGATGCCAAGGGGATGTACCATTATATTGATTACAAAACTTGTCAGTGGTGGCTTCGCTCCCCTGGTGGCGATGGTAGCCACGCTGCTAGCGTTGGCCTTGGTGGCAGTGTCCGCACCAGCGGCTACGTTGTCAATTATGGCGACGTTGGCGTGCGGCCCGCTTTGTGGCTAATCTTATAGTAAACGGCTTTAAACTTTTCGTTTTGGTTATCGATCTACCTAGAGATTTATATAACTTGAGCGCCTTAAAACGTAAAAAT
>OMYM01000028.1 GCA_900315225.1 uncultured Erysipelotrichaceae bacterium | reverse complement strand
CTCCATCTCGATGCGCTTGCCAATGTCATGGTCGCATTCGTATGTCAGCGCCTCGTCCATGAAGGAAAGGGCGACATTTCGGATGCCCTCGATCCCCGCGATCTTTCTTTCGATGGATGCCGCGCAATTGGCGCAGTCGATTCCTTCTATCCTATATCTATAAGTAGCAGTTTCCATATGGCCCTCTCTCATTTGAACAATTGTTCAACTGTTAACATATTACTTTGTTTAGATAGATGCGTCAATGGGCAATCGGTGAGATAAAAGAATAAAACGACTTTCTTTGGTATAATGTGGCAAATTCACGGAGGAAATCTAGCATGTTGAAAACAAATTGGCATACGCATACATATCGTTGCGGGCATGCAGTAGGAACGGATGAGGAGTATGTCGTCAAGGCGTTGCAAGCGGGATTGACAACACTTGGCTTTAGCGATCACGCGCCATACAAAGTACCTTGCTCCAGCGAGCGAATGGACTACAGCCAATATGAAGACTATAAACACTCGATTCTTTCCCTCAAGAAGAAATACCAAGAAAAAATCAATATTTTCCTTGGTATGGAAGTGGAATGCTATCGAGATCAATGGGATGATTTGTCAAGATATAGAAGAGAAATGGATTACTGTATACTCGGCCAGCATAACCTTGACCTTGACACCAACAGTTCTTATGGCTTTACCCAGTCATGGCAGCTGGAAGAATATGTCGACAGGATTGAATATGCATGTGCACACGGCTTGTGCGATTACGTTGCGCATCCAGATGTATGCATGTATAGCTATCCTGCGATGGATGAGTCGGTACGCAAGATTGCTGAAAAGATTGCCGATATCTCCATCAAGTATGACATGCCCATGGAACTGAACGCTGGCTCTGGTGTCAGGTATGGCATGCATCGATACCAAGATGGCATGCGGTATGCCTATCCAACGCGCATGTTCTTCGAGGAATTCGCCAAAAGAAGAACAAAAATCATAGTCGGACTGGATATCCATGACCCTGGATTGTTCAAAACGGACAAGTATATCAACCGTGCATTAAGCGTCATTGAAGGTTTGGACTGTAACATCATAAGCAACTATGACCTAGTCAAAGCCGCAAAGAAACGAAAGAAAACGTTCTTTTAGCATCATGGAATGTCTTTTATCAAACCTAGGAGTAAGCATGGAGGAAGATGCATATGGGCATTGCTTTGAAGGAAATGCCCTCATGATTGTTGCAATAACAGAGGAAGAGGCTGAAAGAATCCTTCTTTCAGCCAAAGGACGCAGAGATGTTTCGTTGCGTTATGATCTTCCCGTTGCGTTTTCTCCAGATGCAATCTACTTCAAGACTAACTTAACATACTACATGGCGCGCTTTCATGGATATGCATGGGATAAAAAGGAATGCAGCTTTATCCTGCATGCCTTCAAGCCATTGTATTATGCAACAAAAGGATTGCTAGGATATGAGATTGAGAGACATGGAAGCATATTCTTGTGCAAGGCGAAATAGTCCATTGACTCCATGAATACTAAGATATGCTATTATTCAGAATTCACTCAGTTATAGGCGGAAGCCTTGCAGAAAGCTACAGATTATCCCAATCGATGCGTTCATCCTTATAGAAATACAACCTGTCTTTTTCTGATGCCTGGCGAAGAACGCGGCAAGGATTGCCTACCGCAACAACATTCTCAGGGATGTCGTGCGTAACAACGCTGCCAGCACCTATCACAGCATTCTTTCCAATATGAATACCAGGAAGAATAATGGCTCCTGCACCAATCCATGCGTTTTCCCCAATCCAAACATCCTTGTTATACTGAAGTCCACGGGATCGTAGTTCTGGGTCAATTGGATGATTTGCCGTGGTGATGGTCACATTTGGACCAAACATTGCCTTGTCCCCCACATAAATATGACCATCGTCAACAAGCGTGAGGTTGGCATTGATATAAATCCCTGAGCCAAGATGAAGATGGTGTCCTCCCCAATTGGCGCGCAACGGTAGTTCAATATAGCAATTGTCCCCGCATTCCGCAAAGACTTCATGCATGTATTCTTGCTTCTGTTCGTAATCGGATGGCTTTAGCTGGTTGAATTCCCATTGTTTATCCTGAAATGGAACCTGTTCATTCATTATCTCTGGATCGTTTGGATCATATAGCAAGCCTTTGATCATGCGTTCGTATTGCGTCATTTAATTCTCCTTCCATACCATGGGAATAAGCGAAGGCATATTCTGCTTTTGCCCTGCTGTTTGGTATTTTACGCGAATATGTATATTGTCAAAAATACCGTGCCTTGCACGGTATTTCCTGTTATGCTAGATCTTCTCCATTGGATGCGATGACTTTCTTGTACCAGAAGAAGGAGTCTTTTCGAGAGCGAGCCATGGATCCTTTTCCTTCATCGTCCATGTCAACGTAGATAAAGCCATATCTCTTTCTCATTTCGCCTGTTCCTGCCGAAACTACATCAATGCATCCCCATGTAGTATAGCCAATCAGGTCAACGCCATTGGCGATTGCTTTGTCCATTGCCTCGATGTGCAAGCGATAGTAGTCAATCCTGAACGGATCATGGATAGAGCCATCTTCTTCAACGGTATCGTATGCGCCAAGTCCATTTTCAACAACCATGAGAGGAAGGTGGTATCTGTCGTAGATCATCTCCAGATAGTATTGCAGACCATCCGCATCGGTAGCCCAGCCCCAATCACTGTACTTAAGGTATTCGTTCTTTGCGCCAAGGGAGAAATTGCCGCCAACCATGTCAGTCACTTTGTGGGTAGTCACGAGATTGGACATGTAGTAGGAGAATGTGTACATATCCACGGTTCCTTTTTCCAGGTCTTCCAGGTCGTCATCAGTGATGTCTAGCTGGACATTGTGTTCATTCCACAATCTCTTGCAATATGTGCCATATTCGCCAAAGCATTGAACATCAGAACAGTAGAAGATGTTTCTTTCCCATGTGTGCCTTGTCTCAAGGATGTCCTTTGGATCGCATGTAGCAGGATACCAAGTGATGCCGCAAATCATGTTTCCAATCATGTTGGATGGATCGATCGCATGTCCAATCTGAACTGCTTTCGCACTCGCAACAAACTGGTAGTGCAGATGCTGGTATGCTTCCTGGTATGCCTTGTCGGGTTGGCTTCCCAGCACGCCAAGGAATTGGATTGTGTTGTTAATCTCGTTGAATGTCAGCCAATGGTGGACAAGCCCCTTGTACTCGGTGAACACGGTCGTAGCGTATCTCACAAAATGATCGATTGTCTCGCGATTCAGCCAACCTCCGCAATGCTCCTCAAGATACAAAGGTGTATCGAAATGCCAGATGGTAACGAGTGGCTCAATGTTGTATTTCCGCATTTCCTTGAACATCTCGCGGTAGAATTCCACGCCTTCCTTGTTTGGCTCTTTCTCTAGACCAGTTGGATACAGGCGGGACCATGAGATGGACATTCTGAACTGTTTAAAGCCCATTTCCGCAAAGAGGGCTATGTCTTCCTTGTAATGATGGTAGCCATCGACTGCGTTGTGGTTAGGATAATGGTATTCTTCAAGGACGGCGTATTTTGCGCCTTCGGGTAGTTTCTGACCTCTTGTAAGCGTTCCATGGTTTCCATCCTTGTCAATGTATGTAATCAGTCTTGGCGTATTGACTGTGCCACCAGTGGTAACATCGGTCATTGCTGGTCCTCTTCCGCCAAGGTTCCAGCCACCTTCCCATTGATTTGCGGCTACTGCGCCGCCCCAAAGGAATCCATCAGGAAAATGTGTCATGTTCGGGATCTCCTCTCAATCAAGATCTGCGCCATTTGTCTCACAGACCTTCTTGTACCAATAGAACGAATCCTTTCTCTCGCGATGGAAGTCTCCGTTGCCATCGTTGTCTTTGTCGACATAGACAAAGCCATATCTCTTCTTCATCTCGCCAGTAGATGCGGACACAAGATCAGTGCATCCCCACATGGTGTAGCCCATCAATTCAACGCCATCTTCAATTGCTTCTGCCATTGCCTTGATGTGATCTCTCAGATAATTGATCCTATAGTCATCGTGGAACTTCCCATCGTCAGCGCGAACATCGTTTGCGCCCAATCCATTTTCAACGACCATCAACGGAATTTCGTATCTGCCATACACTTCGTTCAAGTATATGCGCAAGCCTACCGGGTCAATTTGCCAGCCCCAATCAGAAGCCTTGAGGTATGGATTGACGATGCCAGTAAACATGTTTCCAGCGCTCTTCTTTGCGTTTTCATCAACTGTTGCGCAAGAACTCATGTAATAGGAGAAACTGTAGAAGTCAACGGTTCCCTTTGCCAAGATCTCTTCATCTCCTTCTTCCATGCGCACCTTGATATTGTTATCTTTGAAATATCTCTTGGCGTAGTATGGATAATGGCCTCTAACCTGGACATCGCCGCAGAACCAATTCTTCATGTTCATATTATCCTGTGCTTCCTTGATATCCAACGGATTTGGCGTATATGGGTAGATCATGGAGCCAGCGATCATCAGTCCGATCTTGAACTCTGGATTAATCTCGTGTCCTTTGACAACCGCAAGGGCTGACGCAACAAACTGGTTATGCAAGGCAGTGAAACGGTCGCTTGCTTCTTCAGGGGTTTCAGTCATTTTGAACATTGGCTGATGGTCGTCTCCCATCATTCCCAAAGACATGATCCTGCCAAAGGAATTGACACCAATGTTGATTTCATTGAACGTCAGCCAATACTTGACCTCATCCTTGTACTCGTTGAACAATGTGGTCGCATAGCGCATGAAGTGATCAATCACTTCCCTGCCCGTCCAACCGTTGTACTTCTCGCTGAGTCCCCATGGCAACTCATAGTGGCTGATGGTCACAAGTGGCTCGATACCATGTTTCCGACATTCCGCGAATACATTGTGGTAAAACTCAATTCCTTTCTCGTTCGGTGTTTCTTCCATGCCTGTTGGATAGATTCTCGACCAGTTGATGGAAAGACGGAAGCACTTGAACCCCATTTCGCCATAAAGCGCAATGTCTTCTTTGTAATGATGGTAGAAGTCTACCGCCTGGTGAGATGGATAATACACATTGGGATCAATCTCCTTGTCCCACAAGCGTGGCTCGCTGACAGTGCCGCCACGGATGTGGTCCGGAACGCCTGCGCCCTTGCCGTCTTCATTCCAACCGCCTTCAAATTGATTTGCGGCTGTTGCTCCTCCCCAGAGGAATCCTTTTGGAAATGCCATAATTGTCTTACTCCTTTTCTATTATTTCAAAAAAAGACACCCGAAGGTGCCTTTCCCGTTTTTAAAACTTTGCGCCCGTGAAAGCCTGTCCTTCGATCAGAACCCTGAGCATCAAAACCTTGCCCCAAGGCTCGGCCTGAACGAGCTTCTTTGTGTAGCTAGCGATGTCCTTGATTACGGACTCATCGTACTGAACATCAAACTGCATCTCGATCGCCGTCTTGTTCTTGACGAAAGTGTACTTCGGGTTTTCCTGCTTCTCAAGCAAAGCCTTGATTTCATCTTTCTTCAGAGCAGAGCTAACATTAACAAGTGCCATGGTTAAAATCTCCTTTTCTACTATTGCTATTATAGCATGTAAGCGCTTTAATTACTAGGATTGAATTTGATTTTTATCTAAATTCCCATCTTGTCCAAACCAAAGGCTAGGCCAGCGTCCTTGCGGGCAAATTCAAGGATATAGGAAGTTTCTATGGTCTTTTCCATCCAGCGGCGCATAGTGTTGTAGTCTTTATTGTCAATGACATTCTCTATGGCTTTCATCTCAATGCCCATGGGATCCATTTCCGGGATGCATTCGATGGCTTCGTCTTTTCCTGTAGCGTGATCATGAACAATGATGCTTTGTATCATGCCTGGACGATTCGGAATCCTGAGATATCCCTTTGTGCCAAAGAACGATATGCCGTTGAAGCCATCACAATTCTTTGCGCCAATCAATGATGCGCCACAATCGCCATAGTCCATGGTGATTGTTCCCGCTAGGTCAACCCCGTTGTATCCCTTGATTGCCTTGTATGACATGGATTTTGGCATGCCGAAAAGCTCTGTCATCATGTGTATGTTATACACGTTGATATCATACAATGCGCCGCCTGATAGTTCTGGATTGAACGCAGGCAAAACCTTTCCCGCGCAATAATCATCATAACGCCTCGAATATTGCGCATATGTGCATGAAACCATCTTGAGCTCCCCGATCCTTGAAAGCTGTTCGCGCAAGATTTTCAAGTTTGCGCTATAGCGTGACAAGATTCCCTCGAATAACATTACATTGTTCTTTCCTGCGCATTGCACAAGATCAACCGCGTTCGCAAACGAAATAGTGAATGGCTTCTCGCATATGACATTCTTTCCCGCCTCGATCGCCTTGCGGCAATATATATAGTGCAGGTTGTTGATCAGTCCGCAATATACGGTGTCAAACGTCTCGTCCTTCAAAAAAGCATTATAGTTAACGTAAAGCGAGCGAATTCCATATTCCTCGACCAAAGGCTCTCCCTTTGTCTCATCGCGGCACCATAGCGCTGTCACCTTGATGTCCTGTTTCCGTAATGCATCCAAAGCCGCATGAACAATGCCGCCACTGCCAATGATTCCGATTTTCATACTTCTTACCTACCTGCCTGTTACAGATATTTTAACACATTTTCAATGAGACACGACAATGAGTGGAATAGATTGTGCTTATGCAAACATGAATATACAAGAAACACCAGAAATACAGAAAAGATTTCTACAAGGCTTCCACATATAACAGAAAGCGGACAGTGTAGAATTCAGGCATCGGTGAATTCCACGTATAATTACGCGATCAAGTATAAATAACCTAACGGCAACGCTTATGCAACGAACTTGATGTTTACCTTTTCCAGCCTTTCAATCAGCAATGGAACGATAAATGCACACACCGCGAGTGTCACCAGGTTGTACCAGAGATTGTAGCCTAAAGAAAACGTCCAGGCTGCGCTGCTTCCTGCATAGGAATCTTCCGGGAACCAGAAATAGACACCCGAGAGAACCTGCAGGAAATACTTTAGAAACATGGCGATGACAATGCCAAAGCGTTTCTTTTCCTTGATGTACCAGAAATTAAACGCAAACAACGCAATGGCAATGACAACCGCAACAATCCAAACCACGATTGTCTTGCCATACGACTCAACAATGCCAAGCAAGGCAGCAGCCGAAATCACAAGTGCCATAAACAGCGAGCCAATCGTCCCAGTTTTCTTGAATGGCCACAATAACGAAGCAAGCCCACACGCAAGAAGCGGTCCTGCGTAGTCTAGGAAAATCTGCACGGGATGGACAAACCACATGGAGAAGCCAAGGACAATGGTAATCAGCCAAGATAATAAGGCGACCGCCATGCCACTCTTCCATCCCAAATGATAAGACGCAATGAATACTGCCACCAACTCCAGCTCGATGGATCCCCCATTGGGCATGTTCAAGAAAGGAATCAAGTTGCCCGCAAACTTTAGCACGACATACAGTGCCACATACAATGCCAAATAGGCAAGGTTCTTCATCTGATCTTTCTTCATAAAAAAACACCTCCGTTTCTGAAGGCGTAGAAAGTCGTTGAACTCCCTACGCTGGTTCTAACCAGATCAGGTGATAAGGGTATTTCTCAGCGCAAAAACGCACCCCTGTTCACTTCTTTTGGATTATACCACAAAAAAGGCATTTGGGTAACCAAATGCCTATGGTTTTAGCACGCCTGTCATTTCATCGAATTCAAACACCTGACCATTGCTTGCCTTCCATCTGCCCTTTGCCATGGCTCCCGTATGGGGGTCGTAGTAGTAGCGTCCGTTGTCGTTGACATACCAGCCAGTGATCATATGCCCCTCGCCATCATAACGCACCCATTTGCCATCAGTGCTGCCTGGGGTTTCATTTTGATAGATGTAGGGCATCCAGACTTCCTTTTTCTTGGCGACCTTGCCGTCGTAACGCGCATCCAGCCAATACCATGCTTTGCTAGCGGGATCGTAGATTTCCCTTCCACGGATAAATCCATTGCCCATCACGCCATTTGGATCATGGTAGGTTCCCTGCCGTTTGCCTTTCTCATACCAACATTCTCCATAAAATGCCATGTCTAGGCCAATACCAGTAATTGTATCAAAGATGCATGGCACTTCATCGATCACAACTTCTCCCTTAGCCATGGCACCTGTCATCAGGTCGTAGTAGTATGTGCCTTTATCGTTTTCATACCAACCCTTGACCATGTGTCCGTCCTTGTCGTAGCGCACCCATTTGCCATTTTCATCAGGGATGCCATTGTAGATATAGGGCATCCAGACTTCTTTATCCACTGCCTTGGCACCAGCTCTTGTTGCATCTAACCAATACCAAGCTTCGCTAGCGGGATCGTAGATTTCCCTTCCCCGGATCAAGCCATCGCCCATCACGCCTTTGGGATCCTCGATGGTTCCCATGCGCACATCATCCTCGTACCAATAGTCTACGCCATCAATCGTGCGCCATCCAGTGTATGAATCCTGTAGCTTTGGAATCGGCTCCAGGCGAACATTCTTGCACCGTTTGCAAGTGTATTTCAAGGCGCCTTCCCGTTGCGATGTAGCATACCTGACAACCTCACCTTCGTCCCAATCATGGCCAAGCGGCTCAATGCGCCTCTCTTCCCCACGTTCATTGCACCTTTCGCAATATACTGCTTCGAGTCCTTCTTGTGTGCAATCCGGCGCTTTTTCCACCGTATAGGTTTTAGACCATATATGCCCTAGGGCAGGCAAGGAATCGGCTTTCATCTTACTGCAACGAGAACAGGTGTGAACGATGATTCCTTCTTGCGTACATGTCGCTTCCTTTGCGACAAGTCCATCGTCAAAGGCATGTCCCAGGGCGGGAATTACCTCGGTCGTTGATTCATCGCAACGAGAACACTTATGCTGCTTCACCCCTTCTTTTTCACACGTTGGCTCCAAAACCACCGAATCTACGGAAAAATCATGTCCCAGTGGCGGAATCTCGCGTGAATCACCCCTTGCATTGCACCTAGTGCAATGCATTGCCTCAATGCCTGAATGCGTGCAATCCGGCTCTTGCTCAACCGTAAAGCCATTCCACACATGCGCAAGATATGCCTTTGACGTAACGATATTAGTACCAAGCGAAGCGAAATACGCCACACATTGCACTTCGTAGCTACCGCAGGAAACCTTTTTCAACAATAGTTTTCCAGCGCTTGGGGAAGCTGTTGTCTCTACGACAAGCTCCCGTCCCCGATACAGGCGTATTTCCATCAAATCGACCGGGATCATATTGCTGCCTTCTTCCAAGGTCCAGGAAACGACTGGAACGCTATCTTTAAACGAAAGCTTAACATTGGTAATCTCAGGCATCGACAACGTTGCCTCCAGCTTCCCCACGCGATTAACCGCCCTTGCTTCAAGGGAAAGCCCATCCAACTCATCCTCTTCCACATCAGTGGATTTTTCCGTTGCACCTGTCGACCACTTATAGATATACTCTACGTCTTCGCCATCCTTGATATTTGCTGTTGCTGTCGCACCATCCTTATTATGCGCAACGCCAATGACTAGGCTTCCAACGATGTCTGGCCTGGACACAAGGCTCTCATACAAGCCATTTAGCTTGTCATAGGAAGCCTTTAGGTCATTTTCACCAGCAAAATCATTCTGTAGCAGAAGAGCAGCCTCGCTTCTTGCGTTAATAAAATCATCCCAGTCAACGCATGTGCCATAGTCTTCTTCCGCCAGCCCATCTGCCTTGCCAAGAAGAACCTTCAGATCTTCACGCGTCCCTTGAATCACCACGCGTTCAAAAGTCACAAGACTTTGATTTCTCAATGTTTCCAAATTTGCGCCGCCTGCCAGTGCGAGCGCACACGATGCCATGCATATGAACCTACGCATCATACCGAAACCTCCTCCATGACCTATATGCCCAATTATACAAGAAAATGTGGATTATTGGCAAAAATCTGTTAATCGATGCTCTTGTCCGCCTGATACATGTGTTCCGCGCACTTTTTGGCAGAAGCAGAAGGCATGTAGAAGACTGGCTTTTGGTATTTCGACGCAACGCTCAAGATCTTGTGGTAGATGCTATGGTTGAGCGCATTTGTCTGTAGATACACAATGTCGGAAGACTTGACAAGGTTGGTATTGGTCGATTTGTTTGTATCAATGAACCGCACATCCCCATCCAGCATCGGTCTAATGGCACGAAACCACGAATCATGCCCGCCAAAACACACAATCTTATGGTTCAGGCGCAACGGCAGCCGCAGATCGCTATCCACGTCTTCTTGAGAAACATTGCCGCG
>OMYM01000038.1 GCA_900315225.1 uncultured Erysipelotrichaceae bacterium | reverse complement strand
GTATCCTCAGTATTCAGTTTTGCATTATATTAACACCATAAGTGAACAAATGCAATTCAATGATAACTATTTCAGATAGAAAAAAACCATTTTCATTGCGGCATGAAAATTTTCAAACGGATCAAAAAAAGACACCTCATTCGAGATGCCTTCAAATTGAAACCAATTATGCGTTACGTCTCTTAGCAACAACAATTCCAGCTGCGCAAGCCAAGGAAATCATAGCAATGCTTCCCCAGAGAACAGACTTATTGGAATCAGATGTGTTAGGTGTTGGCTTACTTGTGCCGCTGCCAGAACCATCTGTAAGCATCTTGTCACCAACGTAAACGATAAATGGTGACAGATCAGCAGTATTGACAGTGATTACAACCGATTGAGCTCCCGCCGGAATGTTTTGAGCAACAAGACTTACATCACCATTTTTGTGAACATGATACATAACACCAACTTTTCCAGTAGGAATTGCCTTGGAAAGATTGACAGTAAGTGTTACATTCTTGTGCAAAACAGCAGCTGGGTTATTGCATGTAACATCAAATGCTACATGTGGCGTTGCGCCCTGAAGAATCTTGCTAGGATCAACTTTAGCCTTAACCTTAGCATCAGTGTCTGCCGAAGAAGCATCTTCAACCCAAACCAGTGGACTAGGACTTGTTGACAATTCATCTTTATTGGTTGTAACTCTAACCTGATCATCCGTGGTTTCGATAGTTGTGTCTTGTGTTGGACTTGGTGCCGCAGCGACTGTCATCGGCAACGCAAGAAGAAGTGATGCTGCAATTGAAATAAATTTCTTGTTCATGAACTCTACCCTCGCCTTTCTACTCATGACTTTTTCTTTTTTGGTCTACCATAACCGTAACCATATCCGTATCCATATCCATAACGGGAGAAGTTGTAACGGTAATAGTAGTTGTAGCCTTTCCTGGTGGTGCTCACCCTGTTGAGAACAACGCCTAGCAACGGAACTTCTGTTCTCCTCAGGAGTTGAACGCTGTTTGCAACTAGCTTTCTAGGAACATCACCCGATCTAATCACTAGAAGTGATCCGTCAGCGTATCCCGCTACTGTCAGGGAATCTGCAACGCTACCAAGCGGAGGTGTATCTAGAAGTATATAGTCAAACTCACGTTTGCACTCATCAACCATGTGCTGGAACCTTTTGCTCTCTAGCAAGATCGTAGGATCCGTTACGTTGGTCGTCACAGGTATTATATACCCATTTGGAATATTTGTCTCGTAAATTACATCATTTAATCCATTTTTTGCAGCAAGGTAATGTACGATGCCGACCATATTTTCTTCAGAGCGCATATTATAGTCCGAGACGAGAACTGAATTGCGCAAATCGCAATCGACCAGCAAAACGCGGTTGCCAACCGATGCCATCATTTTCCAAAGATTCATGGTAATGAAACTCTTGCCTTCATTAGGCATTGAGCTGGTAACCATGATCGTGCGTATGTTTTCACCCGAGAAGCCCAGATTGATACGAAGCTGATTCAATGACTCAGCTACATCGAACGGAAGATCCGGCAATCCCTCTATTGTCAAATATTTCATGCCTTATTTCCTCCTATCTCTTTTTTTTCACAACACTTGAGCCAGTCTTAGACTTCGATGAGCCTTTTGAACCTTTTTCTGAAGACTTCTTTTTCTTTCCATTGAGATTACCCTCTGGAACAGAAGCCAACGGCTGTAAACCAAAATACTTGTATACATCGTCTGGCGTTACCAGCGTGTCATTCAACAAGAATTTAACGATATAGTAGCCGCAGCATGCTATTACGCCTAGCAACGCGCCTATCAATGTGTTACGCGCATAGCTTGGAGCTGATTTTGAAGTTGGAATAATCGCGCTTTCATAAATATTCGGTTTGCCCGAATTCATGATTTCCGGCAGATAAATTTCCGCTTGGCGCGCAAGCTCGTTTGCTTTATCAGACGCAAGCGTTGGATTCGTATCAACTACCGTCAGATACAGGATTCTTGTATCCGATGGATTTGTGATTGTTATCTGCTTGCTGAATTCCTGAGTCGTTATGGTTTCGCGCAATCCAAGATTGTCAATGACATCTTGAAGCAGTTCTCTCGACTTCATCAATTCCTGGTAGTCGCTCTTCAAATTTGAAGAAAGCTGAAGATCCGAAAGGTTTACAACCGAACTATTCGATGAAGAAACAATGTACATCTTCGCCGTCGCCGTATACGTCGGCGCAACCAGGAAGTATGAATATGCAAATGTAATCGTTGCGCCAGCAATTAGGCACAGAATAATCTGAACGATGTGCTCCCAAAGCAGATAGAATATTTCGACAAGATCTATCTCGACTTCTTCATCGTTCAGCGTAGTATCCCAATTAAGCTGCGCGTTATTGTCAGTGTTAGCCAATCCCTTACCTCCCTATTCATAGAACAGTTCCAATATTGTATGATCAAGACTGTCTTTGTCAAGAGTATATTCAACATATACATCTTTGATCTCTGATTCTCCATCAATTGTCATCAAACTCAGCTCAGTGTAGTCCTTGATTTTTTCAGCCAGAGCAAGCATTACGCCAGAGCCGATGTCAGTGTTCATGTACTTCACAATCTCACCATACGTCTCTAATATAGCATTTTCATCCAATTTTGCAAACTGTTTTATGAAAGATTTCATAAATTCTCTTTGCCTTGCCATACGTGCAAGGTTCGCTTCGATATCCGTATGACTTCGTGTCCTGATGAACTGCAGCGCCATCTCTCCGTTTAGCGTTACATCCTGACCAACCTTGAAATTGTCATTCAGATCCACAAAATCTTGCGTGATATTAACGGTAACTCCTCCTACAGCATCAGTCAGGATGCCGATCGAATCCATGTTGATTGCCGCAACGCCATTAATGGGTTGTTCCCATAGCAGCTCCGAAACCGTCAACATGTTGTTTTTAGCGGACATGATCGAGCCATCGCCTTGTGCATGCGCGAATGCAAGTTGCTCATACGTGTAGCCAAGAAAATCCCCCATTTCATTCATGACCCGCACATTGACCATGGAATCTCGATTGAGCTGTAGCAAACGCCACGTCTTGTTGTCGTTGTCAATAACAAGAACTATCTGAACATCAGCCTGCGGACCATAGACACCCGAGAATTCACTCAAATTGCCATGATTGTCAACCCCAAGCAACAGATAGCTTTCAACATGCTTCTTCTGCGTATATGTTTTTCCTTCGTACGTAACTTTTTTCGCTTCCTTGATCACCGGCTCGATATAGACGTTTCCTTCGCCGCCTGCATCCTCAGGCTTATATTGCCTGTTTTCCCATAGCGATATCAATAACATCACCAAGGATATGCATCCGACCAACATCAACAGGACTAGGACTATATTTAGCTTGTCCTTTTTTTTCAGCTTGCGCCGCCTGTTCATACCGCGCCGACTTCCTCTTCGCGCCATTCTTCTCAACCCCCCTCGCGCAACTGAAGCCGTTTCATGCGTTCAATGCGCGCACCTAAAAGGTTTGCGAGCAATTGAATCCTTTCATTGCGCATGCCCGAAACATCTTGGAATTTTGCTAGCTTTCTCGCCAGCGCTACGGGCATGTCGTCCAAAGCAGAGAAGTCATAGCTACCATGCTTGGCAATGATGCCAATCAACCTTTCATCGACAATCACCCTTCCCCTGAACAACTTATATTCGAATTCCTGGATATGTTCCAAGTCTTCATCGCTCTTTAGCGCGCCAAGACACGTTCCCGTGTCAAATATCGGCGCAACTTTCAGCCATTCCATCGTATTTGCGTCCACAAGAATACCGAAATTCTGGTTGTGTCTATCCGTGTTCATCAACATGAAATCGAGGATCATCATGTCGTCCATCGCTTCCATGGCATTGGGAACATGATGCGATTCAAGCAGATTCATGTAGTAGTCAAGGACAATTTCACCTTTCTTCTTCATACCTGCATAAAGAATATCATCGGCTGGAACCAAATCCGTATCTAGGTCAAGCATGTTCTTGCACTCGCTGACCAATTGGTTCTCATAGACCTTGACATCGTATTTGACCACATCCATGCCTAAACGAACGCCGATTTCACTTGCCATCCATTCCATCACAGGCTCCTGTTGGAACCATGGCGAACCGCCCTTATAGAGCATAAGGGAACTGCCCCTATGAAACCATGCCTTGCGGTGATATCCGCACAACGTGTTGTTTGGCGTATGCAGCGCCGCGTCTGATGCCTCGAAGCGAATCGTTGAAAACATTGCCTTGCCAAATTCTTCCTGCGCAAAATCACGCTCAAAGAAATTCAAATCCTCATAGGTATTTCTGTCATTGGCAGGCTTAATCCAGTAATGGTCGCTGACAGAAAGCGCATATTCCATGTCTAAAAGGTCGCTGGGATGCTCAATTCCAAGCTTGTCCAGCAACTGGTCAAGCCCGACCCGATATTCTGGAATGCCACGCCAGCGAATCCAGTGGTTGAAACGCTCCAGACCAATCTCGCCATCATACATCGTTCCAACGGGCATATGATTGGGATTCATAATGCTTTCCACACGCCGGAAGGAGTGGGTGCTCAAGTCATATTCGCCCCTGAGAACAGGGATGTCCTTGTGCATCAGGACATACTTTTTTCCTCTACTTCTAAACAACATGTGTAAATCTTATACCATGAAAGGCAGATAGTCAAAAGAAACCGCTATTTTCAAACAGGAAAGCGATTTCAAAATAACAATGCATCCTGTAACAATAAATTCACGCTAGCACCGTCTGTGTAATAGCTAAAAACACCCTCTACGGTGATTGTCTCGCCCAATGCCGGATAGTCATCTGGGTAAGTCATATTCTCACACAAGAATTCTATGCCTTGCTGGCAGCATTCTTGGGCATCAAGAATGAGGCAGGCAAGCTTTGTTTCACCATCCTCTTCCCTTGCGACAAGCAAGCCGCTGACCCGAACGGTTTTCGCTCGGTATTCGTAAGGGCTGTTCATCATGTTCATGACCTCGGCGTAAACCATATTGGCATTCATGTTCGTCAGATCGATAACCTTTTTTTCCACAACGATTTCTTCTTGCGCAGTTTCTTCACGCGCAAATTGTTGTTTTGCGCAACCGCACAAGCAAAGCGCCAGCGCCAGCGCAAAAAAGAGCTTTTTCATTTCAGCCTCCCTGCAAAATAACATGCCCCAAAGGCAAGCATATCCGCCGCAACAATCGTCGAGCCAACGGGCGTATCCATTAATATAGCGAACAGCATGCCAAATAACGCACACGCAACCGACAGTATGGCAGAAACAACGAGTACGCGATGAAAGCTTTTTGCCACCTGCATGGCGCTTAGCGCCGGGAAAATCACCAGCGCCGATATCAGCAATGATCCAACCAAATTCATCGCCAAGACAATGATCACAGCAATGATGACCGCGACCAACAGATTGTACATGTCAACGTTGAGTCCCATCGACCTGGCAAAATCCTCGTCAAACGTCAGGGCAAATATTTTTTGGCGCAACAGCGCAAAAACAAACAGTACTAGCGCAGAAAGCGCCACGCACAACCACACCTCACCTTTTGTCAGCGTCAGGATAGATGTCGAGCCAAACAACGTCGTGCAAACGTCCCCCGATACATTCCCCGAGGTGGGAAACACGTTCATTAATAGATATCCAATCGCCAGCGATCCCGCCGAAAGCATGGCGATTTTCGCGTCATTTGCCACCCTTGACTGGCTTTCACCCGTCTTTAACAACAACAGCGCGACAATGACCGTGATCGGAAGCACGACATACATTCTCTGGCTGGTCAGACCCATGACGCTTGCTAGCGCCATGGCGCCAAACGCCACATGGGAAAGACCATCCCCAATGTAGGAGAAGCGCTTGAGAACTAATACAACCCCAAGCAACGATGCGCACAAGGCGATCAAAACGCCTACAATCAATGCATTTTGCACAAAGGGGAACGCAAGATACCTAGCAAGTTCACTCCACATCCGCAAGATACTCCTTTCTTGTCATAAAACGCACTTCTTCGTCAAACATCAACACATGGCTGGCGTAGGCGCGCGCAGCCTCAAGATCATGGCTGATCATGACGACCGCCATTCCTTCCTTATTGACTTTCGACACCGTTTCATACATTTCCTTGGCGGCTTGTGGATCCAACCCTGTCACAGGCTCATCGAGCACTAGAAGCTGATCAGCCGCGCATAAGGCGCGTGCCAAAAGTACGCGCTGTCTTTGACCACCAGATAATTCGCGGAAACTCTCGTTCCTCATGTCAAGCATTCCCATGCGCTCCAAATTTTTTGTCGCGCGCACTTTGTCTTCCCGCGAATAGAAAGGGTGCCATCCCATGCGCTGTGCGTTGCCCGACATGACAATTTCCATTACCGAAGCAGGAAAATCCTTGGCAATCGTCGTTGATTGCGGCAGATATCCAATCGCGGAACGATCCAAGCCGTCATACGCAATGCGCCCCGACAATGGCTTGATTAGTCCAAGCAATGTCTTCAACAATGTCGACTTGCCAGAGCCATTTTCCCCAATAACGACAAGATAGTCTTTCTCATGGACGCTAAAACTCACATGGGATGCAACTGGCTGGCGATCATAGCCAAGCGTAACATCTTCGCACTTGAGCAATTCTTTCATTTCAGTGCCTCCTGAATCACTTCAAGGTTTTTTTCCATCGTCTCCAAATACGTTCCCGTCATCCCCATTTGCATGCTGTCCATCACTAGGATTTCCTTGTCTTTGTCGCGCGTAGCATCAATTACCGTATGCGCAAGCTTTTGGTCTGATCCTTCGATCACCATGACATGCGTGCTGCCTAATGCATCTAGTTTTTCCGCCAAAAAAGCCACGGTCGAAAACGATGCCTCGGTCTCAGCGGAACATCCAGCAAATGCCGCATAATAATCCAAGCCATAATCATCGAAAAGATAACGGAACGGAAAGCGATCAGCAAACACAAGCGTGCCTCCATTTGCTGTTGCCGCAGAATATGCGCGATCCAAAGACGCTAGGCTAGCGCAATATTTGCTTTTGCTTTCCTTGTACGCATTGACATGCGCGGGATCGATTTCACCAAGCCTGTCTGCGATCACCGCGCTAAAAATCTGGGCGTTGCGCAAAGAAAGCCAGACATGTTCGTCAATGGTTCCTTCTTCTTCAGCGTCCATGCCTTCCTTGATTTCCTCCTCGCGCGCCAGATCACCCAATTCATCTAACAGGCAAATATTCTGGGCATCCTGCGTGCGCACTGTTTCGATGACATCGTTCGCCCATTCCTCGGATTCCCCGCCTACGTAGATAAATAAATCGCACTCAGCAACCAGCGCCATATCCTTCGCCGTTGGCTGATAACTGTGCGGATCGATTCCTTCACCCGCCAACACCTTGACATCCGCGTAATCGCACGCAATCTGAGACACCCATTCCCCGACTGGCGCAATCGTTGCGACAACAGACACCTTGTTGTTTTCTTGCGCGCCTCCCGCGCCGCAGCCTGCAAGCGCCAGACACGCCAACAGCGCTAGACTATTCTTCATGTTTCCTCCTTTCGCATTCGCTGCACAAGCCATAGAAAACCGTGTGCGCCATGTCGAGGGTAAAGCCATGTTCTTGTTTCACATGTTCAACCAACCCGATGACTTCATCGCAATGCATGTGAATGAGCTTCCCGCACGAAAGACACTTGCAGTGATAACACGTTTCACGGCGCACATGCCCCGTGTATTCATAGCATGCGGCGGATCCTTCCCCAATGACATACCTAGCCAGCTTTCCTTGCCCAACCATCTTGTCCAAATGCCTGTAAACGGTCGTCAAGCCAATCTTGATTCCATCCTCCTTCAGTCGATCATGGATTTCCGCCGCCGTAACATGCCTTCCAGCGTTTTCTTTCATATAGCCAAGCAGACGCTCCTTCTGCTCGGTCTTGTAGTTGCTTTGTTTGTTCATAATTTGAAAACGATTTCCAATTTATCCATGCCTGCTTGATTTGTCAACCCAAACGATAAAAAAGCGACTGTACGCACAGTCACTTTAACAAAACACCTGTCGTTTCATCGAAGCGGTATTCATGACCATCGATGATGCACAATCCTTTGCACATGGCTCCCGTAATCAGGTCATAGTAGTATGTGTTGCCCGCTTGGGTGGGATATAGCGCAACATCGTCTTTCTTGACCGTATACCAGCCCTTGATCATTTTCCCGTTTTTGTCATACCTGACCCACTTTCCCTCAGGGTTTCGACCGCTCGCGAGGTCGTCTTGGAACAAATAGGGCATCCATACTTCCTTTGAAGCGGCCTTGGCACCATCAAACACGCAATCGAGCCAATACCAGCCATCGCTAGCGGGATCATAGATCTCTCGTCCTCTTTCTATACCATAGGTTTTGTCCCAGATGTTCTTCACGTCACCCGCGACAGCTTGCCGTTTTCCATTTTCATACCAATAGTCTTTTTCACCGACATGGATGAACTCCAGATTAAGCAGCCTGAACACTGCCTTTACTTCCATGTCCGCCAGTACCTTGACATCAATAAAGCCGCGCTTGGCATCCATCTCCTTGCCATCCACATAGACCTTGGAAAGAACATTTCCTTCCTCTGCCTTCAGCGTAATGCGCTGGGTTTCTCCATGCGCAACCAAAAGCGTACCGTTGGGATCCAAGGATCCCATGCCTTCATATTCAATGCGCAAGACATGTCGTATTTTGGCGAATGAAACAGCGATGTGTGTTTCGCCTTTGACAGTAACGCTAAATGCGTTATTATCCACATCTACATGTGCGCCATTCACCAGTGCTTTGCTTGCCTCGTAACCCTCTCCTGGAAAAAGAGAGAAACGAATCATCTCGTTTTCCTTTGCGACAAATGTTCCTCCAGGTTCAATTTTTCCACCGTTGGAAGCTTCTACCGTCACCAGATACGTGATTTCCTCAAACACAACCCGCACATCCATTGGTTTTGTTCCTAGGACGATTGTGAAATGATTGTCCTGCGTTCTGATTTCCGTTTCGTCAACATATACTGCCCTCAACCGCCATCCCTCATCTGGACGCGCAATGTATTCGATCTTTTCGTTTGTCATCCCGCTTTGCGTTGTGTCTGGCTCAACGGAGCCATTTCCTATGATCGTCACATTGACATCATATTTGACTTGGATAAAGCGCGCTGTAACAACCGCATCTTCTTGCACAATAAAGGAATCTCCTTGAATTTTTTTTCCATTAACAAGACATGTGTCCAATTGATATCCATCATCAGGAAGCGCGCGTACAGTTACGCGCGTGCCTTCCAGCACATCTCCTTGGCAAGACAGTTCTACCGTTCCATGGAAAACCCCTTCTGCTTCTATGTGGAAATAGCGTTTCACATTCACTTGCATGCTGACTGAGCGCGCGCCTCTTTCCGCATAAATTGACAGGACGTTGCTTTGTTCGTTTTTGGCCACTTCAAGTATCCCATTGTTGATAACGGTATTTTTGGAAGTGTTTCCTTCGATGCGCCATTGCAACAATTCTG
>OMYM01000163.1 GCA_900315225.1 uncultured Erysipelotrichaceae bacterium | reverse complement strand
TCTGCCTGCTGTTATATGCGGAATGATTGTAAATATCTGTTCCAAATATTTGATCGTTCCAGTATAATCCTAGCTATGAAGCTGCGGTTGAAGACTTTAAATGCTCTATTGGGTTGGTTCTTGAGGATGATATTGTTCTTAAATCTCTGAAGTCGTTCAAGGAGATATTTTCCTATCTTTCCAAAATACTCAATGATCGATATGTGTTTGTCATTGATGAATTTCCAATGTTGGCTAAAAAGACGGATGATATAGCGATAGAATTCCAATGGATCACTGACCATGCCATGGGAAAACAGAAGATCATTTTGATGGGTTCCCAGATGCTTTTTATGAAGAAACAGATTTCATCCAGTGAACAGCCACTGTATGGGAGGTTTGATGAGATTAGAAGCTTGTTCGATTCAGACGAAGATACCATGACGGTATATGCGTGTACGGGTGGTGTTGCTCAATATGTCATGCTTTTTTTAAGATACGAAACACTTACGGATGCGATGAAAGATCTGCTCTTCAATAAAGACGGAAGGCTGTTTTCGGAAAGCGATATACAAAAGAATTCTTTCGGCGATTGGACCTGGTGGGAAAACCACGGGCAAATCGCCGCTAAGTGCCAGATGGAACAAAGATCATTGACATCTTATCTTAGTAAACGCATTGACTTGGATATTTTAAACGTATCTGAACCTATGATGGCTGGAAAGCGTACGGCAAAGAGATATGAAATTTCTGATCTTCTGTTTCGCTTTTCGAATAGTCTCATTGAACCTAATATCTCGTATATTACACTTGTGGGATCACAAGCCATGAATGTTATTCTAGCTGAGAGTTGATCAGGAGACAATTGTTGTTGGATGGAATCAACGGACAGTTGCCAGTTGTGCCAGTCAATGTGGGGAATTGGTATGGGTATGTAAGTATAGGACGAAGAAGATTGGTTTTTCTGTGTTGGAGAAGTTGAAGCAAAAGGCTGCTTTCATCCCGGTTGGAAAGAGGGGTTTACCGATGATATTATGTCATATCAGGATGATTCGTTGATTCGATATCGGTCATTTTGCTTAGAAACAGGTAAAATATAAGAAGAATTCACTTGCGTATACAGGTGAAGCGTGAGAAAATAATGTAGTGATCCGGAAATGGTATAGAATAGCGAGGTGATGGATATGAAGGGCTCGGCAACAAGGATTACGGATTTCCTAGAAGGTTCTGACAAGAGATTCTTGATTCCAGTGTATCAACGAAAGTATGACTGGAGAAATGAACATTGTCTACAGCTTTACAATGATTTGAAAAAGATGGTAGAAGATGATCGTCCAAGTCATTTCTTCGGCAGCATTGTCTCTTCGGTCGTAGCGAATGGCGCAAAAATTGAATACAATATTATCGATGGTCAACAACGCTTGACAACAGTCTCGTTGTTGTTATTGGCGATGGCTAGATTGGTCGAACAAGGAAAGATACAGTCTCGTTCCAATAAGCTGAGCCAAGAAATCATGCATCGATTCCTGGTTTCTCCATGGGTGGATGATGGTGAATGCATAAAGTTATATCCCGTGCAGGATGATAGGAAAGCACTGGTTAAACTGTATGGTTGTGAAGAGGATTTTGATCCTTCTTCAAATCTGACAAACAACTACAAGTATTTAACCAGTTTGGTTTTACGTGAAGAAGTATCAGTGGATGATCTTTACTCTGCCATTGGTAAGCTTGAGATCATTTGTATTACACTGGATGTAGAAGATAATGCACAATTGATCTTTGAAAGCTTGAATTCTACTGGTTTGGCGTTAGAAGAAGGGGATAAGATTAGAAACTATATGTTAATGGGGTTGAAATACAACTTGCAACAGAGGTATTTCAGAGATTATTGGTCGAAGATCGATCAGCTTACAGCGAAGGATGTCAGTAGCTTTGTCAGGGATTATCTTAGCATAAAGCTGATGTCAACCCCTAAGATTGATAAAGTGTATAGAGAGTTCAAGCGCTTTGCGGAAGATTCAGGCTTGGAAAGAGAAACGTTGCTTAAGGATATGTTGGAATATGCCAGACTGTTTGAAGTGACGAAAACGTGCAAGACTGGTCTTGATTATCGTTTGGATGATTGTCTGGAACGCTTGAAAAGGATAGATGTCGTTGTTATTCGACCGTTCTTGATGGAAGTCATGCGTCTACAGAAAAACGGTAGGTTGACAGTTGATGAACTGGTCGAGATATTTACGCTTGTAGAAAACTACCTATTCAGAAGAAGCATTTGTGATATACCAACCAATGCGCTAAACAAGCTATTCGCAACACTGAATAAAGATGTTCTCAGATATGACAATAAGACAGGCAACTATGTTGATAAGCTAAGCTATCTGTTGATGAGCAAGAGGGAAAGTGTTCGTTTTCCTGATGATGAAGAATTCGCAAGTGCTTTGTCGAATAAGCAAGTGTATTTGATGCGTAGCAAGTATAAGGCATATTTGTTTGAGCGATTTGAAAATTTTGGCACAAAGGAAACAAAGAGTGTCTTTGACCATTCTGTCTATGATCATTTGGAAAAGAACGAATATTCCATTGAACACATCATGCCACAAAGATTGACTGCCGCATGGATTGAGGCACTTGGTCCTAACGCCAAAGAGATTCATGCGACATGGGTTCATCGTTTAGCAAACCTGACGTTGAGTGGGTATAATGCAAAACTTAGCAACCGTTCATTCCAAGAGAAACGTGACGCAAAAGAGGGAGGATATAAGAACAGTGGCTTGCGTATGAACGTGCGTATCTCTCAGAAAGAGTCATGGGGCCTCAAGGAACTGGAAGAACGCAATGCTGAGATGGTTGAACAAGCAAAAGAAATATGGCCTTATCCAAAGACTCACTTTATTCCTATGATCAAGGAATATGATTTCTGTACACTGGATGATGAAAACTATGAATTGACAGGTAGAGACATTGTCAAGTATACGTACAAGAATGTTGATCAGCCAGTCGCAAGCTGGGCGGATATGTTTGAACGCATTGTCTTGTTGTTACACAACAAGGACAAGACGATATTGACATCTTTGGCATATGGTCTTTCGGGTAATTCCGACTTAGAAAACTATATCAAGACAGAACCAGCCCATTTGCGCAAGCCAATGCGTTGCGATGAGAACATCTATATCGAAAAGAATACCAGCACGTATATGAAGGTTGTTATACTTCGTAGACTATTCGCATTGTATGGGGAAGACCCCATGGATCTTGTCTTTTACCTGCGTGATCTCGAAGGCGATAAGCTTGCTGAAGCAAGCCGTCAAGGACATCGCAAGAAGTATTGGAAATTTGCCTTGCCAATCATCCAAAAACAACATATGTACAGAGGGACATTTGAAGGAAAGACGGTGGGTACTTCGAATCTTATACAAGGATCGCTCGGTGTTGGAGGTCTTACTATTTGTTGTGTCGCAAACTATGATTCTTCACGCGTAGACTTGTTAATGAATAGGAGCGATGCGAACAAGAACAAAGAAGTATTCGATATGTTGTTGTCTCATAAGGGAGAAATCGAAGAAGCAATGGGCGTAGCGCTTGTTTGGGATCGATCCCAGGAATCCAAGTTCTCCAATATATCGTATGTGATGGATGGCATAGGCATTGCGGATGAAACGGAATGGAAACGCATTGCGAAGTTCCATGCGGAATGGAGCGACAAAATGTTAAAGGCAGTGCTTCCGTATCTGGTGGATAACTATAGTGCAGTCGAAAGATCACTTGATATATCACAGGTCTTGAAAGAGTGGGCTATGAATAAGAAATCAATTCATGTGGATATAGGAAAATGTAATCAGCTCTACACAAGATTTACTACGGATTCTATGTCTGAACTTATCTGTGATACGCCACTATTACCAAGTGGCTGGGGAACAAGCCATCGCTATTACTATAATATCGCTGTAAAGTCCAATGAAAAAGTGAATTTTCAATTGGAGTTGAGTTCTAAAAATGCGCCTGAAGAATTCATGCGTCTCTGTGATAAGATAGACCAGTTTTATACCGTTCCAAAGAAAGGAAAATCCTGGGCGATCAGAATACCATACAAAACAAAATCGTTTGTCATAGGCGATGAAATCGACAAGGAAGACATATTCGCAAGCCTTGACAAAGAATTCAAGAGACTGATGGAATTTGAGGCGGATCTTAAGAAGAAGTGCCAGTAACCAAAGGATGTGCGGGAGTGCATTACATGCACTCCCGCTACTTATAGCGCGCAAAAAAATAGAGAAGGCGCACATCATGCGCCTTCCCGAGGTCCAATGGCTTTTAACTGATATAACAATATCACACACGATCATTCTTGTCAACAAGAAATTTGAAAAAAAACTTGTTGAAGGGTTCTTTCGATATTGAAACTATACAGTTTTCATATTCGCGGCGCAAGGAAGCTTCCTAGCATCGCACATCAAAGGAAAGGAATAGCGGCTCAAATGAGTACTACAACACGAAGCAGACCATCGAGAAAGACGATGAATGAAGTTCCCGAATGGGTTGATGTAGTAGTGAAGGAATGGGTATCTGCACATGGAGAATCCTTCGTTGACTACGAGGTTTCACTCATCTATGATAGATACTACCTCTACAAAAGACGCACCAAGTCTGGCGATCCAAGAGTTTACATTGGTTCAATCAAAGAAGATGGCATTCACACTAAGATGGAAAGAAAGCAGAAGGAAGATGACCATTCAAGAGTAACGATAATGGACATGCTTGAGAAAGCATCTGCTGAGAACGGGCGGATGAGAAGAGGGATTCGCCATCCAATGAAGGAAAACCTTTTCATCATACTCATTGGCTATCTGCTCGGATGCAAAAGCCTGCGAGAGATCATAAGAACGCTTTCCCCTGACGATCCAGTTGAGTACAACGAGAACAAGAAAGCGCTATCCACATTTATGCCACTGCCTTTTGGAATTCCCGATAGTGTGATAGCTTTCGCCGATTACTTGCTCTCATTCGTTTCCAATGATAACACAAAGCACATCGACATAGACACAGATGCAGTCCGAACTTTGATTAACAAAGGAAAGGATGGTCGCAATTACAATTTCATCAATATGTTCGAAGCAGCGTACTATCTTTTCATGTACCGAGTCGATGCTGGTTCCAAGAACATGGAAGAAAAGAAGGTTGAAGAAGAAATCGCTGCCATCATCTCTGGCAACAGCCCACTTGTTTCCGCGAATACAGCGGAAACGAAGAATGCCATCCTTGAAATCATTGTTGGTAAGAAAGTGAATCTCGTGAAAGCAAACAAAATGAAACTGATGGATACAATCCTTGACGTGTTCAGGCGTGAGATCAAAGAGGCCAATATGTAAATCAATCATGTTAAGACATTCCATCAATACTCCAGTCTTATATCGATTCAGAAAACAAAACAAGTCATTCTGGCGACAAGCTCATGCAATGCCGGTTCCATCCTTCCAACAATGACCGATTTATTGTTTTCGCACAAAGGTAATTGATGTGGAATGGAAAAATGATTGCAGAAATTCTGAATTGGCTGGAGCGGCTGCCTTCCGCTTTCAGCTGGAACGGTACAATCCTACCTGAACACACTTGAAATCGATCAAAAGTACTATTCAAACCTGGACGCTTTGTTCAGGTCAAGTGGCTCCGACACGCAGTCCAAGCCATCCAGCTTCCATGGGATCCAGACGGTGTAATTCGCATGAAAAAACAGCGGCTCTGGAAGCCAACGTTGGCAACACTGGGTTTTGATGAAAAATGTCGTTGAACATTTCGAATTTCCGACTGTCCAGTAATAAAAGATGCCGAAAAAACGACATCTTTTACAAATGCCCTGTCTGTCGCTGCTACAAAGACAAGGAAGTCATTCCAAGAGCTTTGGCAATTTCTATAATCTTCTTTGGCGAAGCCCCAGTCCATTTTTCAATATTGGAAATCTTCACTTTGTCAAGCAACATGTTTTGTATTGTTTGTGTCTTGTTTGCTTCCAGATCTTCCTCATGCTTTTTCTTTTCAGCTTCCAGATCTTCCTCGTGCTTCTTCTTTTCGGCTTCCAGATCCTCCGCGTGCTTCTTGGCTTCAGCCTCGAATTCATCCGCGAAGAGATACCTTGCGGTTTCAATCATCTCATTGGTCATAACTCCTGTTTCCTCCATTTTCTTGGCGGTCTCCTTGTTGTTCATGAGCGAAAGCTTCAGGACGATCCCCAGGTGCTGCTTCTTCCTGGGGTCATTGGTTTGCTCGTAGTCCCGCTGGACTTTCAGGATCGCCTCTTCCGTTGCCCCTGGCGACATGATCTTGATGACAGACCACTCTTCGCCAAGGTTGACGGCGTTCACCACTTGGAACGGGAACATGACGGGTGGTCCGGACACTTCCCACACGCTTCCCTGAACACGTTCCTTGATCACGCAGCCCATTTCCATAAGCCGTTGGAACGCAGCCCTTGGATACTTGAACTGAATGACCGTGACGGTTACCGTCTCCCATGGGATTTCATCCACTTTCCTGTCCAAAACCATGTACATGCCTGCATATGCCTGGACCTTGAACACATCATTGATGCTTATGCCATCGGTATACCCCTTGTTCTCGATCACATTGTTTTCTTTAAAGAAAGAGCCAATTTCATCGTTAAGCCTTAGGCTCGGGTCTTTTTTTAGGATCAAAAGATCTAGGTATGGCACTTCCTCGCCAAGCTTTTTCCCGGATTGCGTCACCATGGAATCGTACGCATCGTCATACATAGATTTTAAAGCGGCTTCCATTGCGCCATGGTAGTCAAGCTTCTTCTTTTCCTCTTCGTTTCTTTCTTCGGTACTATCGGTACTGACAACCATTTCCATAATTTTCCTGTTCATTCCTCCTTTGGCCATTCCTCTTGTGCGCCATATATCTTTGTTCATAGTATAAGCCATTCGATTGAAAATGTCAAATGTTTCTTTGGCTTTGCTCAACGTGTTGTGATTGCGCACAGGACACCAGGTTTTTCATTGCAGTGAACCATGTTGAAGCCTTTTCCTAGGGTGTATTCATCTTCTTTGCCAGCTCTATCATCGACTCGATGGTTGCTCTCTTCTCCCTTGTCCAGTGGTCTTCGCATTGTAGGAAGGATTGGTCTTGCGCGGGGGTTGAGTGGGCTTTACCGTCAATCTTGCTTCTTTATCCTTTTTTGACGGTTTACCGTTTTTTTTGTGGCAATGATTGAAACACGTAACGGAAAGTGGCATGTTTCATACCGTAGGATTATACTGGAACGATCAAATATCTGGAACAGATATTTACAATCGTTCCGTATATAACGGCAGGCAGACGATGCTGAATTCTACCTATTTGTGCGTCCAAGTATAGAAGTATTCGTCTTTTGCCGAAGTGTTCCGAAAGGCATTTTGGCACAAGGCAGCCTAATTTTCTGGGCAGGTGAAACGCCTGAGTCGGCATGGCAGCATCAACGAACGTTTGTCCAGGATGTCCTTAGGTGTCGCTGGCGAAAG
>OMYM01000389.1 GCA_900315225.1 uncultured Erysipelotrichaceae bacterium | reverse complement strand
TTGCCATTGGCAATAGAGGAAAAGATTGCCCAAAGGCTGCGTCTTGCCTGTATTTTGTTGTTTGAGCTTTATCCTCAGTTTGGCAGCCAGACTAACAAATACGGTCTCGAAAAACTGCGTGATTCCGTGTTTCTTGCACGATATGGCGCAAACAGGCAATTCACCTACCCAACCTTGCGCAAAGAGTTCTTGGATCCCTTTTATACGCTTTTGGAGAGAGAATCCTTTTTCTGCAAATGCATGCACGAACTGACAACGCCAACCAGCCAACAACGATTTGACGCAGGGACAATCTATGCCTTGGCAGGATTCCAAAACAACGAAGAACCAGAAAGACGCTTTCTCTTGTCATCCGTTTTCATTAACAAAAGCGATGAAGACACAGCCACATTGGCTTCTATCATCGACAATATCAAGATCGACAAGGGAATGACGTTTAAAACGCTCATGCACAGGCTATACACTGCCGTAGGCAAAAGGAGAATATAAATGATCAAGCAAGCAAAAAGAACAGAGCTGCCATGGAAGACAGACGACCCATTTGCCTATGGCAATCCTGGGGATGACAATTTGGCAGAATGGATCGATGACATGGGGACATACGAGCTTGCGGATCCTTATGATCCAGCGGGAAGTTTTTCCACATGGAGACAGTTCTTGCGGGAAGATGAAGAATCTTTCACCAATAACGAAAACATGCGGATGTCATTGTGCGAAACGTACAAGCGCATTGCTCTTTCCCCTTTGCAAAAGAATCCTTTGACCGCCCATGTCTATCATTTAAATCAGCAGAACCTATATGAAAAAAATGTCATACAGTCCATCGGGTTCGAGGATGTGTTGTATCTTGCCTCAGGCAAGGAAACCATTGCCATCTTCGATGAGAAATCAATGTGTTTCCTTCCCGCCCCGCTTTCACTGGAAAAGGACAACGCGATAGAAGCATTGATGAATGAGACGGAATGTGCCAACCGCTATATGTTTTATTTAGAAACCGTACTGAAAAGCATTGATCCCAACATGCAAAATAACTTTTCCCGTCTTGTAGAAGAAGAAAAAAAGCGATATGGCATAGAAAAGGCGGACGGATCACAATACTTTCAAGAGAAAAAAATGGTCTTTCATAACGAAACCAATGCATATCTGCGCAACAATCCCAAAGAAACCATCATCCTATCGCTGGCTGGCTTTTTTGGCAGGCAAGAAGACGATGTCTTTGTGGATAATCCTCTCATTGCGATTGTCTCGAAGGATTCTCTTACTCCTAAGGGCTGCCTTCGGCTTAGCGACACGGAAATCATGCTTGCTCCCGCAAAGAGGGAATTCGACCGAATCATCTACGATGTCAAGCAAGACCGCATCGAGGTGGAAGCGATATGCAGCAACAAGCACTACAAGCGCATATACAACATCCAATCCCTTGGCAATGCCAAGGAATTGGATTATGTCGTCGACTTGAACTATTTGGTTCCTTCCCATGCGCTTAAAATATTCTGCTATGCAATTCCCCATGTCGATCCATCCCAAGTCAGCCATTTTCAGCTTTATCCTACGCCAAGCGAAGAGAAACACTTCCTCTTGTGGGAAGGAAAGGATGCGGACAAGACTTGGACACTTGTGAAGAGAACTTCAAAGGTGGAAAGGATTGAAGTGAAAAATGACAAGGATGAAACGGTTGCGTCATTGCCCGTTCGTAGCGGAATCGGCAAGCCGCAATCACTCCCGCGCATTGTCTCACTCGATGTCGGAGGAATGACTTCCACCATGTTAATGGACAATGGCAAAGACCAATCCACAGGCGTGGTGTACAATAACATTGCCATGCCTCTTACGCCTGTAAAGCAGGAAACATTCGAGAAATTTGCCCAGGGCGCATTGGAAAGAAATAACTCTGGGGAAAGCGATATCAGCTGGCAATCCATGTTACAGTTCCACGGGATTGTGCAAGGCAAAGATACGCATGAAACATTGACTTGCCATAGCTGGGAGCCAGACTATGAAACACTCGCTTCCATTGTCACGCCATACACTGGAGCAAGCTACACCATCGCCAATGGGATGGGTGTCTACTATGACCTAAAGCTTCCCTTGACGGTCATGACCGAGGCTGGCAACAAGAAAACAGAGGCAGACAAAGAAGAAATGCAACGTATCCGCTATGCTCAATATATCGCAAGTATATTGCGCCCCATAATCCTCGCATCTCTTCGCGAAGGCTATGAACCTGATGGCAACCTGTCCATTCTTCTTGCCTATCCAGATACAGGCAAGGCAAGCCCGCAATACAAGTCGTTCCAGAAAGCCATTAGGATGGCTCTGGAGATGATAAATAAACAATTGGCGGATGAAAACCAATTCATCATTGGGAAAAACTGTTTTCTCTATTCCGAGGCAAGTGCCACGGCGGAATACCTTCTGGTAAACAACGATATCCTAAATCCTATGATCGCATGCCTCTTTCTTGACATTGGGCATACGACCATTGACCTCGATATCCGTAAGAAATACAAAAACGTCACAATGTCTGTCCCATACGCTGGCAACGAGATCACCTTCCGCTCCCTTGTCATGGTTCTCACGCAACATCTGGATGAATCATTCCCTGCCGATTGTTTTGAAGAAAAAGAAGCAGCTGAAACCATGGACATCATCAAAAAATCTTTAGAGGCGAATCGCTCCGCCAAGTCGATGCTAAACAATGTCGGTGCAAGGCTACTGTTGTCTTATGTCTTCCAACACTATCATTTCTCACTTCCCGAAGCATTGACTCCTTCACAACATCTCTTTCGCCTGGCAACGCAACAGCGTATCCGCTGCACCATGCCATGCTATGCGGGCATGATCGCCAAGGCAATCCAGGAAGGCATCATTGATGCGGACGATAACATGAAATTCGTCTTGGCAGGCAATGGTTCCAGGGCATTTGCGAATACAGGGGATTCCTTCTCCAGCCAATTCTTTGCGGACCT
>OMYM01000168.1 GCA_900315225.1 uncultured Erysipelotrichaceae bacterium | reverse complement strand
TGCTTGCGAGGCTATAAATAAAAAGAAGTTAGGGTTTGATCGTTCCAGTATATTATGATGCGGGTGATTTAAGATGACATTTTAATTATAACGCATCTTTTCCTTGACACAATCTTTTTTGATTAATAAAAAAACAGCCTCGTCGGCTCTTTTTTGCTTGATACATTCTAAAAATTCCAAGGGCAGCGAAGCCTTGATTTTCTGGGCTTCGATCCCTGAAGATAAAAAAACGGTCCTTAGTGAAAAATGCCTGGTATTGCTAGGACTACCGCTTCTTTTTTTGATTGTAACTTTATTTTCCCTGATCACTAAGTTTCACTGGAAAAAATGGGTCACCAGCGCCATCACCCAAGGGGAATGCAAAGATATTTAAAGATAGGTTTGGATTGACTGATGCAAGTATGATGGGATCAGTTCTCCATAGAGCGTTCCATCCATGTCAAATGTTACGATTCTTTGGGATGCAGGGATATAGTCAGAAGTTTTTCATCGGTCACAGATGCGACATATGAGACAATGGATTTCATCGCAATGGAATCTATGGCCCAATGTGGTATGGTGACAGCTTTCGTGGAGCATGCCGAACGATGATTAAGAGATCAATTAGAATTTCGGGCGATCGCTCCAGCATAGGCGCAAAACAGTACAGGCGCAGACAGGGTTGCGGGGTGCGCATCTTTTTCTTTCGCGCTAAGACTCGCGCTGGTATGCTTTTTTTGCGTGCTGTCATTATTTGTCAAGCGAGCAATGGTCCATTGAGACCAAGGGTTCTTCGTTCTATCGTCTAAACTGTCTTCGTTTATGTTGGCCATCCTTATTATGAAAAATAAAGCTATACACATCAAGGGTCTTGACCATGACCACTGTTACGAATATGAAATATCATATAGGAGATATTGCCGATCTGTAGTTCTCCTTGATCAAAATACGTCTAGAATAACTGGATCAGTACTATGTATTATATTATAAATACGAAATATTAAAGTTCAATCAAAAATAATATTGGGATTAAATTTTAGTGCGAATAATGCCATTCTTTACTCATTTGATAGACTTTCTATCTGTTTGGTGTTTCCGTGCGTGATGGGATGTTTTTTTCGATTCTGATGGTTATTGCTGTTGCAACGTAATTACGTTTCATATATGCTATGGCGGATGATTCGAATGAATCATTTGCATCGGGGGTACCTATTATGAAAAGAGTCTTTATAATCCTTCTGACTGTATTGCTGATATCAGATCTTTTGCAGGTTCAAGCAACTACATTCGACACGAAGCAAGACGTGGATGTTGCCTATTTGCCTGGGTCGGAAAATGGCGAAGACGGTGAATTACGCTTAATTACAACAGATCATCACGATGGAGAAGGTCAGGCGATTATGAAGCCGGAAACGATTCTTGACCTTGACCAGTTGCGTGCCAAGTTTCCAAATGGAAAATACTGGAACCATGCCAACGCGCCGGGGTCTTCCAATTCTGTGAACAATCAGGATGGCTATACTAGCACGCCATGTCCCAGTCACAATGGCACTTTGCAAACGTCAAGGCAGACATGCAATGCTTTCCAACCTGGCGGTACACAGCTTGCATGGCAATGCATGGGCTATGCTGAAAAGCTGGGATATGATTCCACGGGATATAATCCGCGTGAAAATGCCAATGGCTGGCAGACCACCTATAACGTGTCTGCCTTGGATTCCTTGAAGCCTGGGGATATTGTCCGATATCGTAACAATGGACACTCTATCTTTGTGACGAATGTTTCGGGCAATACAGTCACTTACACTGACTGCAACGGATCTGGCAACTGTAACATCCGTTGGGATGTCACCATATCAAAAGCGGATCTTCGTGCCTCATTCACTTATGTCAGGGTATCCCCTGGCATTGGCAGAGGCGCGAGTGATACATGCAGATGCACGAAAGAGTATGAAGGAGATTATGTTGTTTCCACAGGCGGTTATCCACTTGCGGTTCGTAATGGACATGGCACGCAATTCCAAAAGATCGGGGATATTCCTTCTGGCTCGATATGCCATGTCTCCATGGCTGATGGTACATGGGCGCATGTTGAATATAATGGGATCAATGGTTTCTGCTCCATGCTTTATCTGGAGAAGCCAAAGGAAGTTCCTTCAAACGACACTCCTGCCTGGATCGAAGCCAATTCTGAGTCTGTGCATATGCACTTGCCTAATGAAACGGCATATACGGTAACGGTTCATTGTGGCGGCGATCTGCCAGAGAGACATTATCTCGATCTCACATACGCTGGTGGTTTTTCGGCCTCTTTTGTGGGTAATTGGTATGGCGATAACTATCAGGACATCTTGATTAGGGCAACTTCGCCAGCCAACGGTTCTATCGTGGTCAATCTGCGGAATTCCGATACTCGGGCAATCGTTGCCAGCTGTACGATCAAAGTGACCGTTGACACCAATTCTTCCTCTGTCTCCTTCTCGTTGGAAAAGGTGGAAGTGAATGTTTCTAGCACGAGTGAGATAAAGGTCTATGCCAATGGCTACGTTCCTGAGGGGAGTTATTTCAAGGTTGTCTCGCAGAGCAGCGAGTATTTCAACCATGCATGGGGTAGCATCAGTGAAAACGAAGCTTCGCTTCTTGTCACAGGCATTCGAGAAGGCACTGGATCACTGACCATTGCCCTCATGAACAATGACCGTGAGGTTTCTCGTGCCACTGTCTCGGTCATTGTTACTGCTTCGCCTTCCTCTATCACATCGTCTGTTTCCTCAGTAAGCCTGTCGTTGCCCTCTCATCCCGAAGAAACCGTCACGATCATGACAGATGCACCGAATGGCAGCTTTGAATATGACTATGTTTCTTCTTGCTTTCGTTGTGAATGGGACGGGCAATTGCATGATGGCAGGAGGGTTCTCAAGGTCATCGGTCAACAAGCAGGGTCTGGCAATATCACTGTACGCTTAAAGGACAACTTGAAGCAAACAATTCTTTCTAGCCTGTCGCTGCATGTCCAGGTCGATGCCAGCACCCATACCGTCTCGTATTGGGCCAATGACGGCAAGGGAGTTCCAGAACCTTTTGAGAAGACCTATGGCTCATCCATTTTGTTGACAAAGAAAACACCGGAACGCTTCCCGTATAATTTCGCTGGTTGGAGCGGTCAACAAAACGCATCCAGCCCGACATACCTGCCTGGAGGCACATTCGATGATGACAACATCCCAGTTCTTTATGCTGTCTGGGGAAATCCTAGGCAAAAGACGCTTCCCTTTGACGAACAGTTTTCAATCGACATTCCAAGCACTCCGTGCTATGTGAAAATCCATGTCATGGAAAGCGGGAGATATACTGTTTCTTCCTATGGCGATATTGATAGCTATGGTCGTCTATATGACGAGGATGGGGCATTGCTGGGTCAAGATGATGATGGCAAGGATGGGCGCAATTTCCAGATCACCTATGATTTCTCATATGGAGAGGTTTATTACCTCAAAGTCATGTATTTCAATTCAGCTGCCATCGGTTCTTTTGGCCTCTCAGCCACAAAAGACATCTCTGTGGAGCAATATGCTATAACCTATGATGCCCAGGGAGGCACTGGTTCACCTGCGCCACAGACGAAGGAAAAGGGCATTCCCTTGAAAATCAGCGAAACTGTTCCAAGGAAAACATACGCCATTACCTATGATGCCATGGGTGGCATTGTCAGCAATGGAGACAAGATTCTAGATTGTGGCTTCAACGGCTGGAACACCTCACCCAGTGGAAATGGCGTTTCCTACCAACCAGGCCAAGAGTATAATGTCGATGAGGAAGCCGCGCTCTATGCCCAATGGGTCAATCCAAAGATTGGCGAATTTCCTTTCGCCAAACGCTCTGGATACACCTTTGAGGGGTGGTTCACGGAAGGTGGGAAACTCGTTGACGGTGACACGGTCATCATGGCGGACACAACCCTCTATGCCCATTGGCAATTATCCAAGGATGGCTATACCATGGGTGAGTGGACGTACACTTTCGCCAATCCAGAAGATGGGTACGGCTTCGGCATGTCCATCGCAAGCGCTGGTTGCTATCTTGAACACATCCAGGCAAAGCCAAGAAGCCTTGCGATGACTGAAGAAACGCTGACACCCATTCGCAAATACCAGGAAATACAAGGTTCCATTCGGGACAAGTCAACCGTGGCAGGTGGATCAATGTTTCTTGATGGAAGCGCTGACATTATTTCCGATTGGAAACAAGTCATCGCCTATGTCAGAAATCATGAATATGACGGCACTGGCAAATTACAGGTCGGCTTTTACAAGAAAGGTAAAGGGGGACAAGCCACAAACTTCCTCCGCTATGAACAAATCAATGGTCAAGACCGTATCTACGTCTATGACAACAACTACCCTGCCCAAGAGTCCTATTTTTACAAAAACGGACAAGGGTATGTAGTGCAAATGCCTGAGTCGACATTCAGTGGGGCAATCGATTGCATTGCATTGCGTGACTTGACAACCTATTTCAAATTGGTTAAAGATTATAAAGAGTCCCTGGTCATCTACGCGGATAAAGAAGCAATCACGATAGAAAACCTATCCTATACCTATCTTGAAACTGGAAAAACCAAAGAACGCATCATGTATGAGATTCCAGAAGGTACCTCCCAGGTCATCATCACCCCAAAACATGACAATGCTTCTTTCACCTACATGGGAAAAGAATATAGCTTTGTTAATGTTAATGGTGCATACGGCACATTGACGTTTGAGAATAACAGCATCGCGACATTCGAGATTCATACCCCCGACCCCGCCGCATGTCGTGTATTTGGCTTCTGCTCGTATCAGGGCAAAGACTATTGGTATGAGGATGGCATGCGACAGGCAGTCAAAGGTGACCCAAAGAACATATGGGACACAACATACAACCGTGAAAGAGGACGTGAGATCTACGATCCAGAATCAGACGGATGGTACTGGCTAGACTGTATCTATGATGGAGCCAGGGCTTCTAACAAAGAGGTATGGATGCCCTACATCTACCAAGACGACCTCAAGAAAGGCAAGAACAAAGATGGCAAATGGGTCAGATACGACAAGAACGGAAGGATGATCAAAGGTTGGTACACCGTAGATGCGAAAGAGGCAGAGACATACCCAAAGCAAGCAGGCAACACCTACTACTACAACTTAAAGACAGGGGAAATGTCCAAAGGCTGGTTGACCATCGATGGCAAGCAATACCATTTTGATGAAAAGACTGGAGTACTGGTCAAATAGCCAGAGAACAAAATCAAAAGGGTTCCTTAAGGAACCCTTTTCTGATATATTTCATATCTTGTTTAATAAGCAAGGAAGAGTATGAGAATGAATACCTTGACCAACAGGAATAGTTCCTGCCAATTGTGAATTTTGAAAAATATAGTTGACGCATGGGTGTAAAACTGGTAGTGTATGTATTATCGAAAGCGAAGGAGAAAGCTAAATGCAAAACAATAACTGGAAAGACAAATGGAAGAAAGAAGCCTCAATGTCTTATAAAGCGAACCCTTCAAGACCACATCGCATAGATTGGAAGGACAAACTTAAGAAATATCTTATGGACCCCCAATATAAAGCAGCGCAAGAGAAGGAAGAAGAAGCCGCAAAGAAGTTGCAGGAATATGAAGCATTGCAGGCAAAGCCAGAAACAACACCTGAAGATCTTAAAGCCTTTGCTAATGCAAATGGTTTCTTTTCTGGTGCTCTCTGGTCAAGAAACCATGCTGCTTTAGCAAAGGCCAGTGGTGAAAGAATTCCTGTGACTCCCAGTGATGTGATAAGACTTCACTTAGAGCTGATCGATGATTGGAGCAAGGAAGATCATGATGTTGTATGCAAATATGGAGGTCTTAAGGGAAGACGTATTAGCAGAGATGTCGTTGTTCCAGCAGACATGCCACTGTATGCAATGCACTTTATGATCCAACGTTTGTTTGGGTGGTCGAATAGTCATCCACATATGTTTGAATTGCCACTCGATGCCGTCATGAATATGACGAAAGACACAGGAGAAGGCTGGAAAAATGCCGTAGGAATCGTTCTGCGTAGTCCAAACATGGATGAAATGGATGAGTATTGGACAGATGATTATGTAAGTGGCAGTTTCGCTAATTGGCTTCGCAACAAATACACTGGACCATATTTATCCAGATGTGTTGGAGAATACTATGTTGAATGCAAAGAAACAATGAAATCGTTTGACTTGGACGAAGAATACTATGTTGCATTCTATGAGAATGAAGGAAAAGAATGGGTTAGCAGAACTTATCCTGTTGTTAACCATGATGGCAAGACAGTAGATATTTCTGAGATTAAGCTTGAAGAATGGGAGACAAGAATTGAGAAAATGCGCTTCCGTGACATGCCTGTGTTAGCTGTGTATAGAACGATATATGAAAGAAGTGCATTCTCCCTCCTTGAAAGACTTCCAGTGTCATCTGTACTTCACTGCTCCGATGATAGTTCAAATGATTTGAACACGGTGGATGAATTACTTGAACAAAACAAAGGCTATTTTGATGCGTTTGAACATCTACGCGCATTCGAAGCTTATCTTAGTCCCGAGTGCAGTCCTGTAACCAATCGGCTTGTATATTCTTACGATTTTGGCGATGGTTGGCAAGTGATTATCACCGCTACACGCGATTGTAAAGATCTCGTGGAGAATGGGAAACTGACCCAAGAAGAACTGGACAAAGCAAACATCAAGTGCAGAGAATTATACCGACCTGTGACAATCGTTGTTGATGGAGGTGTGTTGATGGATGATGTTGGTGGTACCACTGGCTACGCTGAGTTCCTCAGGACAGTCAATCCAGAAATTGATGATATGGATGAAGACGAAATTGAAGACGCTATGATAGAGAAGGAAGAAATGCTTGATTGGGCTAGAGAGCAAGAGTGGAAGAAAAACAGCCCATGGATCTAAGGCATCATACGTAACACATTAACAAGCAGGAAGCAAAACATTGCTTCCTGCTTTTCAGTGTGAGAAAGGTTGAAATAGCATGTTCCAATCTTTTGTGAATCTGGTATAATTATTTTTGCTGGGCAAGATCGGAGGTGTTAGAATGACAACCTATAAGTGCATCAAGTGCGGGAATGAAAACACGTATAAAAACACAGGAACAGTGTGTGAATGTGGAAAATGCAAAACAACAATGCCTTTACCAATGATTCAGGATAGTAAAGCCGAAGGCTTGTATTCTTCCGCAAATGATTACTTCAGAGCAGAAGAATATGACAAAGCCATGGGACTCTATGAGCAGATTTTACGTGAGTATGGAGAAGATGCGGCGTTATATTGGATGCTGTTGCTATGCACGTATGGCGTTCACTACTGCCGTAACAATGACAGTGAGGAATGGAAACCCACGATCAACCGTTTCCAACCCTCGCGCGTCATTGACAACCCATACTACAAGTCTGCCATGCGTCTTGGAAAGAAACTCCAGAATGATTTCTTTATCATGGAAGGCAAGGAACTTGAAGCCATACGCGCTAAAATCGAAGAGATCACAAGGAAAGAACTGCCAGTGGATGTCTTTATCAGCTACAAGGAAAAGGTAAACAACAAAGCCACCTATGATTCTGACTTTGCCCGCACACTCTACAATTACCTGAAGGAACAGGGCCTAAAGGTCTTTTATGCCCCGATCACCCTCAAGGGAAAGGCAGGTGAATCCTTTGAACCATATATCTATGCTGCGATACATTCTGCCAAGGCAATGATCGTCCTTGGGACAAAGCCTGAATACTTCACTTCAACCTGGATTCAGAATGAATGGAATCGCTTTATTCCCGTTGCTAAAGAAAGTAATGGCAGTAAACTATTGATTCCCGTCTATAGAGGTATGGAGCTGACAGAACTTCCGAAAGATCTGCAGGAATTCCAAGGAATCGACATGAGAGAAGATTATTGGTTGAGACGAGTGAAGGACCGTATTAACAAAGTGATGAACCCACTTGGGTTTAACCAATATCCACTGCTAGAGCTTGTGTCTGAATCCCTTGAAGAAGGGGAATTTGAACAAGCGGCAGCCTATTGCGACAAATTGTTGGAAATGGTAGATGCTCAAAATGCTATGGCGTATGTAGGAAAACTGATGGCTGATCTACACTTGAGAAAACTAAGTGAATTGTCAGAATGCAAAGAACCCTTTGATAACCATAGGTTCTACAAGAAAGCATACGCCAAGGGTGATGCGAACGTCAAAGCTACACTAGAAAGCATTATCTCTAGAATCAATGAAAGAAATGAGTATAACCGCCAGAAAGCTATCTACGATGAAGCAGATGCTCTCATGAAGGAGGAGAGCGAAGAAGGATATCGTCAAGCTGAAGAAAAATTCAGATTGATCCCTGGATTTGAGGATGCGGATGAGAAACGTAAGGAATGCGATGAAAAAGCTGAGATGTGTCGCATGGATAAAATCTATAACGATGCATTAACAAACATGCAAGAGAACACGATTGCGGGATATTCTCAAGCGATCAAGCAATTCCGTTCTATTCTCTGGTGGCATGATTCTAGGGATCAAATATTATTATGCTGCCAGAAGATTAGACAAATCCAAGAAAAAACAAATGAAAAACGATATAACATTGCGTTGGAAGTCTTGAGATCCGCAAAGACCAGGCAAGAGTATCTGAAAGCATCTGAAATCTTCGATGGACTCAAAGACTACAGAGGATCAAATTGTCTTCGGGAATACTGTTCAACCATGGCTGATCAACGTTTTGGCGTTGATAAGAACGCTCAAGTGAATGAGCTGTTTATTCAAAACAATAAAGCCATAGAGTCCTTGGGCAAGGAAATCGTATTAAAAGATCATTCGATTCAAATGCATTGGACAATTCCCTTTGGAAAGTATGTACAGGAAGGAGAGGAACCCACTCCAATCCTATGGCACGTACTAGCAATTGAGGGTAATACATTATTGTTAATCAGTGAGTATGCGTTGGATTGCAAGCTTTACAATGAAGAGTATGAGAAAGTCACATGGGAGACATGCACACTGAGGCAATGGCTGAACAGTGATTTCTTGAATGCTGCTTTTACAGAAGAAGAAAAGGCGATGATTCAAGTGTCACAATTGAAGAACGAGGATAACCCTATTTTTGGGACGAGTGGTGGGGAGGAAACAAAGGATAAGGTATTTCTTCTGGGCATAGAGGAAGCCCAGAGGTATTTCCCGAGCAATGAAGCAAGGCAATGCAAGCCAACGGCATACGCGGTAGCCAATGGCGCATATGTCAATGATGACCGAAAGATTTGCTGGTGGTGGCTGCGCTCGCCCGGCGTCGGATCTTTCGATGCGGCCCTCGTCCGCAACGATGGCTCGCTCTCCTTCCACGGCTCTCGGGTTTTCCGCAGTCGCAGTGTCGTTCGGCCCAGCTTGAGGATCCATTTTTAATCTTCTAATCTTCCAATCCTTAATCATCCGGCAGGGGTCGGAGGACAGAGTAGCAAGACAAGACCCTGCATTCGCAGCAATACAGTAGAAAATCAAGAAAGAGTAAACTGCACCCCGCTGAAAGCGGGTCGCGTAAGGTCATTTTTTACCCCCTGCCAGCTCGCTGGCAGGGGGTATTATGTAAGACTAAACATGATGCCTTTACACATTTACTGTATAGTGTTATCGTTTGTGTAACAAGGAGGAAGTAGAATGAGAGAAACATCTTACCATGCATTGGCTCATGCATAGCATGTGCCAATGCATGGATTATACTTGGTGGTTGTATCAGAAGATATTCAGGATGGAATTATAAAATTACATCCTGAATATGAAGTGTATGATTGTAGTGGTCAAAGCATTGCTTTGGATAAAAGGATTGAGGAGAGTGTTGTCAAGAAGTGTATTGTTTGTAATGCCAAGGCGGCTTTAACAAATATATTCAAGGACACCATGCTATTGGAGAATAAGAGTATTTTTGTATTCATTTCTCAGTCAGAAGCTGATCTGTTATCGTTTGATGAAGAGGCATATGTTAGAGGGGTCTATACGCTAGACAAAGAAGACATGCTTCTGGAAGGGAAGAATGTAACTGAAAAGGGAAACCAATACAGTGATAAAGAGGATTATTCAAATGCGTTACCGTTGTATTTTGATGCATTGGATATTAGTTTGCTGGTGTTGGGAGATTCTAATGTGGAGACGGCGAAAAGATATGCCAATATCGCTAATGCTTATTACGGTTTGAAAGATTATCGGAATGCTTTGGTGTATTCACAGAAAGCAAAAGATATCTTTGAAAAGGAACTTGGAGAGGAAGCTTTTGATACTTCGGTAAGCTATAGGGTTATGGGTTTGGCGTATTATTCCTTGGGTGATGCTAAGTTGGCATTGCGTTACTTGAGGAAGGCGTTAACAATACAGAAGAAGGTGTTTCCTCGTGGTGATGTTGAAATTGGACGTAGGTATGTTGATGTTGCATATGCATATACTCTGAAGAATGATTATAGGCAGGCTAATGTCTATGTCACAAAGGGATTGGATATCCTATTGAAGAAGCTGGAGAAGGATGATCCTGAACTAATAGATGTGCTTTTGAATGCTGGAAATATTTACATGATGAATAATGCGAACAAGAAAGCACAGGATTGTTTTATGATTGCATTGGCTGGGAATGAGAAACTATATGGACCAGAACATCCAGAGGTTTCTTATGCTTTGTGTAGATTGGGAGATTTATATCTTGAAATGGACAACTATCTTTTGGCAGAGGAGAATCTCTTAAGAGCGATATCGATACAGGAAAAAATGCTAGGGAAAGAACATGTGGAAACAGCGAAAAGCTATCACTTCATAGGCAATGTGTATCTCGAAATGAAAGAGTATGATAAAGCATTGGAATACTTCAAAAAAGATTTAATCGCATGCGAAAAGTATTTTGGCTTGGAAGGTAATGAGACAAGCCGTTGCTATGTCAATATGGGTTCACTGTATGAAGACATGGAAGAGAGTGAGAAGGCTTTGGAATGCTTTAACAAGGCATTGGATATCAGAGTGAAAAACGGTTGTGAAAATGATTTTACTACTGCTTCAATCTATCGACAAATTGGTTTTATACTGTGGGATCAAGAGAACATTTCAGGGACGGTTCAAAATCTGTATAAAGCATATACGATCATGAAAACAACGGCAGGAGAAAAAAATGCGGATACTTGTATTCGTTACGAATTCTTGAACATTGCTTTGAATCAGTACTTGGTAAATGGGGATTTGAAGATGTTGGATCCATCTGTCGTTGAATTCGTGCAAAATGATATAAATTGAGTATTCTGATGACAATATGCAAAAAGTTCTTGACCTCATTAACGTATTTCGCTAAGATGGAGAAAAGGAGATAAGTGTATGTGGAATAGCTATAATACAGGCGATTATGCTGGGATGATTGCGGAAACAGTACCTACTGTTTCCGCTAATGGAAGTGTGTTTACAAGTTACTATGCAAGACCTTTGGGGGATAAGAATGTTCCAGGAATTGTCTTGATTCCTCATATGCCTGGATGGGATGAATGGTGCAGGGAGACTTCAAGGAGATTTGCTGAGCATGGATATGCGGTCATGTGTCCAGATATCTATCATGCATATGGGACAGGAACTCCTTCTGAAGTTGCGATGAGAGCTAGGAATGATGGTGGTGTTAGTGACCAGAGTGTCATGGATGATGTGAAAGGGTGCTTGGATTTTCTGAAGCTTTCTCCTTCATCGAATCATAAGGCAGGTGTCATTGGCATGTGTTCTGGAGGAAGACATGCATTTCTGGCTGCGTGTACTGTAGATGGATTTGATTGTGCAGTAGATTGCTGGGGAGGTGCTGTCATAATGAAAGAAGAAGAGCTTTCAACGAAACGACCAGTGGCACCCATCAGTTATGTGAAAGACCTAAAGATTCCTCTTCTTGGAATTTTTGGCAACGACGACAGATATCCATCAAAGGAACAGGTGGATGAGACAGAACGACTATTGAAGGAACATGGCAAAGAATATGAGTTTTACAGGTATGATGGTGCAGGACATGGGATTTGGTATTATGACAAGGAAGTATATCGCCAAGAGGCAGCGATGGATTCCTTTAACAAGACCATTGCTTTCTTTGATAAGCATTTAAAAGAATGAAAAGTTCGTTTACTGTCATGGTGAAGCCTGTTGGCTCATTGTGTAATATGGCATGTGGATATTGTTATTACCTGAACTGTGATAACAATCACTGTCATAGCTTGATGAATGATGACACGTTAGAAACGTTCATTAGAAACTATGTTAATGCATGCTCTGATGATGAGATATCCTTTACCTGGCATGGAGGAGAGCCAACACTGGCTGGCATAGAGTTCTATCGCAAAGCGATAGAACTCCAGAAGAAATATATCCCAAAGGGAAAGATTGTCTGGAACAACCTACAGACAAATGGACTATTGCTAGATGATACATGGTGCAGATTCTTGAAGGATAATGGGTTTTCTGTAGGCATATCCATTGATGGGACAAGGTTTGTACACGATACATATCGGTTGGATTATACTGGCATAGGGACATATGACAGGGTTAAGGAAGCAGTATTACGACTTAAGAGATATGGTATTCTCCCAGATCTATTATGCACAGTAACGCCAGAAACAGCCGAGAATGCCAAGGCAGTGTATCAAGCATTACGTTCATTGGATACTGGTTGGATGCAGTTTATTCCCATTATCCGATATGAACAGAATCAGATGACATCTGATTCTGTTACATCAAAGGCATACGGGAAGTTCCTGAAGATAGTATTCAAGGAATGGGTGAAGCATGATCTTGGCAAAGTGAATGTCCAAATCTTTGCTGAAACAGCAGCAGGGCTTGCTGGAAAAGGACCCAATGTCTGCTGGATGAAAGAAACCTGTGGCAATGTACTTGTGGTAGAAGAAGATGGAAGCGTTTATAGCTGCGATCATTATGTAGACCGTTACCATCGTCTTGGTGAAGTCAAAGATATCAAGACACTAGTGGACAGTGATACCCAGAAGATCTTTGGCGAGAGTAAAAGAGAAACACTCTGTGAAACATGCAAAGCATGCTCATACCTATCATTGTGTGGGGGAGGATGTCCAAAAGACCGTAATAGTGGCATATATGAACTATGCGAAGGCATGCGGATGTACTTTGAGGAAGCTGTTCCTACCTTGAAGAAAGCAATGGAACTAAGCGCTAAGAAATATACCCCTGCCAAGATCATGAAGATGCTGTAGGGAATGAATAGGGTATATCACGTTACATAAACATTTCAAGATGAACAACCGAGTCGTCCGACTCGGTTGTTTTGTGTGGATCTGTAGATTTTGCGGATAAAGTGTTCACTTGGATGGATCGACTCGTTAGAATGTAAGCATTGCTCCTGCATACGATAAACTTATCCTTGATGTCGTGTAAGGGATATGTTACAATATGCGGCGTTGTGGAGGATGGTGGTTATATGATAATGACAGAAAAGGAACAGAGTGCGGCAGCGAAAGCATTTGCGGAAAAATGGGCTGGAAGAGGATATGAGAAAGGTGAAAGCCAAGCGTTTTGGCTGATGCTGCTGCAGAATGTGTTTGGGGTAGAGAATCCAGATGATTTTATTGAATTCGAGGAACAAGTGCATCTTGACCATACAAGCTTTATTGATGCACATATTCCTACTACCAGAGTACTGATTGAACAGAAGAGTATTGACCATGATCTCGATGAAAAGATAAAACAGAGTGATGGAAGCTATCTTACGCCTTTTCAACAGGCAAAGAGGTATATCTCAGGGCTTCCTGTTTCCGAGCATCCTCTGTGGGTGGTATCTTGTAATTTCAAGGAATTCTATGTATATGACATGGAAAAGCCTGATGGCGAGCCAGAGAAGATTAATCTTTCGGATTTGGCAAAAGAGTATTATCGTCTTCAGTTTCTGGTAGATACAGGCAAGACGCATATTGCCCGTGAGATGGAGATTTCCATCAAGGCTGGAGAAATAGTTGGGTTGCTTTATGATGCCTTTTTGAAGCAATACAAGAACCCGAAGGATCCAGA
>OMYM01000345.1 GCA_900315225.1 uncultured Erysipelotrichaceae bacterium | reverse complement strand
GCAGGTTTGGCAAGACCACAGCATGCGACATGCTTGCGGCCTATTATTCGTCTGGATGCAAGTCTAGGGACCTTTTCAGAGGGCTGGAGATTGAACGGGATCCAACATTTGAAGACCACTTGAACAAGCACCCGGTCATCTACTTCGACCTTTTCTTTTTCATGAGGATGTGGACAAGCGGAAAACTTGAGAATATGACCATGGTTCAGTATTTGGAAAGCCGCCTCGTTTCTGAATTGGCCGAAGAATACCCCGATGCAGGCATAGACAAATCCATGCTTTTGCCAGCCGCTATGTCAATTGTTTCTAAGTTTCTCAAGAAAAAAAAAGATGTGGAGGAAAAAAGCAATACACACAAATTCATTGTGATCATAGACGAGTGGGACATGGTGCTTAGGGAAGCGAAGGACAAGCCTGCAATGGTCAAGGATTACATAGATTTTCTTCGCTCCATATTTCGCTCCAAGGAGACACCTGTGTATCTTGCCGGTGCCTACATGACGGGCATCCTGCCGATTATCAGGTGCAATTCACACTCAGCTCTTTCTGATTTCAAGGAACGTACGATGCTCAAGCCGCTGGCGCTTGCAAAGTACGTTGGCTTCACGCAGGAAGATGTCCATGCCGTATGCATGAAATACGGGGCTGATGAAAGCTTGATGAAGGCGTGGTATGATGGCTACAGCCTCCCGGGCGTTGGCGAAGTGTACTGCCCCTCCTCCGTCATGGAAGCCGCAAAGAACAACGACTATTCCAGCCATTGGACGGCGACCGCTTCAATGGAAGCCTTGACCGACTATATCTATGCCGACCTTGATGGGCTTGCAAAAGCAATGAACGATTTGCTTGATGGCGTGAGTGTCTCGATAGATGCGGATTCCTTCGAGAACCGGCTTGACCAGGTCGATACAAGGGACAAGACCCTGACGGTGCTGGTGCATCTTGGCTACCTGGCCTACGACAACTACAGCCAAACGGTCAGGATCCCCAACCTTGAGGTTCGCCTGCAGATGCTAAACGCCTTCAAGAAATCCACGAACAAGGAGTTCTTCAAGCGGGTCGAAAGATGCGAAAAAATACTTGCTGCAGTGAAGGACATGGATGGCGAAACGGTCGCGGAAGTCTTGAAGGAGATCCACGATGAAAGGCCGCCCATTCACTACAACGACGAACAGGCATTGCGCTACGTCGTGCTGATGGGGTTCAACAACTCGCCCAGATTACGGTTCGTTTCTTTTGAAGAGCTATCAAGCGGAAAAGGGTTCGCGGACATCCTGTTCAAGCCGCAAAAGGGAACCAGCGGGATCCCGATGCTGGTGGAGCTGAAATACGGAGCCTCCACGAACAAGGCGATCAATCAGATCGAGGACAAGGACTACATCGCCTACCTGAAAAAAGACGAGTACCATGGCGATGTGCTTCTCGTTGGCATCAACTACAGCTCAGCCACAGAAAAACATACGTGCAGGATCGACAGGATCACGATTTAAAAGAACCATAATTGGTTCTTTTTCTTTTCGGAAATATGTGTGGAATCCAGAGGGACTTCAGTCCTGTGATGTACAACAGGCAGACGATGCAGAATTCTACCTATTTGTGCGTCCGAGTTAAGTATTTTCAAACGGACTTTATCGAAGACTAATTTCTGATTCATTCTATCGGTATTGATAATATAATTCATTGATAGTAGCATTACAATTACATTGAGTAGTTGTGAAAATGATTGCATCATGCTGCTGGATTGATATAATAAAGTTAAAGAGAAATCTAGCAGGAGGTAGATCGCATGAACAAGATACAGAGGACACTTGGCACAATGGTGCAGATGGTGATCGATAAGGCAATGGGAAGCGGCCTGATGCAACAGGAGACCACTGCATCTGGGGAAAGATACATAACGCCAGGCATTTCTGAGCTGATTCGACAAGCTGGTGCAGAAGGTTGTGTATTATTGAAAAATGATGGCGTATTGCCTTTGGATATGAAAGAGGATGTTGCTGTTTTCGGTCGCTGCCAGCTGGATTGGTTCTATGTGGG
>OMYM01000089.1 GCA_900315225.1 uncultured Erysipelotrichaceae bacterium | reverse complement strand
TCTGGCAACGATTAACAAGTTGTTTTCGCAACACAACAGCCGACGACACCCGCCCCCACATCTACGCCGGAACCTACTCCCGAGCCATAAGTAAATGCTGTTGAGATGGTGAACAGTGGGGATTATTCTCTTGTTACGCCTGAATTCAAGGAGTGGATGGATTCCTATGAGGCGTTCTATGACAAATACATTGCCTTTATGCAAAAGTATATTTCGGGTGATGTTGGTTATGGCATGGGCATGTTATCGGACTATATGTCGATGTTGAGCGAGATCGAGAAGTGGGAGGCGTGAGAAGATAGTTTTGATGAATCACCGCTTTCTCCTGCAGATGATGCGTATTACTTGCTTGTTACCATGCGTGTCGCAACAAAGTTGATGAACGCATCCTTGCAATAAAGCAAAACCGATCCCGAAAGGGGATCGGTTTTATGGTGTTACCACCATACCTGAGGCATGAAAAACTCTAGAAAGAGATGAATTTCATTACCAATGTTATCATGGCTTCCTTTTCTTCGGGCAAGGATTCCGCAATCATCAGTGTAATCGCGACCAAGGCGCTATCGCTGATTCTCTTTTGACCATTTTCAAACAGAATGTTGTTCTTGTTCATGAACTCCAGGAACAATGAGGCAGCGATACGCTTGCATCCATCGGCGAAGGGGTGATCCTTGATCAAGAAATACAGAAGGTTTGCGGCTTTTTCTTCTAGCGATGGATACAGTTCCTGGCCAAATACATTTTGATATACCGCCCCAAGAATGCCTTCTACCTTTCCAGGTTCCTTTTCAACCCCAAAGACAGAAGACTTATCCCTGTATTCCATGTTGTCGATGATCTTCCTACACTCTTCGTAAGTGAGGCGGTATACAGCGGAAGTGCCCTTCGGGCGTTCCAACACCTGATGGTCATAGTCATCCAGCATCTCCAATGCTTCCGTATAGGCGTTTACCGCCTTTAAGACTTCCTCTGCTTCTTGGCCAATCGCTCCGGCAATGATCCGAGACTGTAGCTGTATTGTCTTCCCCTGGGCATACAATCTCTGTTCATTCACGGCATAGCCCTGCAAGAGATACTGCTTCAAGATGTTGTTTGCCCATCTTCTGAACTCGATTCCTCGGTTTGACTTGACACGATATCCTACGGAAATAATCATATCAAGGTTATAGTGCTCAACTTGATACACTTTGCCGTCATTGGCAGTTGTCGCAAATTTTGCGACAACTGAATTATCCAGTTCTTCCTTCAACGCATTCGCAATATGCTTGCCAATGGTCTTGACATCGCGGTCGAATAATTTCGCCATCTGATTCCTTGTCAGCCACACGGTATCTTTGTTGGATTCAACATATAAGACAACTTGATGGTCAGAGCTTTCAAACATAACAATTTCATTTTTCATTTCTCTTCTCCTATGGCACGAACGCCTGAAATAACACTCATATGAGAAATGTATTCATGTCTAGCGTGCTTCTTTCAACTACTATACTTTATCACTTAAATTTATTTTTGTCAATAAGATTTATGAAAATTATGAGAACAGTTATTTTTTTATAAACTTTTAAGTTAACGGTTTTACGCATGCATGTGATATAACTCGTATAGAACAAGTGTTATCATCTATAACAATACATTCATAACTATATCATATGATTCTTGTTTCATTCTATCAAGCATGACGCATCATGGCTTGCTCACCAATGAAAGAGTGATCTTTCGTCATCTGTCACTTGCATTTCTTTGCCATGATGCTATAATCTGTAAGAACATGTTCATAAAGGAGAGGGTATGCCGAAGATATTGAAACAACCTGGGGAGAATATGATCATGGTTGCCAGGGGGATGGTGGAGGAAGTGTCTTCTTTGTGTTCATGGAAAGAGGGGTGGTGCAGATGAGCAGCTTTAAGGATCTTCGTATCGTTGATAATTTCTATCAGACTTCTTTGTTTTTTCCGATGCCAACGGTATTGGTGAGTACATTGACACCTGATGGAAAGACAAGCATTGGACCATATTCTTTAGTTTCTCCGTATTATATCGCAGGAAGGGAATACTACGCCATGCTGTTGAATTGCCGGAATTCCTCGAATACGGCGCAACACATTCTCAGGAATGGGAAATGTGCGTTGAACTTCATTACCGACAAGAGAAAGTATTTCAAGGAGGCTGTACGCCTGGGATGGCCAGGCGATACGCCGGAAGAAAAGATGAAGAATTGCATTTTCACATTGGAAGATGGTTTGGCGGATGGAGAGAGACCGAAGGTTGTCTCAGAAGCATTCCAGGTGATTGAATGCACATGGATGAGGGAGTTGGATGGTGCAGACAAGGATCAACCTGGAACGCTTGATGGTTATCAACCTCCGTATCATGACTTCAACGGGATTACATCGGAATTTGGAGCTACTTTCATTCTTAGGGTTGATAAGATATTGATGAAGCCCAAGTATTATAATTCCATTGTCAATGGCGTGAAGGCGTATAATTTCCCTCGGGTTCCAGTTGACTATGGGTATAGGGATTCAAAGAATTTCTGGTATACGAGATTTAGAAGACCAATTGGTGAGTTGTTGCCAATGAGGAAGACAACGACACAGTCTGTCATGTATGCGGCGGATAGGATTGACGACAAGATCAAGTTTACGCCAGAAGCATGTGCCATGCTTGTGAATGTTCCGCGTATCTTTCTTCCTACGGTGTTGAAGGGATGTGTTCAATGGGCAAGGGAGAATGGTGTCACATTGATCACGGAAGAACACATGAAGATCATTAACGACAAGAGAAATAAAGAGAAAAAGAGAGGGTAATCATGAAGGTAGTACTTGCTGGTGCATTTGGGCACCTGGGAGAAGATGTTCTCCGTTCACTTGTTAAGAAAGGTCATGATGTCGTGGCAGCAGACATAGTTATAAGAGAACTGAATGACTTGGATGGATATGCGTCCATCCAAGTCGACATGAGGGATAGAGGGGCTTTGGAAGGCTTGTGTGATGGTTCTGATGTAGTAATTTCAACGGTTGGTCTCGTCAAGGCATCTCCCACCATCACACCGTATGACGTTGACTATGAAGCCAACAAGAATCTCGTGGATGAAGCAGTCAAGGCAGGTGTAAAACACTTCGCCTATGTCTCTGTCCTGAAGGCAGACAAAGCCCCACATGTTCCATTGCTGGATGCCAAGGCAAAGCTTGAGACATACTTGAAGATGGCAAATATGAACTGGGTTATCTTCCGTCCTACAGGCTATTTCTACGACATTGCCCATGTGTTCATGCCCATGGTCGAAAAAGGAAAAGTCACCCTTCTGGGCAAGAAACCAGTCCATTGCAATGTCGTAGATACACCTGATTTCGCTGATTTCATCGTTGACCACATGTGTGATATGAACAAGACGTACGATGTCGGGGGAAAAGAAACATACTCCTATGAGGAACTTGCCAAGATGTTCTTCGCTGCCGCAGGCAAAGAGCCTAAGATCTCATATGCTCCTGCATGGCTCTTTGACGTTCTTGCCTGGGTTAACAAAATGCAAAAGAACGGTAAAGATGGCTTAATCAAGTTCTCTAAATGGACGCTTACCGAAGAAATGGTGGGTGATACCAAGGTAGGAGATCACTCTTTCGCCGAATATATCAAGTCGAGATACGAGAAGTAAGCCTATGTTCCCAGCAAATTCATTGATTCTAATTATTGTAGGAGCACTGTTTTGCTCAATTGGTTTCTATCGTTTCATCTGGTTCATGTCCGTTGGCTATGGCCTAGCCATTGCTGGCATAGGCATGGCAATGCTTGTGCTTGGCATCATTCATCATATGATTGACCTATCCATTGCCATGCTATGCATCCTTGCCATAGCCTATGGATGCCGTCTAGGCGGCTTCCTGCTCATCAGAGATCTCAAAGTCACCAGCTACAACACACGCAAAGACGTAAAGGTTGGGAAAGTCCCCCTATTTGTACAAGTGATCATGTGGATATTCATGTTTCTGCTATACTATTGCGAAACTTCTCCGATCTGGTATCGCATGAACAATATCGGGCATGGCGATATCTTTGCTTGGATTGGCATCATCATTGCCTTGTGCGGCATAGTTCTTGAAGCAATCGCTGATAGCCAAAAAAACGACGCAAAGAAAAAGAATCCCGCGCTACCCGCCATGGATGGCATATACAAGCTATGCCGCTGTCCAAATTACTTTGGTGAACTCGTATTCTGGACAGGAGTATTCATCTCTGGTGTCAATACCATCCATGGCGCACAATGGATCATTGCCCTGATTGGATACATTGGTATTATTGTGATCATGATCAGTGGTGCAAAACGCCTTGAGAAACGCCACATCAAAAACTATGGAAAACTTCCCGTATATCAGGAATACGCTTCAAAGACACCGATCCTGTTTCCGTTTATCCCGCTGTATCATTTTGTCAAAGACGAATAGATTTTCTTGCATTTCCCGCCCAAAGCGTGGATAATGGTACACGCCAACAAAAGGAGGGCGTAATGAAAGTAGCAGCAACATACGACAACGGAAACATCTTCCAACACTTTGGAAGAACCGAAAACTTCAAGATCTATGAAGTAGAAGACGGAAAAGTCATTTCCGAGAACATCATAGGAAACAATGGACTAGGCCATGAGTCACTAGCGACATACCTAAAGGATCTAGGCGTTAGCGTCCTGATCTGCGGAGGCATGGGACCAGGCGCGCAAAGCGCCCTGTCCGCCTCCGGCATCGAAGTCTATTCAGGCGCAGAAGGAAACGCCGATGAAGCACTCCAAAAATACCTCAAGGGCGAATTGGAATCCACAGGCGTAAATTGCGATCATCACGAACATGAAGAAGAAACACATGCAGAAGGTTGTGACAACTGCAACCCTGCGTCCTGTGGCTCTTCTTGCGGCGGATGCTGTGGAGCATCCCCGCAGATCATTATGGAAGGACCTAATGCGGGTAAGACCGTGCGCGTACACTACAAAGGAACGCTCAATGATGGAACGCAATTCGATTCTTCCTATGACAGAGGACAACCATTGGAATTCGTCTGTGGCGCGGGAATGATGATCAAAGGCTTTGACAAAGCTGTTCTCACGATGAATGTTGGTGAGACAACCAACATTCATCTTATGCCTGAGGAAGCCTATGGCATGCCTGATCCTCGCAACATCTTCACGGTTGCGATCAAGGATCTCCCTGGTTCTGAAGGACTTGCTAAGGGAGATCAGGTTGTTCTACGCACAAGCAATGGCTACCCCATCCGCGTAAAGGTCACAAACAAGACTGATACAGACATCACCTTTGACGCAAACCACGAGATGGCAGGCAAGGAACTCAACTTCCTGATTGAACTTGTCGAAATCCTCTAACAAAAAAGCTCATCCATAGGATGGGCTTTTCTTTTACTTCAAGAATCCCAATTGCTTGGCGTATTCCATATACTTTGGCATATCCGTCAAAGACACGGAAACATCATGCTTCTTGGCGAAAGAAAGAAATTCATTGATTGTTACCTTGCCATCCGCCAAAATTGCCTGTACTTCTTCCTGAAGCTTCTTGTCAGTCGAATATTGCTTGACCAATTCTTCTACTGTAGCCATAAGACACTCCTTTGCTTTGCGCTCATTGTACACCAAAAGAAGAAGCATCGCAAGAATAAAGTGAAAATATTCTCGCATCTAGAGTCAGTCCACATTGACAACGCATTAGAAAGTGAATAGTATATATGGGGGAGGAAAACTCATGAAACACATCTTAATGCTAGTTATTGCATTGCTAACCACCTGTCTTACAAGCTGTAAGAACACCAACGCCTACCTAGATACCGAAAGAATGCCTGATGAAGACCATGTGGCAGGTGTCATGCTTGTGCGACAAGACAGTATTATTAACAACTTTCTAAACACTGCAGGTAGATATATTCTTCTTAGCAGCAGCGTCAACCACACCAACGACTACCTCGACCAGTCATACTTCATCACCGACTTCTCGCAATGGGGTGTTCCTGAATACATCGGCACACCTTACAACGTGGTGCAGCTAGACGCACATGCGGATAGAGGGAAAGGAACCACTAAGTCATTTGAATGCCAATGGGCGCTGATCGATGCACAACCAGACGAAGAACTAAACATCTGGCTCGTTGTCATTCAAGATGACTACAACCGATATGCTTACGATACAGGCGACAAACTGAAAGTCAACGGTCCATCAAAAGAATACAGCTTCAGCTATACAACCCACGACCGTCACAAAGAGCTTACCCACAACGTAGACTTCAAGATCGCCGCCATCGCAATAAACGAAATCCAGGAAACCACTATTACCGAATATGACGCAAGCCACAACGTCATCAAGCAAAGTCTCATCCTTAACCCTGGACTATACTCCACCACCCACGAATGCAAACAAGCCTCTGTGGAAGGCTCCCTGTGTGCCCTAGGAACCCATGGAGACATCGCTGAAACCTTTAACAATATCACCCTGGGAGAGAACGATTCCGTCGGCATATTAACGAGATCAGACCAAGGCTTTGTCATACCCCATCTCACAACAATTGTTTTCAAGAAAGACTAAAGAGCTCTTCGGCTCTTTTTTCAAAACGAGATAATCATGAAGAAATTACTACTTATAGTGGCTATGTTAATAAGTGCATGCTCATCCATCACCCCATTCAGGGATATAGACTACTCCCTCCAAGGGCAATGGTCCATGCTCGACAAAGGAAACATACACAACCCTCTCGCCACCAAAAGAATCCTAGAAATCACCGATAAAGAACTATTGCTATCTATTGAGACAGGCACCGTAACCGCCCGCTATACCCCTGTAGATGGTCACATACACCTCAAAACCACAAACATCACCGATAACCTAGACTTCCCCAAAATCGTTGGTGAACAGACAAATATCCAATTTCTCCACGCCATGATCGAAGACGAAGAATTCCTCGCCATCAGAGACATAGAAGACCACCTGACCCTCTTCTCCGACAAAGCCCTCTCCCCTAGATACCGAACCAACGAACTCTTCTACGTGTTCCATCGTGATGGAACACGTAAACATGAACCCAACTTCTCCTACTACCAATCATTCTATGGCTACTTCTGGCACTCTTCCCACAAATATATTTATATCCAAGAAGTATCAGAAATCCCCATCGATGATTATCTCTTTACCGTTGAACCACGCAAAGAATATGCTGCAAGATACCCAAACTTAATCAGATATCCCATAGATAGAGATGCATACTATCCTGTTTTAATGTATGTCACATTGAATACAAAGGGTGAAATCACCAGTATGACTCCCCAAAACTACATAGGGAAAGGTATATATTCCCGCCCCACCCACCCCTTGCCAGCAATACAAGTAAACTATGCTCTAAGCGAAGCACACAAAGCAATCAAGCTGCTAGAACCTAACATTACCACTGTAGTCTTCTCAGCAACCCAAAAAGTAACAGACTTTACTATCTTATCGCTAATACCCCAAGTCATAGACCACGCAGGAAAACCCATATACAAACAAACAGTCCTATACACCCAAGATGAAATCCTCCCAGGTCACTCTCTCACCTCCGACTTCAACTTAACAGGAGATCCTATTGAAATCAATGGAATATCCTACAAGGATATCACTGGCAAAAAGCATACTATGATTCTAAATATCAGTGGAAGAGACAACTCTCTAGTGCTAGTAGAGATAGAATGAAGTATGGTTAATTCTGTATTTTCTGCCTACAGTTATCTACAGACGTTTGCAAATACCGTTTCTGGATATTTGATCACTCCTGTATATCGTTAGTCGTTTCGTGTGACCTACAGGCGAAGGCACCTTGGCGCACTTCGCCTGTAGTCAACGAAATCCTTGGTTGTCAGAGAACCCAGCGCGTCCATTGTATGTGAGCGCTTTCTTGCATAAATCGAATTTCTTGAACACAATCTTGTGTGAAGGCATGCGTTGCTCGGATTTTCCCCCACAACACAAGGACGGTATATTCGGATGCCAGATATGAAGGCCCCCCGCTTAACCACATATTCTGGCAAAAACATTTGCCAACAACTCCCGTATTCAGTTTCGGTGAACAACTGAATATGATATCAGTTTACCCCAAACCAGAAGAAAGTCAATAAGCTGAACAATAATATTTTTGATTCAAATGTATAAAGTAATGATAATTATCATACTATAACAATGTCAATACTTAATAATGCGCATGAAAATGAAAACGTTTTCTTTCATTGGATTCAATGGATTCTGGCGCGCGCAACTTCCTTTTTTATTTTGCTCGTGATGAGATCTTTGAAAATTTTTTCAGAAAATACTGTATAAATCAAAGATCCTGCAAGTGAAAAACTCGCTTAGATGCACAAGCAGGTGGAATTCTGCATTGTCTGCCTGCTTCTATATGAGAACGATTGTAAATGTCTGTTCCGGATTTTTGGCTGTCATGGCAAATTTAAGGAAACGTGATATCAAGCGATTTTGTCGGTATAGGAGAATGATCATATGAAGTGCAGAATATCTTTGTTTGGGATGATGAAGCTAAGGTTTTGCTTGCAACTAGCGAGGATGTTCCAGGGCTGGTGCAAGAGTCAGGTTCCTTTGATTCACTTGTCGAAAGGGTCAAGTTCGCAATTCCCGAGCTTTTGCGGCTAAACAATCAAGCCGCATCCTATTATGACCTGCTGTTTACTTCGGAAAGGCATGAAGTGGTGGAAATGCATGGCTGAATACGAGAAAAAAGAAGAGAGGTACTTAAAGAGTATGGTTGTTATTTTGTCAGAAGAGGCAAGGGCGATCATGACATTTGGTACAGTCCTTGTTCCAATAAGAATGTAACAGTGGATGGAAAGATAAAATCCTGGCATACAGCAAATGAAATTATCCTAAGATTCAAAAAAGTAGCACTACATTCTGGGAAGACTGGCCATATGGCTTTCGATGAGCTTTTTCCTGGGTGTAGTGTAACTTTTCTTACATAATAAATGACTGGCTTATGTCTTTAATCATATCCTGCGGCTTTCTCCGTTTTTTCCGTTCACGCTCTGCGATCTTCTCCGCTTTTTCTCAGCCTTCTGCTTTTCCTTTTCTGCCTTTTTCTTCTCTGCATGCCTTTTCTTCTTCAAAGGGGAATGCTTAACCTTAAAGGATGTATTCGCTTTCTTTGTAACTATCGCATATTGAGACCTGTCCATGGTTTCTCCATACAGCAATTCCCTTCGGAAGGCTTTCATGTCAAAACAAGTCGGAATGCCAAAGCCCACAGCGCCATACAGTTCCTTGACATCAATGTTGGGAACGGATACTTCCGCCATATCCTCCGACACCCTGGTGCAATCCAATCCTTTCATTAAGGTCAAGGCATTGAACATGTTCAATCCGGTCGCAGCGATTTCCTTGCGGAATGCCTCGTACAGGGTTGTCACAATGATGTCGTTGAGCATTTTTCCCTTGAGTGTGATAGGCAGCCATTTCTCTGCGGTCATTATCCTGCAATAGGATTTTGCATCCTTGAAAAACTGCTCGATCTTGGCTCCGCTCAAGTACTCGACAAGTCCGTCCAATGGTGACTTGAACAACTTGTTGCTGATTCAAAAAATACGTTAATTATATATTTAAATAGAGCACAATTCATAGATGCGAATTTTGTTTTCACATGTTTGTGAATGATGATATAAATGTGGGCCAATTTAGGCGGTTTTGATATTTTAAACGTGAGCCATTCAGCCGCTTTCCTTCTTTCAAAAAATGCATTTTGTGACGAAATCCAAAAGCCGACGCCATCCCTTTGGCCAAAAGGGCGGCGCCGGCTTTTTTTAGTCCTTGTACAGTGGATAGAACCCTGACCTTAAAAGCAGTTCCTCAAGCTTTTCACGGTTGTCCGCGAACGACCTTGCGGATACCCAGAACTCGATCGTGAAGACGGCAAGCCTTTCCTCATGGAATCCCGCTCCCTTGCGCACGTAGTCCTCAAGCCTGCCGATGGAAGGCTTTTCCCTGTCATAGAAATCCTCCCCTTCCCCGGCCAAGTCCGCAAGGGTCTTCCGGTCGACTGGAACGGTAAGGTACCCGTTCAAGTCCTCGATCATTTTCCAACTGTGATTCTTATCGGTCTCAAAATAAGGCAGCGTGCAGCAGTAGGCACGCATCAGCTCCCTGCATTGTCTTTTTGTCAGCGCGCTTTGCTCGCCCGTTGCCTCGATCAGCCTTGACCAGAACAAGGGAACCGCGAAAGACCTTGGGCTGGCGTCCTGCATTTCATGGCGTGTATAGTTCATGTCTACAACCTCCCGGCAACAGTATACCAAATTTCAGATGCGCAGTATCGGAAGCAGTTCCTTCTTTCCCCATTTCCGTTCCCTGCACAGGGCCGTCGCCTCGACCACATAGTTTCTGAATGTGCCTTGGCTGAGGTCCTTTCCAATCCCCATTACATCCTTGATGTAGCTGATGCATGCATCCGTCATCATGTATCCCCCGCAGTCAATGTGGATCCTGCACAGGCACTCCACGATCCTGTTTCTCTCCGCAGTGTGGCTGGGAGTCCTGCCGATCGATAGGATCCGCAGCCTATCCTCTGCCAGCCTGTTGTCGATCACCTTGCCAAGCGGCATCGCGAAGGCCATGCCGTAGTCGGCCGACATGATCGCCTTGACGCCCTTTTCCCCAAGCCCGGATTTACGAAGCATTCCATACTTTTCGGAGCAAAGGCATGGCTCCTCGATGAAATCCAGCCTGATCCCCTTTTCCAAGGCGTGGATAGTGGCCGCAATGAATTCGGTTCGCGCAAAGACCATTGCGGTGTCCATGACAACGACGCAATCCGGATATGGCGACAAGTACTTGAGAAGACCCATGAACAAGCCGTAGAACTCGCCTTTGCCCGGCGAGGCATTCTCAAGGATCGAATCATAGAATTCCGTGAATTTCCTCCTGGAAATCCAGGCGAAGCCCCCGTCAATTCCAACAACGATGATTGTCTCGCCATCAGTCCCCACAATCGATCCCATCCCTGGAATGAAATGAAAGACAATGCGGCTTCGCCCGTTGCGGAAGGACTCCTTGTTCCTAAAATAATAGATGTGCTCTCTTTTAGAAATGACAAGTCTTATTACCCTCATGATATTTTTTTACCTTCTTGTACCCGAATTTTAGCACATTCCGCCAAAAATCGCCCCCAAAAGATGCAGGAGACCCGAACCGGGTGTATCGTATGCACAGGAGGCAAGGGATATGCAATCAGAAAACAGAAGACAAAACGCATCCCGAAAGGGACCATGATCGACATCAAGACATACGGGCTTATCAGGAGGATGGCGCTTGACGGAAAAACCATACGCTCCATCGCGAGGGAGCTCGACATCGCACGCAGCACTGTCGCGAAGTACTACGACGGCTCGTGCATTCCAACGGCGGAACACCGGAAGGAGCGCACAAGGAAAAGGCAGGTCGTCACCGAGGACGTGGACAGCTTCATACTGGAGTGCCTGGAGGAGGATGAGAGGGAAGGCGAAAGAAAGCAGCGCCACACAGCCCACAGGATCTTCAAGCGATTGCGTGACGAAAAGGGATTCCAGGGAGCGGAGTCGACAATCCGCGCAAGGTGCCGCAAGCTAAAGGATGCACGCCGGATCCCCAAGGCGGACATCCCGCTGCTCTACGATCCCGGCGAGGCCGTCCAGGTCGACTTCGGACAGGCGAAGGCATACGTCAATGGCGAGAAGATAAAGATCCACTATTTCTGCGCACGCCTGTGCTACAGCTGCGCCATCTATGTGTATTGCGGACTCTCGGAAAACACCGAGACGTTCCTGGAAGGACTCAGGAACTCGTTCGAATTCTTCCATGGGGTGCCACGCAGGGTCATCTTCGACAACGGCGGCGTCGCCGTAAGCGAGGGAAGCGGGAAAAAAGCGGTGGCAACCGAGAAGTACGAGGCAATGTCAGCCCACTACGGCTTTGAGACCGTCTTCTGCAACAGAGCGGCGGGAAACGAAAAGGGGCTGGTGTAGAACCTTGTCGGGCTTGCCCGAAACGAGTTCCTGACGCCGCTTCCAAAGGTAGAGTCGGTCGGCGAGCTGAACGAGGCAATCCGCAAGGAATGCGTCAAGTATATCGAGGAGCACCATGTGCAGGGAAGAACCCAGACGGTGGCCGACCAGTTCGAGACGGAGCTGAAGCACCTGCGAAAGCTTCCGCTGCTGGGCTTCGAGACGGCCAGGGTCTTCCCGCAGGCGAAGGTATCGGACGATGCGCTTGTCTGCTGCGACGCAAACAAGTATTCGGTTCCCGTCAAGTACGTTGGGAGAACCGTCACGGTCAAGGCATACGCGCTGAAGGTGGTGATCGTCGTCGATTCCGAGACCAGGATAGTCCACGACCGCCCGCAGACGAAGAACAACACCGTCTACAAGCTCGATCACTACATCAGCGAAATAGAGAGAAAGCCAAGGGCTGCGTTCCAGGCGGAGCCCGTCCGCAAGACGCTTCCGGACGATGTGTTCCAGCTGTGCAGGAAGCTTCCCGGGGCGGACAAGGACATGGTCAAGGTGCTGAGGCTGTTTGTCGAGCATGGCGTGGAAAAGACAAGCGAGGCGATACGCAGGGCCGCCGAGGCGGATGCGGTCACCATCGACGCGATCCGCAGCTTCATAGGGATCGCCGCCGAAAAGGAACAGGCGGAAACGCCCGGGCGCCACGACAACAGCATATACGAGCCGGACAACAGCAGGTACGACAGGCTGCTGGGAGGAGGAAAAAATGGAAAAGGCAATTAGCAGGGAAACAATCAAATACTACGCAAAGGAACTCAAGCTCCCCACCTTCAACAACTACGAGAGCGTTGTCGAGGGGCTTGGCCCGAACGATGGGTACGCCGAGTTCCTGGCCAAGGTAATGCGGATAGAAAAGGAGTCGCGGGATGAAAAGGGGCGAGAGAACCGCATACGCAGCGCCGGCTTCCCGCTCCGCAAGTCCTTTGACGAGCTTGACCTTTCACGGTTTGAAAACGAGGAGCCGGCGAGGATCAGGGAGCTGGGGTCCTGCGGCTTTGTCAGCGCAAGGGAGAACATCGTCATGTTCGGCAATCCCGGCACCGGAAAGACCCACCTGGCAATCGCACTGGGGATCAGGGCATGCCAGAAAGGGTTCAGGGTACGCTTCTTCACGGCGGCGGACCTGCTTACCCAGATGGACGAGGCAAGGACTGAAAAGAAGCTGGCAAGGTTCACGAGCTCCCTCCAGAAGGTTGACCTCGTCATCATCGACGAGCTTAGCTACATGACCCTCGACAGGTACAAGTCCGAGCTGTTCTTCAAGGTCATTTCCGACCGCAGCGAGAGAAAAAGCACGATCATCACGACGAATGTCTCCTTCTCCGACTGGGAGACGATCTTTGGGGACAAAATGATGGTGAACGCGATCGTCGGCAGGCTGATGTTCAAGTCGCACGCCGTCAACACAAACTGCGCGAATCCCTATCGCGAGGAGTTCGCGGGCGCCACGTCGTGATGGAGCTGACGAAAGGGCAGCGGGAATTCCTCGCGCTGGCCCGCGGCGGGGAGAACATATTCCTGTCCGGAGGCGCCGGCACCGGGAAGACAATGGCGCTGCAGCAGGCGGTGCTTGAGCTTAGGATGGACGGCAGGAACGTCATCGTTTGCGCCGCCACGGGCACCGCCGCCGCAATGTGCGGAGGCTCCACCATCCACAGGCTCTTTGGCCTGAAGAACGACATTGGCATCGACGAGCGGCGCCACGAGCCGCTGAGGCATGCGGGAAAGGTGCTGGATCTGGTGGACGCCATCGTCATCGATGAGATTTCGATGGTGAGGATGGACATCTTCGATTCCGTGGCGGCATCGCTGGCCGAATCGAGGGAGCGTACAGGGAGGAGGATACAGCTCATCGCGGCCGGCGACTTCTTCCAGCTTAAGCCGGTCGTCAGCGATAGGAAAAAGGAGCGCGAAAGGCTGGAGAACTACTACGGGCGCTGCATCGGCGGAGGCTTTGCCTTCCAGTCGGATTCATGGACGGGCATGGGCTTCAGGGCCGTCATGCTCGACCAGGTAAAGAGGCAGAACGACCCGGAGTTTGTGGAGAAGCTGCTGAGGATAAGGGAAGGCGATGCATCGGCGCTTGCCTGGTTCGGCAAAAACAGCTCCCCCCATCCTTTCCCTGATGGCCTGTACCTCTGCCCGACGAACAAGCAGGCAGACCGGATCAACGCAATGAAGCTGAATGGGCTTCCAGGACCATGCCGGACGTACAGGGCAAGCGCAACGGGCCGGGTGCTTGCGTCCGACAAGATCGTTCCGGATGAGATAGCGCTCAAGGTCGGCGCAAGGGCAACGACTGTTGTGAACGACCCATTTGGAAAGTACTTCAATGGCTCGACGGGAATCGTGACGGAATTGCTGGACGGAGGCGTCATGGTCCAGTTCGACGGGCGGGCCGATAGCACGGAAGTGCCATTCTGGACATGGCGGGTCAATGAATATGCAGTCGACAAGGATGGAATGCTCGCCGTCAAGGAGATTGGCAGCTACACCCAGCTTCCAATCAGGCTTGCCTATGCATTGACGATCCATAGGGCGCAAGGGGCGACGTACAGCAAGGTAAACCTGAACCCCTCGTGCTGGGAATGCGGCCAGCTTTATGTCGCGTTGTCCCGGGTGAAGGGCGTTGACGGGCTGCACCTGACGGAGAGGCTGAAGGAGGAATACCTGAAAGTCGACAAGGAGGTAGCCAATTTCTACAAGGGGCTTTTGGATGGATCGGCGGCAGGCGGGAGCGAGACAGTGCAACGCCCGGCACCGGGCAGGCCGAGCATCTACGGAAAGAAAACCAGGACAATGCGGGTGCCGGTGGAAATGGTGGACACAATCAGGAGAGCCTTGGAGGAATGGGCGAGGGATCCCGAAAACATGAGGATTGTCTGCATTTCGTCACAGAATTCAGGATAGGCCGAATATTGTCACAAAACTCCGCAAGGGGATCCGAAAAAAACAAAACCCGTGGCTTAAAGTCTCGGGTTTTGATATTTATTCAGTGAAAATGACCACTTTTAAACAATCATTCACCCTAAAATGGCATGTTTTTAAACTATCAGTGGCCCAATTCTTATAGTATCAAGTGGTCCACAAATAAACTAGCGTATACACATGTTCTGTGTAAAATCTTTTTAGAACTAAGGTTAACGTATTGAGTTGCGTTTAAAAAACCTCGTATTATCACCTGATACTTTAGGATTTTATCGGGATTCTTTTGCTGAGCCATGTAAATCTTTCATGGAGATTCCTATTACGGAAGAATTTGTTTTAAAGCTTCAGAAACATTATCGATGTCATTACCTAGAATCAGTTCATAATAATTCAAGGAGTTAACAGCCAATGGAAGTGACGATGTTTCTGTCGTATCCATAATCTTGGCACGACAGTATTCACCTGGAAAAACGAAACCGCATCGCTTAACATCCGTCAATAGGACATAGGATAACAGTTGATGGGTATCCGACCGTGAGCTTAGAGTGTTCGGTTTATATTTTGCATCAATAACCGCTATAGGTTTTCGGCTTTCGTTTTCACAAATTATTATGTCAGGAATGCAATAGGGCATTAGATGGATACCACGCTCAACCTCAGAGATATCTTTAACATTCTTCTGTATATACAATCTCTTTGAATATCGATCCAAGGAATATTTATCTGTATTTATAGATCGCTTCAAAACTATTCGAGCATAAAACTCAAATAGAGATTCCATGTTTATCATATATGGAATCGTGAATACGCTTTTGGTTATAGATTGACCATCCTCACTTTTAAATGTGTAATATTTCTGTTCATAGATACAACGTGCCTGCTGTAAAAGAGGTTTATAGTACATATAAAGTCCTGATGCGTCCGCTCCATTGAAGTCACTTGTCTTTATCTGAACAGTCTTCACACGGCGGAATGCATTCTGGCAATAAGCCATTCGTTTTGATACTTCGGATGTTGGAGTAAATCGTCTCCCTATAATATCTTTACACTTCAGTAAAGTTGCTTTGAGTATTCTATTTTCAACATTATCTTCGGTAAAATCAATATATTTGCAGTAGAACCTATCGTTTCTACCTTTGCAGGTGTTCATTCGTATGTTCTTCTTTATTTCAATTTTTCCTCGGACTTTTGAGGCGTAATTTTCTTCCTGATGGAACATCGTTTTCTTCACACCTTTTCTACAAAGATTATAGCATGACGCAGAAAAATTCAGAGCATATAATAATTCTCCATTTTGTTCTGTATCTTGGGACAGTTTGATCAATGGCTGGTCATAAAATACATGAAATAGAGACTTTCCATCTGCGTCCATTTCTGCGATGTAATCATCATATTCATCATCCGTCATTACCGTCTCAAGCATCTGCCAAGGGTCCATGCCATATTGTGATGTTACAACGATAATATGTTCTTTGCCTCCTGATTGAAGGTGACGACCGTTTTTATCATACAGTCTTCCTACTCCAACATAACCGCTGCTCCACAGTTTTCCTTGAAATCTATGTATGCCAAAATTGACATCTGGAGTAGAGAGATCTATTTTTGTCCATACTTCATCTTTGCTATTTAGCACAGACCAGTCATTAACTTGATGGATTATTACATTTCGTGTCATATTGTCATTTTTCCGCTAATATCCAATTTTAGTGCGCACCTCTTCGATAAATGCTCCAACATAGTCGTTGTCAATGCGCATTCCTGATTTTGTTATGTTTCCGAACTCTTTAGCATATAGCATGATATTTTCGCTGATAAAGCGAACCTGCTCGCCACGGTCAGCCGCATCCCGTATTTCGGAAGGGGTATGCTCAATGGCTTTCAAGTCTTCTATAGTATCTAAAATTCCGTCCTTCACATATTCTCTTAAGATAGGGATAATCTGAAAGACAAAATGTTCAACGAAATCCTCCTCGTAACCCATTTTCCTTTTTCTAAGGAAATAAGTGTGTCCAAGTCGAACATCATTTTTTTGATACTCATCATTGAAGAATCTTTCATTATCGAAAATAGCTTGCACTGCATCGAACATCAGCAGTTCAATGGAATTTTCATCGTCATTTTCCGAGGCATTTTGATAGCAACTTATGACAACCTTCCGGTCTGCGGGACTATCAATAAAAAGGAACCGCCTGCGAATGGCATAGTCAATTGAATTGATTGATTTATCGGCGGTATTCATCGTGCCAATAATAAACAGATTTTTTCCTAGAATGATGTCCTTGGTTCTCGATACAGGATCTGTAAGTTTATCCTCGACTTCGTAAGGTGTAGATACTTTACTGTCACGATATTCGAGACCATAAATCAGTTCACCGAACACTGTAGCAATGTTTGCCCTATTGATTTCATCAATAAGGAGATAAAACTTCGGAGGGTTAGTCGGATTGGCTTTTTCAGCAAACTTAGCAAATTCAGCAATTTTGCCTAGGATTCTGTTAACACTGTTATATGAAGGGAGTCCTCCATTAGCCTTCACCTCTATACCTCTTATGAAGTCTTCATAACCATATGAGGGATGAAATTGTACCAAATCCCATCCGCCCGTAGTCAATTTCGCAGAAGCCGCTGGGTTAGAATAGTCTTCTTCCATTAGCTTATAAGGATCAAGTGCAAAAGAAATATCCTCTTGACTTACAAAGCGTTTTGTTAAGAACTCAGAATACGGCTCCAACTGCTTAAGTACAAATTTTTTACTCTCAAATGTTTTTGATGTACCAGGAGGTCCCTGAAATACCATTTGACGAATCCCGATGTTTTCCATGATCTGTTGATAATCCTTTAAGTCAGTCATTTTTACAACTCCTTTTATCTCTATGATTTTTTCTGTACCACTTGTGATGTTATAAATATCCTCATATGCCTCGGCACTAAAAGGGGTTGAGCCAGAAATCAGATTTTCAAACTTCTGTTTGTCAACTCTGATTGTTTCTCCTTGTCGTGTCCACAGCATTCGCAATTGTCTCATCCTTGTGCCGAAATAATCGATACGTGCTTTTTCTCGTTCTGTTTGCGAAGAAGCTTTTATTTTTTTGAGACAATCATGTAGTGATAAGAGATATTTTATTTCCAGTAAAATTGATTCATCCAAATCTATATAAGACTCATCATGTCCTTTAATCAGCGATATATTCATCTCGTATTCCTTCAAATAGTATAACAAGAGTCGATATAAGGAGCCGTATATCTCCGCTGGGTTATTATCCTTGCAAACATTATTTGTCGTAAAGGTATGCAGTCTTAATCCATTCAGTGGAAGGTATGTATCGCTTGGTGTGCCATCCGTATATGAAATCTCATACGCAGCAACATCTGAACGATCAGCCCATCTTCCCACATTGCCTGGGCGGGTAGAATAGTATGCATGGGGATTACGCCGATTCTTTCCTTTTACTGCGGTTTCATAATAATACTTTGGAGCATCCTGTACTTTTACCAAATAAGAGGCATGTGCCACTGGCATGGATTTACTTGGTACAGATGCAACCTCTAAATTAAACAGTAGAGAATCTGTTGCTATATCATTTGGAAACACTCCGTTTAATACGACAGCGTCTATTACGCTTTCTAACAAGCCTTTATAGTCAGAACAGTGATTCGGTATAATCTCTCTTTCGTAATAGTTGATGGTATCCTCTAACGAGTAAGGATCAACTCGGTCGCCAGAATTGACCATTATCTTTTGTATGTTCGAAATATGGTTAAGCCCTGCTACTCCCATGTTCAGCTTTGATCGTAGTGTTTGCTCAAATGATTCAATATTTCCGCTAATTATTCCCATTGAAGAAAGATTGTTCAGGAACGGGAATATTTGGTAAATCATTTTTTGCTTAAATTTATCAAGAACAAAGTATGATGTTCCTGTGCGATCAACCATAAACAGTCCATGCCCAGGCATAAATTTTTCGGCGACATCAGGTATTCCAGGAGAGGCGTTTGATGCCAAAAATTCCTTTATGCTTTCGAAGATATCCGTAATTATTCTGCCAGCATTTGCATTTACAGCATTGTAATATTTTTCGATTATTGTTTTGTCTGATTTCAACTCAACAACATAATCCATTCTTCTGCGCAGAGCATAGTCCAAATTGCTTAAATGAAATTCTCCACATTCCGTAAAAATAAGAATGACATTGCCTGGAATACACAGTTCTGATTCATCAGGAAGAGTAACAGATTCATTACGGAATTCCATGGCATAAATTAGATTTCCTAATAGTGTACTTGCATCTATTCTTGAAATATCATCGAATATCACAGCAAACCCATCTTCTGATAATTTTGCTTTATCGCATAGCTTTTTAATCCGTTTCTCTACATAGTCTACGGTCATCGATCCTGTGGCTTTAATTTCTATGCCATATACTATATCCTCATATGTCATGCTTGGATGAACTTGGATAAATTCGCACCTATCGCTGGATATAAAAGCTTCGATCTTATCTAAGTCCTCATAGATGTCCCTTGATTGAAGAATGTCTATATTTGACTTTTCGTGACACAGGTAATACGCAGCTGCTCTTGCAAGAAATGTTTTTCCTGTGGCAGGATTACCTGTGAACAGTAGGTTTTTCATATCAATCATTCTCCTGTACTATCCGTGGCTAATATATTCAAAACCAATCGGGCAAGGAAATATGATACCTTCGGAGGCACTGCATTTCCAATCTGTCGACTTATTGATCGTTTATCCCCATAAAACGTATAACTGTCCGGGAAACTCTGAATCCTTGCTGCTTCCCTCGGTGTCAACGTTCTGTTTTCAGCAGGGTGTATAAATCTGCCTCCAGCTGGGGTATCAAATCTTGTGGTTATAGTCGGGGATTGTTCATCCCAACACAATCTACCATATGAACCACTATGAACAGAATTGATTTGCTCATTAAGAACTGTGTAGTTTTCACCATTCTTTATTTGTTTCATTCTTTCAACTGCAACTTTTGAATGTCGAGACTGAATATGGTTTGCTATGGTTTTTGCATCACAAGAAAGGTATTTTTCATATTCCGTTTCGGGAATAGGGTTTTGTATTATTCCGTCTGGGGTAGTCATTGGCAGATTGCCAATTGCCTCTCGTATAGTAACAGTGTCAAAATAGGACGGAATATCTTGCATGATGTCTTTTTTTGTCTTTTCCCACAGCGCCTCAATATCTGTATCTTTGATAAGGGTACCTAGGATTATCATTCTTTCCCTACGCTGAGGAACCCCGAAATCAGTTGCATTTATTATCCGATGAAATACGTGATATTGCTTACCTCCTAAAGCTTCCGAATCCTGAAATAACCTCTGAATTTCCCTGAAAATTTTTCCCTCTTTCATGGTTGCTATGCCCTTAACATTCTCCATGATAAACACAGTGGGCATAACTTCCTTTACCACGTTAAAGTAGTGCTTAAAAAGATAGTTCCGCGGATCATCAATGAAACCGCGTCTGATTCTTGCACCAGCCATAGAGAAACCTTGACAAGGAGGACCGCCAATGATAATATCAGCATTTTCTCCTTCAAAAGTTCCAGAAGTGTCTATATTTTTAATATCATCTACTATCATATTGACTTGAGGGTGGTTGATCTGATATGTGTTTGCTATAACAGAATCGAATTCCACCGCTTGCTTTACATCATAACCAGCCTGTATAAAGCCAAGCGACAATCCGCCGCACCCTGCAAATAAATCAATTACTTTCATGTGCGTCAATTCCTCCGCTTGTTCTATATCTAATTGCAAACGTCTTTATGTATTCACTTTCAGATTTAGTTAATCCATAAGCGGCATTAATACAATCATCTATTGCACGGATTTCTTCCAAGCATTCACGATGTTTGTATTCAAACTGTGTTTGTTTAGTTCCGACATAAACTTTCGTTGCTTCAAGCTTATTAATCAAAGCTGTTGCTAATTGAGTGGCATCTTCTTTGTTTGGCATAATGGGTATTCTAAAATTATTTAGCGCTTTACTTACATGCCAGCAATCTGAAACACAAATCCAGTACCACCAAAAGAGCGATGAGTTTATGATGCAATAGCAGAAGTCCGCCTCCAGTTTTGTTGCAAAGCTAAACACCTTGTATTCTGGATCATCAATTTTTTTCCTGTAAGCTTTCATCCAAAACGCTTCTCGGCGATTCAAATAAACCGATTCATTTCCTTGTCGTGAAATATCATAAATAGATGTGGTAACTGTAGGATTGGTAATTTTTTCAAAAATATCAACATCCATTTGATTGCCTAGTTTAGGGATAAAATCGTTGCATTGATGAGAGTTTCTTGTTACCTGCAAATTTTGAAAAAGAAATTCTCTTTCTTCCTTGTACCAATATTGATAGTTACCAGTATAAAGAGTAACTGGCACGCGTTTATCCTTTCCAATGAAAATGCATAACTTCTGGTGCACAGAATCAAACAAACAGTCGGGTCTATCTGCAAAACTCATAATATACTGTTCAGGAACGAGTAAAGTTAGATCATCTCGTAGCTGTTTCATACGCGGTGTTGATACATACGACAATGGAATGATAAATCCCATTGCCCCGTTTTTCTCTAGTTGCTCAGCGGCATTAATAAGTACATTAGCATAGATATTACCATATCTTTTTTCTGGACAAAGACCGCTTTTTGAATCCTCAACATATGGAGGATTACCCACAATAATATGATGCTTAATTTGCGCTCGTGTTTTAGTTCCTATAAAATCGTAGGTCGTAAATTTGTGATTCATTATATTTCCCATACCGTAGCAATGCTCAATTCCACAGAATTCCGCAACGCATAGCAACAGTCTTAATTCAGTGATTATAACCGAATCAAGATTAACATCATTTCCATATATGGTAGAAATGACCTCTGCAATCTCTACATTTGATAATGTTTGTTTATGCTGCTTCAGCAATGACAATTTCATCTCAAGGGCAGCGAGAAGGAATTCTCCTGCTCCGCAAGTTGGATCAAATACAGTTTTTGCATAACAAAATGCCTTATATGGAATCCTACGCAAATCCATATCGGATATATTATATTGTTTGAGTTTTCCAAATAGAGATTTAACGCTATTAGTTAAGATAAACTTGACAACATCGCTCGGAGTGTAATATACACCTTTGCTTTTTCTTATGCTTTCCTTTTCGTTTATTTTAGAAAGCATTTCCTGGATTTGAGCATATGTATACCCGTTTTCATCTGTAGAGAAGTCGAAGTCTTTAATTCTTGCAATGATTTTCAATTCGTTACGAATGTTTGCGACATCCTTGGAAGAATATCGATTACAAATATATGAATAGACCAGCTGAAGCGCAGTGGTTATCAATTTATCTGATCCATTTGGCTTAGTGCCATCAATTCTAATCATCGTTGGTAGCATCCTTTCTTGGCGTGCAATTTGCCTTTGTTTTAAATTGTTTTCATCGGTTCCGAGATGTCGTTCCTTTATCGTTTGTGGTCTCTATGAAATCTTCGACTTTGTTCATCTCTTTGTCGATAAACATTTTTCACAGTTTGAATTAGCTAATGCATATCTATTACTTTCCTCCTCTTTCGATACCCGTCATCATGATAAAATGCTAATCTTGGTGTCCAGGTTCAAAGTTCCTTCGGAAGAACTCGCGGTGCAGTTCTGCGTCCATCCATCATCGACATTGAGTAATCTCCATCATTCCCGTCATATGTCGTGGCATCAATGTAAGAAAGCATGGTTGATGCCATATCGTATTTGGCGTTGTCTTCGTTTTATACTCATCGTGGATGAAAGTTTCCTTATTTCCCACAAAGATTGTTTCCCTCAGCATATTATCCTTATTCCCACACAGCTGTAGGAAGTAGTATTCGGGATTTTTCTTGGTGGCATTCATGGACGGGAGTGCTGTTAAGACCTCCTTGTATTCGTTTCATAAGGTCGCACATAGGAGTTTTTTACAGGATTAACCTAAATTCAAAGAAATTCCAGACGGACACACCCTTTTTCTCCCTTCCATATAACCCATAATATATAGCGTAAAAGGGAAAATTCATGCGGTATGATTCACATTATATACTAAATATACTAATCCAGTGGGTGAAAGACTATCTTTTTCGCCAATACCATCCAAACCACTATTATGGTGCTGCTGGTAAATTGACAAAGTCTCGCCGCCGTGGTTCCAGTGTGTACGTCTGAATCGGACGTACACACTGGAACCACAGGGAAGGCGGGGCTTGTGCGGATTAAGTGCCGGAACATCAAACGGAACGGGAATGGGGTCGTTGTTCCAGAAAGTACATCCATTATCGAAGCCCAATATGCCCCACCCGTTGATGGAAATCGGACATGGCGCCATTCAAGGACCATCGGCAGGGCAGGCGGTTCGGTAGCCTGGCGGGATGGGGAAGACTTCGTTGGCTTCAATTCCCAGTGTGATTGCATCCCTGGCAAGGAAGGGAGTCTAGGATTGGGAACAACGAAGGAATTTCCAGGAAGGATTGGGGGTGGATTGTCTCCAGGCAGTGTTCCATTATTCAAGCCATTGCCCGATATTTTCAGCAATTCCTATTCTGAAACCCAGTGGCAATTCCACAGCGCATCCAGAAACCATTCGTTCACATTTCGAGTATTTAGGCGTGTACGTCTGAATTTAGTTCGATTTCGAGATTAATGTATTCCTTGCGGTTGGTTCGTGGGTGTCTTGTTTATAACACAGTCGAACAAATGAATATCCGCTTTATGAAGTTGTCCTTTACTAGCGCATGCATGTTATCGGAATTGTTGCGGCAAATTTCTATCATTTTTAATCATCACTTTCCTCTGAAAAGTAACGGAAGTAACGAGTTAAGCCCCTCCCAGAGATGTTGACAACCACTGAAGCAACGATAGGTTGAAAGCGTAAGGTCGAGATAAAGTGATCTCATGCTTACGTTCAAGGGAGAAAGCCCATCTTCTATTATACACAATAGAAATGAGTTTCTCAACTGCAAACGCGAAATTTCAGTTATACGAAATTACGAAAATGCGCTAGATAAAAGGCTAAACTAAAAACTGTCTATTTGTTAGCATATTTTTCTGCATGGCGGGCGGCATCGCAAACCCCCATGAAAGCGACTGAACTGGCATTTCTTAGCGGGCAGGAAATAATTATCGGAACACTGTAGACCACCAAAATGGCGAAAATTAGTATTTAAACACTGCTTTGGTAAAGTCTGAAAAAACCATTCTTTCCGACAACTTGAGTCCATGGCAACTGCATAAGCCTAGGCGAAGCTGTGGTGGTCAATCATTTGAATGGCACGATTCGATCCATACGGTACCGCATTTCCAGCAAAGGCATCTTGTTTCACTTGTTATTTTAGATGTCTGGTTTAGACGATTAAGCCGACAGTGCATCATCGAGTTGCTTTGATCGCATTTTGAGTATTCCAAATACCAAAAGAGTTCCGATAATTATTTCCTGTTCGCTTAACTCATACATCGACCGAAAGAAGTATGATTTTGAGCCACTTTTCACCCTATTTTGGCGGTCGATCTCACTTCTTCTATGCCTCATAGCTAGAAAATTCGTATCGATAGCATTTGACACATACTATTTCGTATACTTAGACGCACAAATAGGTAGAATTCTCCATCGTATGACCGCTGTGATATGCGGAATGATTGTTGGGGTGCGTATATCAAGCTTTTGTCTGCTCTAGGATGTTGGCGTAGCCCTTGCTTGTTCTCGCTGGTAAGCAGGATGATGTTCCTTCAACCATTCATGGGAATATGTACTGTATTTCTGTGGGTTCTCGAATATTTCGGGGTAATGTGATATAATCGTTGCATCCAGAGGAGGTTT
>OMYM01000003.1 GCA_900315225.1 uncultured Erysipelotrichaceae bacterium | reverse complement strand
GTTGCGTACGTTTTTAAGGGTAAATATCATGAAAAATCTCTTTTCAGGGGTTGCACAACCTGCTGGAAAGTGGTACCTTTCTATATGCTGATTTGGATCCTTCCTGCTAAGAGCCGCACAGGTCTTTAGAAGGAAGTCCTTTTTTTGTTGATGTGTCAGTGTTGATGAAAGATCTGCCGTGCTTGGCGCAAGTCTTTTTGGCATACGAGATAATGTCGGAAGCTGTCGACTTTGATTATTTCCGAGAATCTTGACCCGTTGAGTGCGTAGCCTAAAGTTGTTGAAAAGCGGTATTTTGTTTTCTTCCTGATTATCATTCTGCCGAAAACTTCATTATTTATCAAATTGTCAGTCAAGTTAATCATACAGATGCTGGTGCGAACCTCAAGCTCTCATAAAATCCCTAGGAGGTTCGCACTAAAATGACCGGGAAAAACAGAGAAAAAACACAAAAAAAGCTTGTAAGGGCGATGAAACATGCTATAATAGGTAAGCGAGTTGGTTGAAATTGGGTTCAACCGCCCCGAAAAGCATCCAAAAGGAGGAAATTGCGGGGTTGCAACTCGCGCCTCGAAAGGGGATTGACAATTTCCCATCGTCTGTTACCTCAATCCAGTCCTCGTTGCAACTCGCGCCTCGAAAGGGGATTGACAAAGGAACCCGTGCCGAAACGTTGTGGAGATCAAGTTGCAACTCGCGCCTCGAAAGGGGATTGACAGCCGTCGGGATCCTTGATCATCAGCTTGACAATCCGTTGCAACTCGCGCCTCGAAAGGGGATTGACAGGACTTTGACGCAGAAGCAAACGACAAAAAGCCGTTGCAACTCGCGCCTCGAAAGGGGATTGACAGCGACTGGAACCAGACGTGGGGTCATGCAGGGAGTTGCAACTCGCGCCTCGAAAGGGGATTGACACATACGGCTTGCGCGGACCGCCGCCGCCTCCGGTTGCAACTCGCGCCTCGAAAGGGGATTGACACCTGGGTGATTGCTCCTAAATACTTGATAAGCATGTTGCAACTCGCGCCTCGAAAGGGGATTGACACAATATAGTTGATTATTACATTTGTATGTTTACAGTTGCAACTCGCGCCTCGAAAGGGGATTGACACAACTGAATGAACCGCATGTCGTTTGAATGAAACAGTTGCAACTCGCGCCTCGAAAGGGGATTGACACACGGCTTTTGCATGGTCCTTGTGGTCATGCGGTTGCAACTCGCGCCTCGAAAGGGGATTGACACCTATGTGGTGCAAATCAAACGTGAACGCTCTGGAACGTTGCAACTCGCGCCTCGAAAGGGGATTGACACACTCGCGCCGTCTTGGCAAAACGTATAGTTCACCGTTGCAACTCGCGCCTCGAAAGGGGATTGACACCCCGCAGGTATAGCAGTCGTAGACCATCTCTCCAGTTGCAACTCGCGCCTCGAAAGGGGATTGACACAAATGGAGAAAAACAAAAGCTCTCAACATTTTCATGGTTGAGAGCTTTTGAATTGGATTTTGTTTAGTAACCATCAAGAGCTTGCAATGCTATCTCGTCTTGCTTCGTATCTATCTGGTTCTTTACTGATGTCGTAATACTGAATGTTATAGTTGTGGAACAATGTCTTTGCCTTTTCGATCCTTTTTAGCGTATGTTGACAATAATATTCTTCTGTTTCTACACCTATAGCAGATCTATCTTCATTGATTGCGGCTAGCATTGTTGTGCCGCTTCCACAGAAAGGATCTAGAACAATATCATTAACAAAAGAGAACATCTTTACAAGCCTTGTAGCGAGTTCGAGGGGGAATGGTGCAGGATGACCATTCTTAGTGGATGCGCCAGGCATTTCCCATATTTGGGTGAACCAGTTTTGAAAATCTTCTTTATCGATTTTACTTTTCTCACGTTGTTGCTCTGTTGGTTTCCGATAACCTCCGGGTTTTCTTTCCATCAAAATATATTCCATGTCATTCTTTATGATCGCGTTTGGTTCATATGGCTTTCCCAATATAGAGCTGCTTGTATTGGCTTCAAATGTAGCATTGGAGATTTTATGCCATAGAATAGGGTTTAAGTTATCAAAGCCGATCTTACGGCATGACACAGCTATATCGGAATGCAAAGGCATTACCGCATGTCTTCCGTATTTTCTCCTTGAAAGGCATACATCACCTACCACGCAAACGATTCTTCCTCCAGGAACAAGAACTCGATAACACTCTTTCCAAACCTTTTCCAATTCATCAACGAACTGTTGGTAGTCATTTATTATTCCCAGCTGGTTGTCTCCCTTGCGATATTCTTTTAAATTAAAGTATGGTGGTGATGTGAGGACAAGATGAACACTCCCATCTTTAATAAAGCTAAGGTCACGCGAATCCGCGTGAAATAAAGCATTCTGCATTATTCGTGTTCCTCCCTTAATTAGTAAAATGTGACATGACTGCTCCAATCATTGATCGAACAAACGCCATGCAAGACAATTCTTCTCGTGGAAAATCATATAGAATTCGATCACCCTATACTTTTGTAGTAATAAAGCACGCACCGCTATACTGTCGTTCTAATAACAGTTTACTACAGAAGATTTCATATCGCTCTTTATAAGATGCATCTACAAACTCTTTTAATACAGGAAAATGCAGTGAATTAACTCTTACAGGTTCATTAGACTTACTACAATCTTCTAAAATCAAGAAGTATCCTAACCACGGGGCTTTTTGTACTCCAAAAACCCCTTCTCGATATGCAGTCCAAATATCAAGAGCACTCCCCATGGCTTCCTCTGTTCTGTTATTAAAGTTGTTTCCAAAGGATGGCCCGACTTGGCTTTTAAACTCAATGGCTATTATCAGTTCATTCTTGCACTTATCAATGACTAGAAGATCCCATTTCTTACTTGGTCGATAATAGCCAGGAAGCTCAACATTGGACCTTGTGAAAATACAATCTTTGGGAACGTCATTTAATAAAAGCACGTCTTGGATAAGATCGACAAAGCCATCCAACTGTTTGCCACCAGTAACAGCACCTCGATTTCCTTGGTCATGGAATCCAGAAGCATTTTGCTGTGATATTTGAGATTTTCGTGTATCCCAGAAGAACTGGATCGCATTATCAATTTTTTCATTAAAATCATTTGGTAATCTCATTTCTCGACCTCCATTGAGTAGATTTCATTTGTTTGCTGTAAATTTTCGGTGTAACTTGTTTCCTGGTTTCTACCAGAATGACTGTTACATTTTTGATTTCTATGGAAAAACAGTGTAGTTCCATCTTTCTTGGTGATCTTCCTTATGAGTCTCATCCACAATACCATCCGTTTGGTTGTGTTCGTTTGTTATAAGGCTTACCGTAATCATATAAGTTTCAACGTATTCTTCGCCCCAGTTCTTTGTTATCTTGTCGACAAAGGAATGCTCTATGTTGTTCCATCTTGTGATACCTAGGGGCATGTGACTCACTTGAATTGGCATATCTATCTCATCCGCAAAGCTTTGTAGACGTGTTTTAAGCAGCTCGTAGAGAGAATCGTCTTTCGCTTCATCAAAGACTGCGTATAAGCTGTCCGTGTTTGGAAATTGACTCTTTCCCGTGTTGTGCCACCATGAACGCAAGGAACTGATAGCAAGGTCTATCGTTACGTTGTCAATGCCAACATATGCATAGCCATGTTTTTTCTTCTCGGGAGGGTCATTGGGGCTTGGTTTTCGCTCCATCCAAACATACCTGTTTTTCTTCTCTGCCTTCTCTTTTTTTCTACAGCTTATAGCGATTATTGGCTGGTGAAGGAACATGTAATGTTTGCATGTTTCATTTATCTCCATAATCCGCGCATAATCGTCCGTGAGTTCCGTTTTCTTTTGTCTGTTAAGAGAATATCCCATTTCTTCGAGGATGTGTCCTACCGTAACATGACTCACGTTATATCCTGTTTTCCTGAGTTCTTCCGAAATACCACGCAGGCTGTAGGAAACCCATCCTAGAGGTTCCGTTAGGTTCCTTTTGTCTCCCCTTGACACAATAGATTCTATCGCATTCTTGATCTCGGGATATCGCTCAATCGTAGGCTTGCGGCCCATTCCTTCAGAACGCGCACTTTCGCTTGAGCCAACCACTTGCTTTACTGTGTCACAGAAACCATCAGAGTGTATTTCGTTCAATCCCGCACTAATCGTATTTCTGTGCAAGCCACTGATTTCTGAAAGCTGCTTGATTCCTCCTCTTCCCAACAGCTCTGCTTCTTTGGCACAATACCATCTTTTCTGTGGTTCGTTTAATATCGTAAGCATCCATTTGATGCGTTCTTCGTTTATCTTGGTTTCCATGCCAGATATTCTACCACAAAACAAATCTGATCGGAAGTAGCTTTGCACAAATATTTTCTTAACAGTATGACTCTGGCATTTAATTTGCAAGGCTCTAGCTGTGTCTTCATTATATCCCAACAGAGATTTCCCCATTTCTTCCGATTTTTTGTTTGTTGATTCTCTGGGACACCTTCTAAAAGTTTAAAGTAGTATCTCGATTAATGCTACCCGTCATCATAAGTGAAGACTATTCAATCTTGCTCATTCGTGTATAATTTATGTAGTTGTAGTTGGCAGCCTACAACCGTAACGTCTCATGTCCTGAACCAAAGAATTCTTGCGGAGCGTTGCACGATATGTCAGAAAGGCAGGAATACGTATGTAAACTTTCCGAATAGGCTAAGTTATATTTTCGACTACTATTTTTAAGGACAAAAATGGAGCGATCAAGGAGCTTGACTGCATAAATGTGGGATGCTATGCTGGATGAGAATACATCAGCAGCTTTACAGAGTTGTAAAAGGAGGTCGCCCTCTTGAAGAGTCTTGGCGTTTCGCCCGAAAATCTTGACGGTTTTCGGCGGAGCAGAAGAAAAGTTAACCAGCCAAACCTATTAAAAATAACGCATAAAGACGAATGATAGCACAGAGGAATAGAAAAGAATAGGGAGGATTATCATGAAAAAAACATATCAATTCTTGCTTGTAGTACTTGTTCTGTTTATAGGAGTAAATATCATTCACGCCAGCCAAAAGCTGCCAAACGAATTTAAGGTAACGTATTGTGGGATGGAGGATGAGTGGCATGTGTTTTCTTATGAGGGGCATGGAAACAGTGAATTGTACGCCATGGTTCAATATGGGAATGAGGAAATCAATCAAATTGGCGTTTTTGACATTAAGCCAAGCTTGGGGTCTTG
>OMYM01000048.1 GCA_900315225.1 uncultured Erysipelotrichaceae bacterium | reverse complement strand
TATGCCGCCATACATGGCATAGGCACGATCAAAGGCAATGCTTTCAACTACATTGATTGCTTTCAACCGTTCAACAAAGCCTTCATCCGTTGCATCAACCTTGCATCCAGAAACGTCCATTAATACCGTCAATTCATCATCCTTAACTTTGTTGACAATGATCTCATCATCCATCTTTTCCGTCCCCAAGACTTCGTATTGCACATCCGCAGCAACTATTCCATCTGTCGGCTCTTCTTGCCTAGGTACTCTGGAAACCCCGAAAAACAGACATACGCAAACAATGCATGCAATTGGAACCAGAAACAAAGTTGCAGGAACATGATGCCTCTTGCCAAGGATTCTTTCCCTTGCCTTTTCATCGATTTTAATCTTATGGCACACCTTATGAATATCATTCATCGCCAAACTCCTTTCCATACGCCAAGATGAATGCTTTCTTACCACGATGTATGCGCATCTTCACCGCCGACTCGGAAATATTCAACATCTCGGCTATCTCTTTCAATGGATACCCTTCGCTGTAATGCAACAAAAGAGCTTCCCTGTACTTATAGGGGAGTATCCGCAACGTGTCCATGACATGCATGTCTTCCTCGGTGAAGGCAGGAACGTCATCCGTGGACAACGGAACAGAGCGAAAACGTAGACGCTGGATATTGCGGCATTCGTTGACCATGACCCGGATCAACCAATGTCTTTCATGTTCCTCGCTTTCAAACACAGGTGCCTTTGCCATGTATTTGTATAAAGTTTCCTGTACCGCGTCTTCTGCATCACTGCGATTCTGCATAAAGGAAATCCCTATCCGGTAAAGGTCGTCGCCATAGCGATCCAGTACATCCTCTATCTTCATTTCTTACCCCTTTCACTTAATATACGATGGCGACATGTAGAAGGTCACATAAAACTTTTGCGATTGATGACTTCAGGATCAGTCAACGCGCGGAAGACATAAAAAAACATGAAGGCACTGTTCCTCCATGCTTTTCAGCTTATTGGTTTATGTGATTCTCCTGGGCAAATCCACCTACACCTCGGGAACAACATCCGCAAGGTTTTCCCACTCTTCCATTACGTTGTTGAACACCTTGGCATTGGCATAATCTTCTGGGAACAGTTCATCTAGCTCTCTGAGTCCACACTTCTGGCCAAAGATCGCACAAGTATCCTTGACACCTTGTGCCGAGACGATATACATCAAATAGGTTTTCCCGACCTCGATCTTGTTGGAATGAATGGGAAACTGCCCGATATAGTCGGGATCCGTTCCAGTCATGCGCTTGAACTTGTCTCCCTTGTCCTCATACGTTGCATAATATTCTTGGGCAGTAACAATGCCTCCTTGCCTGCCATATTGATATACAGAACCTTCCCGTAAGTCGCCTTTGAAGCTCTTCAACACGACAAATCTCCCCAATGTGTAGGGTGTGCAATACTCCTCGGCGATCTCGTTCCAGTTACTTCCCTTGTCAATGGAAATGACATGCCCGACGACAATATCCTCGGCATAATCATAAATGTAGTCCTTGTCCGCAAACTGAATGTAGTCATAGGTCATTTCGGAAGTATACACTTCGCCTTCCAGTTGCGCATAGGCATCGTAGTATTCGTACTTCGGCGTTTCGTGCTCTGGTGCAGCCGCAGGTTCCAAAACCGCTGTCTCGCCTGAATCCAAATGGTCTTCCTTGAGAGACTCAGCCAATGTGGTCGCCTCGCATCCCGACAAAGACAAAACGGTCATAATAATGATTGCTTTTTTCATTTTTCCCTCCTGCAAATTATCAATACAAATCTAGAATCGCTTCGTTGTCACAGTACTGGACAGTATTATAAGCGGCTAACTCCCAATATGGATACATAATCGTCTGTTTATCATCGCGCAAATAGTAATCCAGCCCTAAAGCTGGTCAACACTACGTGAAACAACCTGTTGAGCCATGAAATTTATAAATGTTGATTGTCTGAAATAGTCATCATTAATGTTTACTTCTGTCCAGTTATATCCAGCATTGCTAGGCGGCACTGACTGCCCTCCCCATTGGTAGTAACTGACATAAGATGGTCCGATTGCATCAATGGCGAAATAAGCATTGGTTACCTGATGAAAGTCCATGTTACTGCCATAATTGGAGGTCACATAATTCATGTAGATGGGATTGCTCCAGCCAGTATACATCTAGTTGTTTACGGCGTTGTCAATATACGTCTGCCAATAGCCTACGCCTGAATTATAGTCAATGTACACCGATAGGTTGCCAACCCCATTCAGATACCCATGCCCGTAGGTTGGCGTTGCTGCGCTTGTCGGCAACACCATACCTACCAACAAGCCAATGCAAAAGCCGTACCTGCACAATTTCCTTGATAATTTCTTTAATAACGATTTCATGGATTCTCCTTCTCGCCTATTGTTTTCTTCACGGCGAAAAAATATACTTAAGAGTTAAAAGTTGAAGTAGTTGCATTTATACATTGACGTCTCTTTGCAACGCAACAGGACAATGGAATGCATTGACTCAAACACTGAGCAATGCGTCATTAGCAAAGGTTTGGATCCATTTCCCTTTGGACACTAATATAATACTCCTTTTAAGAAAAAAAACTATAGTAATTTTACGATGGACACCCCATTGAAAAATCAATGGGGTTCTTTTGTGCGCGCTAAATCGTCTTCTTTTATGTGCGTATGTGCGTTGACCATATGTTGCAAAATGCGTTTGGCGCGTAAAAAACTTGTTGTAAAAAAAGATGACCGTTCATGCGTAAATTTGACCACTCATGCATTGACGGCTTGACTTTTTTCTTTTATTTATGACAAGCTTTCCATGTGTTCCGCACACAGAGCAACAAAAAGGAGAAATAAACCATGTATAAATCAAATCCTATCTCAATCGATGACATTTGGACTGTCGTCAACATCATCCGCGGTCATAGCATGGCGGATATTGCCAGGGAGTCCGGCTTCTCCATGGCAAAGGTCAAGGCTTCCATCAAGCGGATCGAGCAGTGCTATCATTGTGTCCTTTTCTCATGCGTCCCTGGCAAGAGGCTTGTCCCCACTTCCCAGGCTTCGCTTCTCCTTGAAACTTTCGAAGGGATACTGCGGAAACATGATGAAGGAAT